>CAJMAZ010000009.1:0-56026 GCA_905211535.1 uncultured Collinsella sp. | reverse complement strand
TCACGAGCGGGGGCTCCTGTCGTTTCCGTGCCCCTGGATTGGGTCATAGTGTCTGACTTATGCTCAATCAGCGACGTTTCCACGCTTGTCAAGAGAGTGTCAGAAAACCCACGCTCGTCCGCCTTGATTGTATTACCCGTGATCGGCAGCCGGGCGACGCCGGTCCGCGTGGCGGCGTATAATCGGCGGCAGATGACTTGGACGTTAGGAAACCATGACCGATAGCATGCAGCAGATGGCGCTCGACACGCTCGGCGCCTATTTTGGCTACACCTCGTTTCGCCCGGGACAGGACCGCATGGTCGATGCGATCCTTGCCGGTCGTGATGCGCTGGGTGTTATGCCCACGGGCGCCGGCAAGTCCATTTGCTACCAGGTGCCCGCGCTCATGCTGCCCGGCATCACCTTTGTGGTGAGTCCGCTGCTGTCGCTTATGGAGGACCAGACCCGTGCGTTGCTCGCGGCGGGTGCGCGACCCAGCTATCTCAACTCCAGCCTTACTCCGGCCCAGCAAAACACCGTGCTCAAGCGGGCGCGCGAGGGCCGCTACCAGCTTATGTACGTGGCGCCCGAGCGCTTGCTCGAGCCGCGTTTTTTGGCCTTTGCGCAGGAAGCCGCGGCGGACGGCGGCATTGGCGTGCCGCTCGTGGCCATTGACGAGGCCCACTGCGTGAGCCAATGGGGCCAGGATTTCCGCCCCGCTTACCTGCAGATTCGCGAGTTTATTGATTCGTTGCCGCGGCGCCCGATCGTGGCGGCGTTTACCGCCACGGCGACCGAGCGCGTGCGTGCGGACATTCAGCAGATGCTCGGCCTGCAAAACCCCGCGACGGTGGTGACGGGTTTTGATCGCAAGAACCTCTACTTTGGTTGCGAGGAGATGGGCGACAAGGCCAAGACTGCCTGGGTGCGCGACTACGTGATTGCGCATTCGAGCGAGAGCGGCATCGTGTATTGCTCGACTCGCAAGACGGTCGATGCGCTGGCGGGCGAGCTTGCCGAGGCGCTGGGACCCAGCGGCATTCGCGTGGGCCGTTACCATGCCGGCATGGGCAACGACGCCCGCCGCCAAAGCCAGCGCGCCTTTATCGACGACGATATCCAGGTGATGGTTGCCACCAACGCCTTTGGCATGGGCATCGACAAGCCCAACGTGCGCTACGTGATCCACAACAACGTGCCCGAGAGCATCGAGGCCTACTACCAGGAGGCGGGCCGTGCCGGCCGCGATGGCGACCCGGCCAGCTGCCACTTGCTGTGGAACGGCAACGATTTTCGCATGCGCCGCTTTCTGATCGATCGCGGCGATGCTGCCGATGAGGCGCTCGACGACGAGCAGCGCGCGTGGGCGCTCCAGAATCGCTACCGCCTGCTCAGCCAGATGGAGGGCTACTGCAATACCACCGGCTGCCTGCGCGAATACATGCTGCGCTACTTTGGCGACGAGGCCGCGGCCGAGCATGCTGCTTCGGCTGGCGCGGGCGGCACCGCTACGGACGAGGTCGAGGGCTGTGGTAACTGCAGCAACTGCCTCACACAGTTCGAGGTCGAGGACGTCACCGATATGGCCCGCGCCGCCGTGCGCTATGTGGCCACGCGTCCCATGCGCTTTGGCAAGTCGCTGATCGCCGACGTGCTCCACGGCGGCAACACCGAGCGCATTCGCCAGATGCATCTGGACGAGGACCGCGGCTACGGTGAGCTGTCGAGCGAATCGGTCGGGCGCATCAAGGACATCATCGGCCAGCTGTGCGGTCGCGGTTATTTGGCCACCTCGCAGGGGCAGTACCCGGTCGTGGGACTGGGTCCGCGTGCCGGCGAGGTCGAGGACGAGGCGTTCGTCTTTACCGTTAAGCGTCGCGCGTCCAAGCGCAAGGCCTCGGCCCGCGCCCGCCGCGCCGTCGATCTGCTGCGCGAGGAGGCCGAGCTGGATCAGCGCCCGCGCGTTGGCGACGATGCCGAGCTGTTCGAGCGCCTGCGTGCCCTCCGCAAGGAGATCTCGACCGAGCTGGAGATGGCGCCGTATATGGTCTTTTCCGACAAGGCCCTGCGCGGCCTGTGCCGCCTGCGTCCGCAGACGCGCGAGGAGCTGATCCAGGTCAACGGCATTGGCGAGAAAAAAGCCGACGCCTTTGGCGAGCAGTTTATGGCGGCGATTGAAGAATTTGAGTCCGAGCATGCGCGGGATGGAGCGTAACGATGACATTCGACGATAAAACCGACCGCACTGACGTGCCCGCCGTGCCGCTGTACCAGCAGGTCATGGACGACCTAAAGGGCGAGATCGCGCGCGGCGTGTACCCTGCCGGCTCGCGCATCCCTGCCGAGATGGAGCTCGCGAAGTCCTACGGCGTGGGGCGCATCACCGTGCGCCGTGCCATCGAGGAGCTGTCGCGTGCGGGGTATCTCAACCGCCAGCAGGGGAGGGGCACCTTTGTGTGCGCCCCCAAGCTCAAACGCAAGATTCGCCAGAAGGGTGACGTCCAGAGCTTTACTGAGGGTTGTGCTGCCAACGACATGGTGCCGGGTGCGCGTCTGGTGTCGCGCACGGTGGTCGCGGCGACGCACGAGGATGCGGCGTTCTTTGGCGTGGAGCCCGGCTGCGAGCTTATCGTGGTCGAGCGCGTGCGCACGGCCGATGGCATCCCCGTCATGCTCGAGAACAACGCCTTTGTGCTCGCCGACCATCCCTACCTGCAGACGCTGGCCGACGAGGACCTCACCGATAACTCAATCTTTGCGCTCGTTGCCGAGCATTCGGGTCGCGCGCCGCTCAAGTCCGACCCCTGCACCGTGGAGATTGCGCTTGCCGATGCTCAGACGGCCCCGCTGCTGGAGGTGCCGGTCGGCGAGCCGCTCTTCTATATGGAGGCCTACTTTACCGACGCCGGCGGGCGCCCTCTACTGCTCGGCCGCCAAAAGATCGTGGGCTCGCGCTACGTCTTCGACATCTAACGTCCACAGATAGAACAACATAGAACAAATTTGCCGAGATGACTTCACGGGCGTTGTTGCACGTGCTATAAATAGGACAACATAGAACGACAGCAGGTACGAGCTGCCGTCGTTCAAAGCCGCCCCACAAGGAGGAGCATCAGCATGAACGCACACGATCTGGTTCAGGAAATCATCGAGCGCAAGGGCAAGGTCGAGAACGTCTTTTGGATCGCCTGTGGCGGTTCGATGATCGACCTCATGCCGGCTAACGAACTGCTCAAGCGCGAGGCCACCACGTTTACCTCGACGGTCTATACGGCGCGCGAGTTTTGCCTGATGGCTCCCAAGAGTCTTGGCGAGAAGTCGCTCGTCATCGCCTGCAGCCACAGCGGCAATACGCAGGAGGTCGTCGACGGCTGCGAGATGGCGCTGGCCGCTGGCGCCGAGGTCGTTGCCCTCACCGACTGCGAGGGCTCCAAGATCGACAACGGCAAGTGGACCACCTGGGTCTACCCCTGGGGCGAGGGCGTGCCGCAGGCCGAGGTGCCTCAGGGTATCGGCGCTCTGATCTCCGCCGAGCTGCTCGACCAGCAGGAAGGCTACGAGGCACTCGCTGACATGTACGAGGGCCTCAAGCAGATGGATGCGCTGCTGCCCGCCGCCCGCGAAAAGGTCAACGCCGAGCTAGGCGCCCGTTTTGCCGAGCTCTGCCAGCAGCACAAGTTCTTCTACATCCTGGGCTCCGGCCCCAACTTTAGCCAGACCTACGCCATGGCGATTTGCTCGCTTATGGAGATGCAGTGGCAGCACTGCTGCTACATCCACTCCGGCGAGTATTTCCACGGTCCTTTCGAGGCTACCGAGCCCGGCGTGTTCTACTTTGTGCAGCTCGGATCGGGCGAGTGCCGCCCCATGGAGGAGCGCGCGCTGGCGTTCCTCAACACGCACACCGATACGGTTATGGTGCTCGATGCACTCGAGTACGGCGTGGGCGAGGTGTCCGCCAGCGTGCGTTCGTACCTGGAGCCGATCTTCTTCTACAACATGAGCTGCGAGCTGCGCGCCGCCCGCGGAAAGGTGTTCGACCACAGCCCTGAGATTCGTCGCTACATGGGCATCGAGCAGTACTAGGTAACGGGAAAAGCATTCACCTTCGATTCGCAAGCGAACAGCGTGCGTAAAAAGCGGGCCGCGCCGGTAGTATTCCGGCGCGGCCCGCTTGGTATCGCGCTTAGATTCGCAAGGTTGCGGCAGCCAGCGGCTTACTTGGCGTCGTATGCCTCGGCATCCCACCAGTCGAGCTGGGCGATGTTGTCGCGGATGTGCTGGCAGCTCTTGTGGAAGCCCTCGAGTTCGTGCTCGGACAGGTCGAGCGTGTAGACCTCCTCGACGCCCTCGGCACCGATCACGCACGGCAGGGAGGTAAAGATACCCTCCTCGCCATACTGGCCGGTCATAAGCGTAGAGGCCGAAAGCACGGCATGCTCGTTGTGCAACACAGCGGCGCAGACGCGCGCGGCGGAGTTGGCGACGGCGTACTCGGTGCACTGCTTGCCCTGGTAGGTCACATAGCCGCCCTTGCGTGCGAGCTCCTCGACCTCCATGTGGTCGAAGGCATACTTGTCGGGGTTCTCGGCCTGGAGCTCGTTGAGGCTCTTGCCGGCGATGGTTGCGGCCTTAAAGGCGGCCAGCTGGCTAAAGCCGTGCTCGCCGATCATGTAGGCGTCGATAGACTTGGGGCTCACGCCGACCTTCTTGGAGATCTCGGTGCGCAGGCGGGCGGAGTCCAGGCCGCAGCCCGAGCCGATGATCTTCTTGGGATCGTAGCCGGTCAGGTGCCACAGCTCGGTGCACACGACGTCGCAGGGGTTGGAGATGCTCACAAAGATGCCGTCAAAGCCGGCGTCGACGATGCGCTTGGCAAAGGTGCGGGCGGCGTCGGTGGTAAAGAACAGCTCGCCGTCGCGGTTGCCGGCGGCAAGCGCGACCTTGCCGGCGGCGTTGACGATGACGTCGCAGCAGGCCAGCTCCTCGTAGTGGTCGTAGCAGTTGACGATCTTGGTGTTGTACGGGACAAACGAAAGGGAGTCGCGCAGGTCCTGGACCTCGGACGTCACCTTGGCCTCGTTGATATCGCACAGGTACAGCTCATCGGCAATGCCCTGCATGAGCAGACTGTTGGCAACATGTGCTCCTACGTGGCCCTGGCCGACCACACCGATCTTACGCGTCTGGTACATATATGCATCCTTTCGGCCGAGTTTTTCGTGTCGAACCATTGTAACGTCCTGCTGCCACTTTGCTAGGCTAAAGCGCCATAGATTTTGGGTATGCCTTAATCTCTACTTTTGGAGTGATTTGGGCCGCTGACGGCATCGCTGGGCGATATGCTCGCGCGGATGGGGCCGCTCGTTGTACCATAACTGCAACTGATTCGTAAGGAGCATCCATGCCCATTCGCATCCCCGACGCCCTCCCTGCTGCCGCGCAGCTCGAGAGCGAGAACATCTTTGTCATGACCGAGTACCGCGCGCTGCACCAAGACATCCGCCCGCTGCGCGTGCTCATCCTCAACCTCATGCCCACCAAGATCGCCACCGAGACGCAGATCATGCGCAAGCTCTCCAACACGCCGCTGCAGGTGGAGGTGGACCTGCTGCGCACCAAAACGCACGAGGCCACGCATGTGAGCGCCGGCCATCTGGAGACGTTCTACCGCACGTTCGACGATATCCGCGACATCCACTACGACGGCCTGATCATCACGGGCGCCCCGGTGGAGCAGATGCCGTTCGAGGAGGTCGACTACTGGCCCGAGCTCTGCCAGATCATGGATTGGTCCACCACGCACGTACACTCTACGCTGCACATTTGCTGGGGCGCGCAGGCCGGCCTGTACCATCATTACGGTATTCAGAAGCACGACCTGCCGGCAAAGGCAAGTGGCGTGTTCGAGCATTATCTGGTGAAGCCGCAAAGCCCGCTGGTCCGTGGCTTTGACGACCGTTTCTATGCCGTGCATTCGCGCAACACCGATGTGCGTCGCGAGGACGTGGAGGCCGAGCCGCAGCTTGAGGTCGTGGCCGTGTCCGACGAGGTGGGCCTGTACATCGTCAAGTCGACCGACAGCCGTCGCTTCTTTGTCTTTGGCCATCCCGAGTACGATACCGACACGTTGCGTCTGGAGTACGAGCGCGACGTGAAGCGCGGACTTAACCCGGAGGTGCCGGCGCATTACTTCCCGAACGACGACCCCACCGCCGAGCCGCGTAACGTCTGGCGCAGCCAGGCTCAGCTGTTCTACACCAACTGGCTCAACTACTACGTCTACCAGACCACGCCCTACGACCTGGCCCGCGCCGGCGAGGAGCATTAGGCTGCGATGGTACTGCTGTAGCCGTACCTGATGTGGCAGCGGTTAGGCGCTGATGATGTTGGGCAGCGGCAGGTCGTGGGCATCGGTGGGGATGTGGTCGACGCGCTGTTCGTCAAAGGCGATGCCGATGATTTGACATGCGGGCGAGAGCATGGGCAGGTAGCGGTCGTAGCAGCCGCCGCCGTAGCCCAGGCGCGCGCCGGCGCGGTCGAAGGCTACGAGTGGCACGATAATCATGTCGAGAGCCTCGGCAGGCACGATAGGGAAGCGGCTGCTGTCGATGTCCGTGGCCGCGAAGGCCCGCGTAGGGTGGGCGATAAACGGGGCCGCGGACGCATCGCCGGCGGCAACTGCCCGCATGCACATGCGCTGGCCACAAGCTGTGGCTTCGGCTGCCGAGAGCATGCACGGATAGGCCACGCGCCAGTCGCGTTTGGCGGCCGCCGCGGCAAACGCGGCGGGATTGACTTCGGAACCCATCGCGGCATAGACGGCAACGGTGTGCGGTGCCGCGGGATCCGAGCGACCCAGTCGCTCAACAAGCCGCGCACAGATAACGGCAGACTTCGCCGCCCGCACATCCAAATCAATCGCATCGCGCCGGGCAATCACCGCTCGCCGCAATTTAGCCTTGTCCATCCCAACCTCCTCTAGCAAACCTGCCAAAAAGGGACAGGTTTATTTTGGCTGGTTTTATCTGGGTAAACAGCAAGAACAACCACGAAGGGGACACATGCACCTTCGTGGTGGTCTGTGCTGTGATGGGCGTCTGCGGCGGTTTGTCTCGATCTGTAACAGTAACTCGGCAAAATTGGACTTAGATGTTACAGATTGAGACAAAGAGCTGGTGCCGTTCGGGAACGTCTCGATCTGTAACATCTGGAGCCGATATTGCCGTCTAGATGTTACAGATCGAGACAAACCGCCGCGGTGGGCTGCGCCGCCTCGCCCAAGCCGCAGAAAAAGGTAGATTTTCAGGCATGTCCCAAAAATCTACCTTTGCTGTGCGTTAGCCCATCAGGTCGACGACGTTAAAGCCGGCGTTGCTCTTGGCGATGACGTCTCGGCCGCCAAAGACGCAGGTTGGCGACTCGGCTGCGATTCGCGTCACGTCGGCACCGAGCGAGCGAAGCTCACCGGGCGTGGCGGCGAGCATCTGGGCGCGGCGTTCCTCGCGTGCGTGCGGATCGAGCCCGGCCAGGTAGGTCGTGTTGCGGCGCTTGGTGAGCGCGTACGGCTTCACCGGCGCATCCATGCCGCTCACGCAGCTCACGATAAAGCCCTCAAAGGCGGCCTCGTCGGGCTCAAAGCTGCCGAGCCATTCGCCCGCGCGCGCCACGCGTTCAATCGAGGGGTCGATTGCCGGGTCGCGGTAGGTGTAGAACGCCGCCTGGCGCTCGCCGGCCGCGCGGAATCCGCAGCCGTACGCGCCGCCCTTAACGCGGATCTCGTTCCACAGATAGTCGTAGGAGAGCGCGTTGGCGGCAACCGCCCAGGCGCCCGTCACGTCAAGCCCTAAGCGACGCGGGTCGCACGCGCTTGCCGCAAAGCAGATGTCGCTGGGGATGACAAAGGCCTCGTGACGGTCGCACGGCGCCGGCACCACGAGCGCGTCGCGGCCGGCATCGGCGCCGTCGCCAGCGTCCAGCCCCAGGTCGCCCGCGGCATCCCAGTACGCGTCAAAGTCCTCGTCGCTGCCGGTAAAGCTCGCCATGCAGCCATCGGCCACAAAGATGCGCTCCGCCAGCTCGGCAAGCTTGGTACGCAGCCCGTCCACGCGCTCGTCAAAGTGCTCGAGCAAATCGCGCAGGAACAGGTAGAAGTCTACGCCCGAGAGCTGCTCACGCACCACGGCCGAAGGCGAGCTGTAGCTCATCGCGCGACCGAGCGCCGCCGAGTGGCCGTTGTTGATAAAGCCCTGCTCAAGCCCAATGCGAATTTGCGTGAGCACGTCGCGCACGCGGTCGGCGTCGGCGTCTGTCAAAAGCGTGCTCGACCATACCTCGCGCGGCAGGCTTGCCAGCGCATCGATTTTCTCGGACAGGGCGCCGGCACTCACCAGCAGGTAGGGGCGCACGCCGTCCACGTCGGGTTGGGTCATGACCTCGGTCGTAAAGCTCAAAAAGCCCAGCTTGCCGGCGAGCAAGTTGTCGAGCTCCTCGGCCGAGTGCTCGCTCGTGGGTAGCTGTTTGAGCAGGCGGCAGAGCAGCGTCACATAGGGCAGGTCCTCAAACGCGACGCGGCTCAGGTCGAAATACTGCATGGCGTAGGCCAGGCGGTTGGTGGGGATGCCGTGGCGCAGGCAGGGGATGGGCGCAGTGGTGTCCACGACCAGTGGCGGCTCGGGGCGCGCCTCGCCAATGTCGGACACGCGCAGGCGCGGCAGCGTGGCCTTGGCCTCGGGCGTGTCCTCGGCCTCCTGCGCGGCGCGCAGCACAGCCGTGCGCTCGACCACGTCGGCCAGCTCGGCATCGGTCATGGCATCGCGCTTGGCTGCCAGCTCGGCGGCCTCGGCGCTCTCCGAACCCTCGGCGGCGTCAACCGGTACCAGCTCGACCAGCGCCATGTGGTCGTTTTCCAGCACCAGCTCGCGCAGCAGGTCCTCAAAGTAGCTGCCGTCCAGCTCGCCACGAAGCTCCTCGTACACCGGGCCGTACTTGAGCGCCAGCGTCGCGGCGTCGTCATCGTAGAGCCACGTGCTCAGCGCGTCGCACGCAATGGCCACGCCGTCGGCGATGCCGTAGTCGCGCTGACGCAGGTCATATTCGTTGCTGCTGATGATGGCTTCCAGGCGCTCGCGCGGAACGCCATGCTCGCATAGGTCGCGGCAGGCGTCCTGGAACACGCGGCGCAGCTCGCGCGCCACGCCGGGCTGTGCGTTTTGCAGCATGATGAGCTCGTAGGGCTGCAGGCTCTCGGCCGCGGTGTAGCTCACCACGTTGCCGCCCAGGCCGGCGGCCAGAATGGCCTTCTTAACCGGCGCTTCGTTGGAGCCCAGCAGCGCCTCGAACAGGATATCCGCCGCGATCGTGCGCTTGCGGTCGAGTGCGCTGCCCAGCACAAGGCCCAGGCCCACCAGGGCGTTCTCGGGCGTGGTAGCCATCTCGACGCGCTTGTACTCGCAGGTCACGGGCGCCTGCACGCCCAGCGGATTGGGTGCCAGCGTGGACGGGTCCTCGCCGGCGGCGACGGCAGCGTCCATGCGGCGGCTCGCGGCGCTCGGCTGCGACAGATAGCGCTCGTCCAAAAAGGCCAGTGCACGGTCCACATCTAGGTCGCCGTAGAGCGTGATGTAGGAGTTGGAAGGATTGTAGTGGCGTGCGTGCGTGTCCAGGAACTGCTCGTAGGTGAGCGCGGGAATCGCGCGCGGGTCGCCACCGCTTTCGTGCGCATAGGCGGTGTCGGGATAGAGCGCGGCGTTGACGGCGTCGTCCAGCACGCTCATGGGGTCGGACAACGCGCCTTTCATCTCGTTGAACACCACGCCGTTATAGCGCAGCGTGCCCTCGCACAGGCTCGCGGAGCTGCCGTCGCCCTCGTTCTCGGCGCCCTCCGGCAGGTCCAGCTCGTAGTGCCAGCCCTCCTGCTCAAAAATGGTGGGCTTGGTATAGATGGCCGGGTTGAACACCGCGTCCAGGTACACGTCCATCAGGTTGTACAGATCCTGCTCGTTGGTGGTGGCAACGGGGTAGATGGTCTTGTCGGGGTAGGTCATGGCGTTGAGGAACGTCTGCATGGAGCTCTTGATCAGGTCCACGAACGGCTCCTTGACGGGAAACTTGGCCGATCCGCACAGCACCGAGTGCTCAAGAATATGGAACACGCCGGTGGAATCGGCCGGCGGCGTCTTAAAGCCAATGGCAAAGGCCTTGTTTTCGTCGTCGCACGCCAGGTACAGCAGGCGAGCGCCCGAGGCAGTGTGTCGCAGCACGTAAGCGTCCGAGTCGAGCTCGGGCACGGTCTCGCGGCGCTCGACGGCAAAGCCGTGGCAGGTAGTGCCGGGCACCAGCAGTGCAGCGGCTGCGGCGCGCGGGTCGGTTGAGGTGGTGGACATATGCAGTCTCCTTTGACGCCCCAGCGGGGGCGAATCGAGTCGAATCCTCGAGAGTATACCCATATGGGGCCGCGACCCTGCGGCGAACTGGAGACGATGCAGCCGGATTGGGCATAGGTCCCGCGTGCCCGCCGCACGAGCGTGGAAAATTGGACACTCGCCAAACGAGAGTGGATATTCGGACGGACGAGCGAGGATTTCCGGATACCTATCGAACGAGAGTGGATATTTGGACGGAATTTGCCGCAAAAGCCCCAAAAACCGTCCAAATATCCACTCTCGATATCCGACCGTCCGAAAATCCTCGCTCGTCCATCACCCGCGTATCTCTCGTCTCTCATTCGTCTCTAATATGAGAGATGACAGGAAGATGAGAGAAAAATATGAGAGATAACTGAGCAGCAAAGAGACAGGCAATCATGTATTGTCTCAATACCGATTGTTCTACCAGCAAAAATATGTATAAATGAAGCAAATGGTAGACATTCCATCTCTATCTATCTCTTATCTCTAAGCCGAGAGATAGAGAGATAAATGAGAGATAATTACGAGAGATAACTGAGAGACGAGGGAAATCTATCCGCGGCATTCTCCGCAGGACCGAGCGAGCGGAGCTTCAGGGCGTCATCGTTCTCGTCATTACGATTGAGGAGCTCGATCCGTCGAGCAAGCCCTGCTATGTCATAGAGCGGGGCGCCCAGGGCGGCAGCTACAAGCGCATCGATGACAAAGATGTGCCGCTTTCATCGACCGAGGTGCTCGCATTGGCGTCATACGGTCGAGCGACTCCGAGCGATCGCGACGCGGTGGCGGGTGCGGGCGCGGACGATCTCGACGAGACGCTGGTCGACCGTACGATAGATCGGGCTTTCTCGTTGACGCCCCGGGCAATGCGCGGCGCGCCGGACAAACAAACGAAGCTGGAGCGCCTAAATATCCTTGATTCCCAGGGCAATGTCACCAAGGCTGGACTCCTAGTTGTGGGCACCTACCCTCAGCAGTTCTATCCCAAGCTCTTCATTGACGTGGCTGTCCATGCGGGAACTCAGAAGGGCATGGCGGGGTCGCTGAGGTTCATGGACCGCACAATCTGTGAGGGAACGTTGGGCGAGATGATCTCGGATGCCGTCGCAGCCGTCGCCAAGAATTTGCGGCGAACCTCGACCGTCCAAGGCGTCTCGCGTGTCGACTCGCTTGAGATTCCCGAGGAGGTTCTGCGCGAGGCAATCGCCAACGCCGTAATCCATCGAGAATACGGGGATCGGTTCTGTGGACAATCGATTGCCGTCGACGTCTTTGATGATCGTGTCGAGGTGACGAATCCTGGCGGCCTTTACGGGGGAAAGACTCGCGAGAATTTGTTTGACGGCAGCTCCCGATGCCGTAACGCGACGCTTGTGAAGCTCATGTCGATTGTCCCGCTGCCGGATGGCGCAGGTTCGCCGACTGAGGGCAATGGCTCGGGCATCCCGATGATGATCGATGCTATGCGCGCGCATGGTCTGGCCGAGCCCCTGTTCTGCCCCGGATTCGATCGGTTCAAGGTCGTACTTTACCGTTCAAAGATCGAGCCGGTCGATCATGGCGGGGGCTTAATTGTGACGGCACTCAAACACTACGGCGAGCTGGGGACGCGCGAGCTGGCAGAGCACACAGGGCTCACAATTTCCCAGGTTAGGTCGCGCGTCAACGCGCTCATTGCTCAAGGCGAGCTTGAGCCCACGGCGCCGGCGACGAGCCGCAATCGCAAGTATCGACTGTCGGAGTGCGTGGGATAGATGCGTTAGTGGACGAGGCGACCCAATAATCGACCCTCGATTGGCGTCCATTAAGGTAAAGCGGTTGTTGCCCAGTCGACGGTGATGCTAAAGACTCGGCTTACGCCGGCATGGCCCCGAACCCGTCTATCAAGAACAACCTAAGAACCAGCTTGATGACATTTCCCGGTTTGACTTCTGCCGCGTCAAAGACGTGGCGCTCGGCGAGCTCGCTGCAGTATGCATAGATGTCGCGGATAAGGTCCGCGCCCGAGAGCGTAAACATGTAGCCTGCGTCCGAAAGCGCATTGGGCGCGGCAGGCAACTTGGCCATGTGACAGAACGTTTGCAGGTCGGGCGCCATAACGTTCTGGTAGTCGAGGTGGCCGTTGGCATCCTGCGCGGCAAGCTCCAATTGGCGCACAAAATCCAGCGCCGCCGCTAACACAAAGCTCGGCGTAGGCGCATTGACGTCCTGAGTGGTCGCCACAAGCCTGCCCGCCGCCTGCGTGACAAGCCAGGCGACCTCGCGCTGGCAGCGCACGGCCTTGCGCGTAACCGGCTTGATGGACGAAGAAGAAACGCTCCCCTTAGGCGGATTCGAAGCAATCATAAGACCCTCCCATGAACAATCCGGCCCAACAAGCCCGGATGAAACACGTGCTACATCAGTATACAGGGGAGTGGGGTAGCGGGGTACAAGCGCGCCAACGGCAAACCGAGAGCATCAACGACGTGCCGATCGCGGAATGAGATCTCGTAATAATTGACTCTCGGCCATATTATTGAGGGGCATGACTCGCGTTCGTATGGTTGTAGGTGCTGGCGATGAACGACATTGACCTTGCTGTTCCGTTGATGGATGGACCAAGCTATGACCGTGCCTGCAGTCTCGTGCCTTCCGAATACGTTGAGGCATGGGAGTGGTTTCTGGGTGAGGAACAGCGCGGCGGCGTTTGGACCAGCCTTCCGCACCACACCAAGGAAGATAGCCCTCAGTATCAGTATCGTTTGAGAATTGACTCGGACTTCTTTCCCGTAACGCGGGATTCAGGGATCTTCTGGCCGGGCCAGGATCGGGTGAAGCAAGATCCCAATAAGATCTTTGCGCTTTCGGTCCATAACTCTAAAAAGAGCTTCTACACCGATGTGCCTCCGCTCTATTTGGACGATGGTACGTGGGTCATTAAGTACTCGGTTCAAGCGCCGGGTACCGTTGGTTTCCGAGACCAGAATTACAACCGTAAAATGCTCAACTGCATGGAATGTGGCGTTCCAGTCGGAGTCATATTTGCAACCGAGGTGGGCTACAAGGTGCTCGGCCTTGCGTTTGTTGAGCGGTTCGAGCCCGAAAACGGATGGTTTGTTCTGCACGGTCCTGTTCATAAAGGCGGACCGGACCCTCGCTTTGCACCCGACATGAGTTATCTGAAGCACATGCCCGTCGATATTGAGTTTGCCGGACAGGGTACGACCGACGACGAAAAGGTCCGCTATGCGTTAAGGCGCGAGCGATTGGGGCAGCAATGGTTCCGCAAGCAGCTCGTTGCCGCCTATGATGGCCGTTGCGCGGTGTCGGACTGCGGCGTCAGCGAAGCTCTGGAGGCTGCACATATCGAGAATTACTCGGGACCCAAATCGCAGGTTGCCAGCAACGGCATTCTGCTTCGGCGCGATCTTCATTCCCTATTTGATGCTCACCTGATTTCGTTTGAGCCTGTTTGCGGCGAATATCGGCTGTGCGGATCGTACCTGCTGGATAAGACCGACTACGTTTCCTTTGCGGGTGCGACGCTAAGGCAGCCGAATGAGCGTCAGTGGCGACCCAATACGGTGTTTCTTGAGGCCCATCGCATTGAGTTCGATCGCTCGGAAAAGAAGCGTGAAAAGGCGGGGCTTCTGCCGTATTAGCGTATTTGGCTTTGGCATTCTTTGACAATCGTGTTGTTTGATCGGATCGCGTGGCGATGCAATATCGCGCCCACCCGCCGGTGCATGCTCTTCCTGATTTGTATAGCGAGAGGGGAGCGTGTATGAGCTGGCGAGGCGATATTGCGATGGGGAAGTACGGAAAACTGCCGTGTGCCCTTATAGACAACAATATGTTTCCGAGCGTAGAGGTTGATTGCGGGTCGTTTGTCGTCACCTGCCCTTGCTGCGGCTCGCAAATACCGTGTCTCGACATTCGGTTCATCGATGCGCGCGACAGACTCAGCGACGAAGTGAGAAAACGGACAGGCGTTCATATGCCGGTGTATCCGGAGAAATGCCCTGTTTGTGGCCTCGATATCGTGTACGACGCCGGCGACGAAGGATAGGTGATGCGGAGGAGTTAGCTGTGAGTGTCTTTTGCCTCTACAAATAAATCCCCTCACCGAGCTGCTTGTGGAACTCGGCGTGATGGTCGCGTGCCCAGGTAAAGAGCGCCTGGTCAAAGTCGGTACGCGCGGCCGGGACGCCAAAGACGCCGGCAACTTCGACGCGTATAAACTCCAGTGCCGGCAGCTTGTTGATGGCGGTGAGGGCAAACGGGGACGAGGGCTCCTCGAACAGATAGCTGCTGCCTTGCAGCACGTCGCAACTGGTGCACGTGTTGCCGAGCGACGGGGCTTTGGAGGCTCGCGCGCCTACGGGCTTGTAGCCGCAGCGCTTATGAAGGTAGTCGCGGATCTCGCCCGGCACGCAGCCAAGAGCGGGCACGATGGCGAGTGCGTTGGCGTTGGCCGTGTCGATGGCAATGTGCCCGGCCTTGTTGGGCGCGTGCGCGATGGCGATGCTCTCGTCGTTATCGGTTCGATAGGGAATGCCGAAGGCCGCGACCGAGGTCTCTTTGTGACACTTCCAGCACTCGCGCTTGCCCAGTACTAGATATATATACGGCGCTGAGGGGTCGGATCGGTCAACACCGGGCAGCCACTCGGCAAAGGGCTCGGGGTTGACGCCGCTGGGTACATACCAGATCTTCTTGATCCGGTCCCATTTGGCGCCCAGCGCCTTGGCTTCTTCTTTGCGTGAAAAGGGAACATCGAGCTCGGTGCGCATGATGGCTCCTTGGTACTGCAGGTGCAAGTGGTTCAAGGATACCGCAGGGCGCAGACATCGCGGCGTTTTGCTGAGGAGTTGCGGCTCGGATGGGTTCGAGACGCGTTGGCCTCGGCCTCGGTGGCTATTGACGCGGTTTTGTGCATGGGCAGGGTGGTTGCTTGGGCGGTTGGAGTTGGCAGCTGATTTGGCGACATAAAACAAAACAGCCCAGAGAGCATAGCCTCTGAGCTGCGAACATTTGGTGGGCGT
This sequence comes from uncultured Collinsella sp., assembly GCA_905211535.1. GTDB lineage: Bacteria > Actinomycetota > Coriobacteriia > Coriobacteriales > Coriobacteriaceae > Collinsella. Next base: position 40,608 of record CAJMAZ010000009.1, on the reverse strand, counting down.
TAGAAGATTTGAACTTCTGGCCTCTTCCGTGTCAGGGAAGCGCTCTCCCCCTGAGCTAAACGCCCGATCAAGGGTGCGCAAGCGCGCAAGGGATAATATAACGGAGCCTGAACTCGGTGGCAAGAACATTTTTAAAAATCGCTTACATTGTGGAGTTCGGGGGCTTTGTCATATCCATTTCAAAAGAGCCTGCTGCCGCGATTTGGCTGTCGACCAATGCAAAGCCACTGCGGTATCGAGCTATGGAAAGACGCCTGCGGAATTGTCCTACCGATAAGCGGACAAGCCTCCAGCTGGTGACTTCGCCGTGGTAAGGTAAGCCGAATTGTTTCCAGGCTGTTTCGGGGGAGTGGAATGAGCAAAGAGTGTGTCGAGCAGGTCGAAGGCGCAGGGGCTTCGGTGCCGATGACCGATATATCGAACATTGATGTGCCCGAGGGCACCGACGAGCTCAGCCGTAGCACACGCCGCGCCTGGCGCGAGCGCCTGAACAGCGCTTCGACGCGCAAGATGATCACGGGCGTCTTGGCTACGCTGGTGGGCGGTTCGTTTTGGGGCTTCTCGGGCACCAGCGCGAGTTTTTTGTTCGATACCTACCATGTCGATACGCTGTGGCTTATGAGCGTGCGTCAGATTCTCGCCGGTCTACTCTTTATGGCCGTGGTTGTTACGCGCGACCGCGAGCGCCTGATTAAGCTCTGGACCACACCCGCCGATCGCAAGCAGCTGCTGCTCTTTACCGCCTTTGGCCTGCTGTTCAACCAGTTTTGCTATCTTTCGGCCGTGCGCCTGACGAACGCCGGAACCGCGACGGTGCTTCAGTGCCTGCAGCTCGTTATCATCATGGGCTACACCTGCGCGATCGATCGCCGCATGCCGCGTACTCGCGAAGTCATCGGCATTGGCCTGGCTCTGGGTGGAACCTTTTTAATCGCCACCGGCGGCGACCCCATCAGCCTGAATATCTCGCCGCTTGGCCTGGCAGCAGGTCTTATGTGTGCGGTCAGCGCCGCGTGTATGGCGGTGATTCCCGCCAAGATCCTGCCCGAATACGGCAGCCCCATCGTCACGGGCTCGGCAATGCTCACGGCGGGCGTGATCTCATGTGTCTTCGTGCAGCCCTGGGCGCATATGCCGGCACTCGACGCTGCCGGCGTCGAGGCGCTCGCGGTGTTCGTGGTTATCGGCTCGTTTTTTGCTTACATGCTCTATATGCAGGGCGTTAAGGACATCGGCTCGGTGCGTGCGAGTCTCATCGGAACCGTGGAGCCCGTCTCGGCGACCATCACCAGCGCCGTTATGCTGGGCACGGTGTTTTTGCCGACCGACCTTATCGGCTTTGCCATGATCATCGTGATGATGTTCCTCACGGTGTAGCTGGCGCCGCCGCCAAGACGGGAAAGGTGTTGTGCCGCATTTTCGCCAATTGACGTCCGTGTCTGGAGTTTAGCTGTCGATGCTCAAAATGCCATAAACTAGTAACGTTATGGACTTTTTCATTGCGACTCAATTGCGAGGATTTCTTTATGGCTGGTAATCACTTTAAGGGCAGCGATAGCGGCCGCCCTGCAGTTCCGCCGCGTCCGAACGGGGCTGGTAAGGCCGGCACGCCGGGCGGCGCTGGACAGGGCGGTTCCGGTAAGCGCGTGTCCCCGGGCGAGACGGCGATGTTTACCGCTCTGTACGAGCAGTCTCAAAAGGCAAAAAAGACCGGCCGTGCAAGAGGGAATGTCTTTGCGGACGGTGCAACCTCCGCGTCGCAGCCGAGTGGGGCTCCTTCGGTACCTGCGAACAACGCAGGTGCTGCCAACGCTGCGAATGGCGCCGGCAACGTTAATGCCGGCAAGGCCGCCAACAATAATCCCTCTGCCGGTGGCGCGGGGCTTACGGGTAACCTTGGCACGATTTACACCGGCGCCTCCGAGACTGGCACGTTCGCCCGCCTGGATGATAGCGGTACCGAGTTTGCGGGCTCGGGTTCCAAGGAAGATTATTACGATTTTGGCTTGAACTACGGTAGCGACGCTTCGTCGAGTTCGACCTCTGACGGTCTGGTCCGTCATCGCCATCGCAAGGGCGAGCGCAAAAAGCGTCACACCGGCGCCATTATTGCCGCTGTAGTCGCGGTGCTTCTCGTTGCGCTTGGCGCAAGCGGCTTTATGCTGCTTAACTCGGCAAAGACCGTAAAGAGTGAAGCGAAGGAGGCTGTCGAGATCGTCGGTGGCCTTAAGGACAAGGTCACGTCGGGCGATTTTTCGACGCTGCCTGACGACGCGAAGAAGATCGATGAGCTCTGCAACAGCATGAAGGCGGAGACCTCGAGCCCGCTGTGGGCGGCGGCTTCGTTTATCCCGGTGTATGGCAGCGATATCAATGCGGCCCGCACCATGATCGACGCCCTGTCCGATGTCTCGAGCAATGCGCTGGTTCCCATGGCCGATAACCTTTCGCAGGCTACGCCCGGCAAGCTGTTCCAGGACGGCATGATTAACGTGTCCGCGCTGCAGGCGGTCGCCGATTCGCTTTCCAGCAGCTCGAAGGTGTTCAAGAGCGCCAACGAGAAGGTCCAGGGCATTGGCGATACTCATATTTCCCAGGTGACCGAGCTGGTCGATAAGGCCAAGGACGGCTTTGCCACCCTCAACGGTGCGGTTGACGCGGCGGAGAAGGTCGCCCCCGTCCTCCCCCAGATGCTCGGCGCCAACGGCCAGACGCGCAACTACCTTGTGTACGCCATGAACAACGTCGAGATTCGTGCTTGCGGCGGCTTTGGCGGTTCGCAGGGCCTGATTTCGGTCACTGACGGCCAGATGTCGATTGGCGAGTTTGTTCCCCGCATTGGACTCAGCGAGGATGAGGCAGTCGAGAGCGTCGACGAAGAGGATGAGGCGCTGTTTGGCAACCACAGTAACCTGTACAACTCGGGCAATACCTATTCGCCTGATTGGCCCCGCAACTCGCAGCGTGTCGCCGCGCTGTGGAAGTCCCAGTATGGACAGGACGTTGATGGCGTCATCGGTATCGACCCGGTGTTCCTGCAGTATCTGCTGGGCCTGGTCGGTAACGTGTCACTTCCCGACGGAACGGTTGTCGACGGCACCAACGCCGCAAAGGTCCTCATGCACGATGTGTACTGGAACTATCCGGTCGAGGAATCGGACGGCATCTTTTCATCCGTCGCCAGCGCTGCCTTCGACAAGGTCCTTGGCGGTATCGGCGATGTCGATGTTACGAAGCTTGTCAGCGCCGTTGAGCGCGGTGCCAAAGAGGGCCGCCTGATCGCGTGGATGAGAAACGATGATGAGCAGAATGCCATCAAAGAGACGGGCATTGACGCTTCGCTGCCCGATCCGGATGACCCGAGTGCCGATCCTGTTGCCGGCGTTTACTTTAACAACCTGAGCTTCTCTAAGCTCGACTGGTATCTGAACGCCGATACGCAGATTGGCCAGGGCATCAAGAACGGTGACGGCACGTGCTCGTATCGCATCACCGTTACCCTGACGAACATCATGACGCAGGAGGAGGCTGGCAAGCTGCCCGACTACGTTGCGGCGAGCGCACCCGATGCCGCGCGTGACGACGAACGCCTGAATGTCTCGTTGTTTGCCCCGACGGGCGGCAACATCAGTGACCTTACGGTTGAGGGCACCCAGTTTGGTCTTGGTGCCGCTACGTGGCATGGAATCCCCTTCTATTCGGGCACCGTTGACCTGCATGCTGGCGAGACGACGACGATCACGTATACGCTGACCACGTCGGCCGAGGCGGGGGACAAGCCGCTTACGCTGCGTCAGACTCCTACATGCCAGGCGGCTCGCGACAGCGCGTCGGCGTAGGGTTTTTCTGGTAGCGCAGATAATCGAGTACCATTTTGGGGCGGACAGGCAATCTGTTCGCCCCTATTTTGTAAGGAGAGCGCATGAAGTACTTTGGCACCGACGGCTTTCGCGGTGAGGCCAACGTTGGGCTGACGGTAGAGCACGCTTATAAGATTGGCCGTTTTGTGGGCTGGTATTACGGTGCCAACCGCGAGCGCAAGGCACGCGTGATCGTGGGCAAGGACACGCGTCGTTCGAGCTACATGTTCGAGGCGGCGCTGGTGAGCGGCCTGGTCGCGAGCGGTGCGGACGCCTATATGCTGCACGTGATCCCCACGCCGGGCGTAGCGCATCAGACCGTGGAAGGCTGCTTCGATTGCGGCATCATGATCAGCGCGAGCCACAACCCGTTTTGCGATAACGGCATTAAGCTTGTCAACAGCGACGGCTTTAAGATGGACGAGGACGTGCTGGAGCTCATTGAGGACTACATCGATGGCAAGAGCGAGGTGCCGCTGGCAACGGGCAACCATATCGGCGCCACGGTGGACTACATGCAGGGTCGCAACCGCTACATTGCCTCGCTCATCGCCAGTGCGAACTTTTCGCTGCAGGGCGTCAAGATCGGTATCGACTGCGCCAACGGCTCGGCATCCTCGGTGGCCAAGCCGGTGTTCGACGCACTGGGCGCCGATGTGCGCGTGATCAATGCCGCGCCCGACGGCTTTAACATCAATGTCGACTGCGGCTCCACGCATATGGAGCGCCTGCAGCGCCACGTGGTGGAGCAGGGCCTGGATGTGGGCTTTGCCTACGACGGCGATGCCGACCGCTGCTTGGCTGTGGACGAGCGCGGTCGCGTGGTAGATGGCGACCAGATCCTGTACGTGTGCGGCGTGTATCTGAACAAGCACGGTCGCCTTTCGGGCGGTACCGTGGTGCCGACGATCGCCAGCAACTTTGGCCTGATCAAGTCGTTGGAGCTTGCCGGTCTGAGCGCCGTGACCAGCGGCGTGGGCGACCGTCATGTGTATGCCAAGATGCGCGAGGGCGGCTACAGCCTGGGTGGCGAGCAGACGGGCCATACGATCTTTGGCGATATCGAGCGTACAGGCGACGGCATTATGACCTCGCTGCGCGTGATGGAAGTGATTCGTGCCGAGCGCGAGACACTCTCGCAGCTCACGGCTCCGTGCAAGCTGCTGCCGCAGGCGCAGGTGGCCGTGCGCGTGGCGGACAAGGACGCCGCGCTCGAGAACATGGGCGTGCAGAACGCCATCGCCGAGGCCGAGGCTGCGCTGGCAGGCGAGGGTCGCGTGCTCGTACGCAAGAGCGGAACCGAGTCTGTGATTCGCGTTTTGGCCGAAGCTCCCGACCAAGCATCCGCCGATGCCGCCATGAAGCGCATCGCCGCCGCGCTGGAAGCTCTGTAAGGTAGTCATTGGGGACGTTCTTAAACGACTAGGTGGAAAGGGGACGCTGCGGATTGGTTCCGCGGCGTCCCCTTTGCGTTGGCGTGTCGGTTATACCTTACAGCTCGTAGAGCGTGGTGAACTTGTCCTGCAGGTAGCTGCAGTAGTAGCGGGCGTCAAAGTCCATGCCGCAGGCGCCCTTGATGAGCTCCGGCGCGTCCTTGGCGCGGCCCCACTGCCAAATGTGCTCGCCCAGCCAGGCGCGGACGGGTGTCAGGTCGCCGCTCGCACAGGCGCCGTTGAGGTCGACACCGTCGCGGCACATGGCCGGCACAAACATGGCATCGTAGGCACTGCCCAGCGCATACGTGGGGAAGTAGCCAAACGAGCCGCCGCTCCAGTGCGTATCCTGTAGGCAGCCGTGCGTGTCGTCGGGAACGGGAATGCCCAGGTACTCATCCATGAAGCGGTTCCAAAGCGCGGGGATGTCCTTGGCCGTGGCCTCGCCGGCAAACAGCATGCGCTCGATCTCGTAGCGCACCATAACGTGCAGCGGATAGGTGAGCTCATCGGCCTCGGTGCGGATCAACGACGGCTGCGCGATGTTCACGGCGCGGTAGAGCGTGTCCTCGTCGACGTCGCCGTAGACCTCGGGTGCGTGGCGGCGCAGCACCTCGAGCAGCGGTCCCATAAAGGCGCGGCTGCGACCCACGGTGTTCTCGAAAAAGCGGCTCTGGCTTTCGTGGATGCCCATGGAGGTGCCACCCTCAAGACAGGTGCGCGCATAGGCAGGATTGACGCCCAGCTCGTACATGGCGTGTCCCGCCTCGTGGATGATGCTGTAGACGTTGGAGATGCAATCGTCCTCGTAGATGTGTGTCGCGATGCGCGCGTCACCCACGGCAAAGCCCTCGCTAAACGGGTGCTCGGTAAAGGCAAGCGTGGTGTCGTCCAGGTTCAGGCCGACAAGCTTCATAAGGTCGAAGCTCATGGCGCGCTGGGCGGCCTCGGGCACGCGGGCGTGCAAAAAGTCGGCATCGGGCTGCTGGCTGCGCTCGCCGATGGCGTGCACGAGCGGCACGACCGTCGCCTTGACCTCGTCGCAAAACGCATCGAAGCTCTTGGCGGAAAGGCCGCGCTCGTACTGGTCGAGCCAAACATCGTATGGGTCGCGCTTGGGGTCCATAAGTTCGGCCTGATGCTTAAGTTGGGCGACGATCCTATCCACATAGGGCTCAAAGCTCACCCAGTCATTGGCCGTCTTGGCCTTGTGCCACACGGCATCGGCCTCGCAGGTGAGCCTGGTCCAGGCCTCGGCCTCCTCGGTGGGGATGACGCTTGCCTCGCGCTGGTCGCGACCGAGCACATGGATCTCGTCGAGCAGCTGCGGGTCGTCGATCTTGCCGCCTGCAACCGTCTCGCGCGCTAACGAGCGTACGAGCTCAACGGACTTCTCGCTGGTCAGTAGCTTGTGATGCTCGCCGGCAAGGGTTCCCATGGCGTCGGCGCGCGCTGCGGCGCCGTTGGCAGGAGCAATCGTCGCTCCATCGAACTCGGCAATCTTGAGCAGGTACTCGCGAGTCCACAGCTTGCCCTCGAGTTTGCGGAACTTTTTGACGGCCTTGTCGACTTTAGCGGCCTTGACGCCCTTGGCGGCCTTTGCCACGGCGGCCTTGGCCTTCTTATCGAGTTTCTTTCCCATACCGTATCCTTAATCTCGCAGGCCGAGCGCCGTAAGCGGCTGCGCGGCCAGTTTGCACAGCTACCTGCCTTGTACCCAGCACGAACAAAACGGAACGCGGCGATATGCTCGCAGAATGTGTTATCCTATAGCCCAATGCGTTGACGGAGAGGGTTTTGCCCGTCGCGTCGCCGGCAAGAGAGGGAAGGTCATGGGCTGCAAGCCTTCCTGCGGTGGCAAGGGCTAAGCGTTCACTCCCGAGCAGCGACCTCAACGGGCGCGCGGCTAGCGGCGGCGAAGCCCCAGTAGGGAAGCCGTGAGCCTCGCGATAAGGGGCGCAGAGTGGGCGCGGCGGGCCAGACATCCGCCGGGTCAAACAAGGTGGTACCGCGGAATTCAACCGTCCTTGGGCAATGCACATGCCCGAGGGCGGTTTTTTTTGTTACCGAACCGGGCCGCGTTTTCGCAGCGCCAAGTGGCATCGGTCGCCCCGGCAAGCGAATGCGCGAGAGACGAAAGGGAAGACATGAGTCTGATTGATGATCTGGTCAAACTCGAGGAAGAGGCCAAGGAGCTCGTTGCAGGCGCCGACGACGCCGCCAAGCTCGAGGCTGCGCGCGTTGAGCTGCTCGGTCGTAAGGGCCGCATCACCGGCCTGATGCGCATGATGGGCAAGCTCGCCCCCGAGGATCGTCCCGTGATGGGCAAGCGCGCCAACGAGATGCGCCAGCTGATCGAGGGCATGCTCGACGAGCGCACCACCGAGATGAAGGCTGCCGCCCTCAAGCGCGCGCTCGAGCACGATGCCGTCGACATCACGCTGCCGGGCATCCGTCCGCAGATCGGCCACCAACACCTGATCAAGCAGATCATCGAGGAGGCCGAGGACATCTTCTGCGGCATCGGCTACACCGTCGAGTCCGGCCCCATGGTCGACACCTCCTACTACAACTTCACCGCGCTCAACGCCCCCATGGATCACCCGAGCCGTTCGGCCCGCGATACCTTCTACGTGGTCGACAACAACCCCGGCAGCGTCGCGCACCCCGAGGCTCATGCCCACGGCGAGTCCGACGTGCTGCTGCGCACCCAGACCTCGGGCGTGCAAATCCACACCATGGAGTCGCAAAAGCCGCCCATCTACATGATCTGCCCGGGCACCGTCTATCGTCCCGACACGGCCGACGCCTGCCACCTGCCGCAGTTCAACCAGATCGAAGGCCTGGTCGTCGACGAGGGCATCACCTTTGGCGATCTTAAGGGCACGCTCGACTACTTTGTTAAGTGCATGTTTGGCGAGGACCGCAAGACGCGTTACCGCCCGCACTTCTTCCCCTTCACCGAGCCTTCCTGCGAGGTGGACGTAAGCTGCCACGTCTGCGGCGGCAAGGGCTGCAACTTCTGCAAGCACAGCGGCTGGATCGAGATCCTGGGCTGCGGCATGGTCGACCCCAACGTCCTGATCAACTGCGGCATCGACCCCGAGAAGTACACCGGCTTCGCCTTTGGTATTGGCGCCGAGCGCGTCGCGGCACTGCGCTACGACCTGCCCGACCTGCGCACGTTGATGACTGGTGACATGCGCTTCTTGAACCAATTTTAGGCTTGCCCAGGCACCCCATCTTGGTGTTCAAACCGTCGCTCGCGTACCTTTAGTACGCGTCGCTCCTCTTTCACGCCAACCTGGGGCACCTGGACAACCCTAAGGCGAACGTCTTCATTTGATATTTCCTCCCTATGCGGAGATTAAGAACTAGGAGAGCTACATGCGCGTTTCTTACGACTGGCTCAAGACCATGATCGATATTCCGGAGGATCCCAAGACCCTTTCGGACGAATATATCCGTACCGGTACCGAGGTCGAGGCGATCGACACCGTGGGCGAGTCCTTCGACCACGTGGTGACCGCCAAGGTGCTCACCAAGACCCCGCACCCCGATAGCGACCACATGTATGTGTGCTCGGTCGACGTGGGCGACAAGAACCTCGACCCCGACGGCAATCCCGCTCCGCTGCAGATCGTCTGCGGCGCGCAGAACTTTGAGGCCGGCGACCACATCGTCACGGCCATGATCGGCGCAGTTCTGCCCGGCGACGTCAAGATCAAGAAGAGCAAGCTTCGCGGCGTCGTGTCCATGGGCATGAACTGCTCCGCGCGCGAGCTCGGTCTGGGCGGCGACCACTCCGGCATTATGATCCTGCCCGAGGATACGCCCTGTGGCATGCCGTTTGCCGAGTATGTGGGCTCGAGCGACACCGTGCTCGACTGCGAGATCACGCCCAACCGCCCCGACTGCCTGTCCATGATCGGCATGGCCCGCGAGACCGGCGCCATCTTCGACCGCGATTTCCACGTTGAGCTGCCCGCCATCAAGGCCGAGACCGGCCGCGCGACCGACGACGAGCTTTCCGTCGAGATTGCCGACGAGGGCCTGTGCGACCGCTACGTTGCCCGCATCGTGCGCAACGTCAAGGTCGGCCCGTCGCCCGACTGGATGGTCAAGCGCCTTAACGCCTTGGGCGTGCGCCCGCACAACAACATAGTCGACATCACCAACTATGTGATGATGCTCACCGGTCAGCCGCTGCACGCCTTTGACCTGGACACCTTTGCCGAGCGCGATGGCCACCGTCGTGTGGTGGTTCGCGCCGCCCAGCAGAACGAGAAGTTCACGACGCTCGACGGCGAGGAGCGCGTGCTCGACGCCGGCATGGGCCTCATCACCGACGGCGAGCGTCCCGTGGCGCTGGCCGGTGTCATGGGCGGCATGGATTCCGAGATCGAGGACGATACCGTTGACGTGATGGTCGAGAGCGCCTGCTTCAACGCCGGTCGCACCTCGCACACCAGCCGCGATCTGTCGCTGATCTCCGACGCCTCCATCCGCTTTGAGCGCCAGGTCGACGAGACCGGCTGCGTGGACGTCGCTAATGTGACGTGCGCGCTCATCGAGGAGATAGCCGGCGGCGAGGTCGCCCCCGGCTATGTGGACGTGTTCCCCGCGCCCAAGACCATCGACAGCATCAAGCTGCGCCTGGCCCGCGTGCGCGCCATCTGCGGTGCTGACATCGAGCCCGACTTTATCGAGCGCTCGCTCACCCGCCTGGGCTGCACCGTCGAGCGCGACGGCGAGGACTTTATGGTCATGCCGCCGAGCTTCCGTCCCGATCTGCCGCGTGAGATCGACCTGATCGAGGAGGTCCTGCGCCTGTGGGGCATGGGCCGCGTGACGGCGACCATCCCGGCTGCCAAGAACCACATCGGCGGCCTGACCCGCGAGCAGAAGCTCACCCGCAAGGTTGGCGAGATCCTGCGCGCCTGCGGCCTCAACGAGACCACGACCTTTGGCTTCGCCGCCCCGGGCGACCTGGAGAAGATCGGCATGTCCACCGAAGGCCGCGGCTGCCCCGTGGTGCTCATGAATCCGTTGGTCGCCGAGCAGACCGAGATGCGCCGCTCGTTGCTGCCGGGTCTGCTGCAGTCTGTGGCCTACAACGAGGCCCACGGTACGCCCAACGTGCACCTGTACGAGGTCGGCAGCCTGTTCCACGGTCGCGAGAACGCCAGCCTGCCCAAGGAGACCAAGTCCGTGGCGGGTGTGCTCTCGGGCCAGTGGAGCGAGCAGTCCTGGAGCATGAAGTACCGCAAGCTGCGCTTCTTCTTTGGCAAGGGCATCGTCGAGGAGCTGCTTGCCCAGCTGCGCATCGAGAAGGTTCGCTTCCGTCCCGTCGAGGGCGAGAGCTATGCCTTCCTGCAGCCGGGTCGTGCTGCCGAGGTGCTCTCGGGCGGTACCGTGCTGGGCTGGGTTGGCGAGATCCACCCCGAGGCACGCGAGGCTATGGGCATTGACGAGGTCGTCGTTGCCTTTGAGCTCGACCTGGACAAGCTGATCAAGGGCGCCCGCAACCAGGAGAACTACCGTGAGTTCTCGCAGTACCCGGCCGTTGAGCACGACCTTGCTATCGTGGTCGACAACACTGTGACCTGCGAGGATCTCGAGCGTCGTATTACGAGTGCCGGAGGCAAGCTTCTCGAGGGCGTGCGTCTGTTCGACGTCTACCGCGATCCCATCCGTATCGGTGCGGGCAAGAAGTCCATGGCCTTTGCGCTTACGTATCGCTCCGACGACCACACGCTCACCAGCGAAGAGGTCGAGAAGGCGCACCAGAAGATCGTCACCAAGGTGTGCAAGGGCGTAAACGGCGAGGTCCGCGGCTAGGATTTGCGCTGGGAGCGCAGGACCCCTCGGCAGTTGCTGCGGGGTCCTGCGTGACTGCGGTGTTCGGAAAAGGCATTGCTGAGCCTGCATATATGACACGCGCATTACATAACGGCGTGCTGCTTTGTCGGCAGTGCGCCGTTTTGCTATGATAGCCCGCGTCGTGTTACGAATATGACAATACGTAACACTGGAAAGGTGATTCAAGCGGCGTTGCAATTCTGTGCGCCGACAACCGGGAGGCGTATATGCACATTCCAGATAATTATCTGTCCCCGCAGACCGATGCCGTCATGGCAGTGGCGATGGTGCCCGTTTGGGTCCACTGCATCAAGAAGGTGCGTGCCACGCTCGATCGCGAGCACATGGCTTTCCTGGGCATCTGCGCCGCATTCTCCTTCTTGCTCATGATGTTCAACGTGCCGCTGCCCGGCGGCACCACGGGTCACGCCGTTGGTGGCGCGCTCATCGCGCTGCTGCTGGGCCCGGAGGCCGCGGCCATTGCGGTTTCGGTCGCATTGGCGCTGCAAGCGCTGCTGTTTGGCGACGGCGGCATCCTGTCCTTTGGCGCCAACTGCTTTAACATGGCCTTTGTGCTGCCGTTTGTTGCCGCTATCGTATTTCGTGCGCTCAACGGCCGCCTGCACGACAAGAGCTGGGGTACTTCGGTTTCTGCCATCGTGAGCGGCTGGGTTGGCTTGTGCGTGGCTGCCCTGTGCGCTGCCATCGAGTTTGGCATTCAGCCGATGCTCTTCACCAACGCCTCGGGTGCCCCACTGTACTGCCCCTTCCCGCTGTCTGTGGCCATTCCGGCCATGTTGATCCCGCATATGCTGGTTGCCGGCGTGGTCGAGGGCGTGGCGACGGCCGCCATCTACGGTTTCATTAAGAAGACGGCGCCGAGCTTTATCGTCGGGCCCGAGGCCGTCGATGGCCAGCTTACTGCCGAGGGCACTGCTGCCAAGAAGACCTCGCTGGTCCCCACGCTCATCTTGGTCGCCGTGCTTGTCGTGGCTACGCCGCTCGGCTTGCTTGCCACAGGTGACGCATGGGGCGAGTGGGATGCCGAGGGCGCCGCGACCGCTGTTCAGGAGGCTGGCGACGACAGCCTGCAGGCTTCGGTCGGCCTCGATGCCCCGACTTTTGCCGACGCTCTGCCTACGGGCGATTATCTGCAAGCCTATTCCGAGGAGCAGGGCCTTGGCTTTGCCGGTCAGGCTGCCATGTATATCCTGTCCGGCGTGATTGGCGTGGCGGTGCTCACCATCGCATTCCGCCTGGTCTCGCTGACGGTCAAGGAAAGCGGTGCTCATGGCAATAGCCGAGCTGCCTAGCTGGCTTGCGGTCGAGCAGCGTTACGAGCCCGTGGGGGCTCGGCATCGTGTGATGCAAAAGAATGTCCTGCACCTGGCGAGCCTGCTTGAGCGGGTTCGCCTGGGTGGGGGCGCGCACGAGGGCGGGTCGATGGTCGACCGCGCCCTTTCTTGCGTTTCGGCTCCGGTGCGCCTGTTGGGGATGTTCGTCTGCGTCCTGTGCGTGTGTCTGACGCAGAGCCCGCTGTACCTCATGTTGATGGCGGCTATCGCGCTGGTGCTCGTTGCCGTGCGCCCCGTACGCGGGCTGCGCGCGACCTTTGTGCCGGCGATCGGTGCCGCGGGACTCGCAGTGGTTCTGGCGCTGCCTGCCCTGCTGCTGGGCGCGTCTGCCACGGGCGCCATGCTCAAGATCGCGCTCAAGACGTTCATTAACGTGTCGCTCGTGCTGGGCGTTTCGTGGACGCTCACCTGGAGCCGCATGTCGGCGGCGCTCAAGACGCTACGTCTGCCCGACGAAGTTATCTTTACGTTTGATATGGCGCTCAAGCACATCGAGGTGCTGGGCCGCACGGCGCACGATCTGACCGAATCAGTCATGCTGCGCAGCGTCGGTTCCGCGTCTGAGGGGTTTTCGCGCACCGACTCGGTCGCGGGTATCATGGGCATGACGTTTATCAAGGCGATGGAATGCAGCCGCGCGATGGACGAGGCTATGCTTTGCCGTGGCTTTGCCGGTGTGTATCCGGCGCCCGCTCGCGCCGGGTTGAGCTGGCGCGATGCGGCCTATACGGCCGTTGTGGTGCTGCTGGCGGCTCTGTGCGCCGTGCTGTAGTGCGAGTTTTGGCTTCGATGCGAATAGGAAGGGCGACGTTTTGACTAACGATACGAATAGCGTGACGGGCACAAACGGTGCGGGCGACGCCGAGGTCGCGCCGCTCATCGAGCTGCGCGACGTGGTGTTCTCCTATGCAGGCCATACGGTTGTCGATGGCGTGTCGCTGCAGGTCGATCGTGGTGAACTCGTTGCCCTGCTCGGTCCCAACGGCTGCGGTAAGACGACGATTATGCGTCTTATTAACGGCCTTGAACTCGCGGACGCGGGGGCATACCTGTTTGACGGGCATGTGATCGATGCGGCGTTTCTAAAGGATTCCGCGGCCGCTCAGCGTTTTCATCAGCGCGTGGGCTTTGTGTTCCAGAATGCCGACGCCCAGCTGTTCTGCGCTACGGTGGGCGAGGAAGTTGCTTTTGGTCCCGCGCAGATGGGGCTGCCGGCAGACGAGCTCAAGCGCCGTGTGCGCGATGCCATGGGGCTGTTTCAGGTTGCCGACCTTACCGACGTCTCTCCCTATCAGCTCTCGGGCGGGCAAAAGAAGCGCGTTGCGCTGGCTGCGGTGGTGTCGATGAACCCGGATATCTTGGTCCTCGACGAGCCTACCAATGGACTCGACGAGGATTCATGCGACATCGTGGTCAACTTCTTGCTGGCCTACGTCGCGGCGGGTAAGACGGTCTTGATGAGCACGCATCACCAGGATTTGGTGCGACGTCTGGGTGCCCGTGCAATCTATATCGATCGATATCACCATGTGGTCGAGGCACCTTCGCCGTCGTATGGAACCGAAAGCGGTGCTACGGACTAGTTGCTGCGTAGAGCGTGCGTAGCCGCCCGCGCGGCTTTGCCGTGATGGTATAGTTATCCAGGTTTTTTATGGGGGTGGCTATGCCAAGTTGGAACATTCATATCGCTCAGACGGAGCGTTTGCTGGAGCGCACCGGTGCGCTTGCCAATAGCGTGCGCGACCGCAATGCCTTTTTGTTTGGCTGCGTGGTTCCGGATATCTTCGTGGGCTATATGGTCCCTGGCATCGCCGATCCCATCCCGTACCGCATTACGCACTTTGCCAAGCCTGAGCCCATCCCTAAGCCTCGTGAGCATGAGTTCTGGGATACCTATGTGGCACCGTTGCTTAAAAGTTCGCCCATCGGTGCGCCGGCCGCGGCGACCTCGATTATCGAGGAGCGCGAGCGACTGAATCGCGTGCACTATCCCCAGCGCTACAGGGATGCTGAGCCGGTTGTCGGTCCCGGCGCTCGTGAGTTCTCGCTTGCGTCCGAGGACGTGGCGCAGTCGTTGCTCGATTTGACACTGGGTGTCTGGTCGCATCTGGTGGCCGATACCGTATGGAATACGCGCGTGAATCAGTACCTGGAGGCGCACGGCGGCAAGCCGTGCGAGGAGTTCCGCATTAAAAAGCAAGGCGACTTTGACTGGTTCGGCAAGACGCTCGGCATTGTTTCGATTCCGCGCGCGACCGATCGCCTGTATACTGCGGCGACGCGTTTTGGGCAGTATCCCATCCATAAGGAGTATGTGCTCAAGACCATCGGCGTTATGCACGAGATCGTGCGCGAAAACCCCGGTGAGCCCGACCATCCGCCATACCGCCTGCTGACCGAGGAGTTCTTCGACGCGACGTTTACCGAGGTGATCGAGCTGACCGAGGCGGGCTTTGCGGCTCGCGTTGCCGCTTCTGACGTCCCCGCAGTCCCTCTGATCGCTAGCTGCTAGCCGGCCGGCTTGACGGTGAACAGTTCACCCCAATTGACCAACGGCTCCCCTCGCAGGGCGTCTTCGGTGGTGCGCTCGGCATCGGAGAGGCTTGCGACTGAACGCAAATCGATGAAGCGGCATATGAATAAGGTCTTAAAAAAGGGCCCGGAAGGCAATGCCTTCCGGGCCCTTTGCAATGCAAATTTGCTTGCAAGTACGATTTAGCGCACCTGAGCGACGTAAGCGACGTTGGTCGAGGAGACCTTGTCCTCGAGCTGGACGCTCATGCGGGGATCGCCGGCGGTAGCGACGGTCAGGTCGCCGGCCTCGACGTAGCCGAGCTCCTTAGCGGTCTCGATCGCCTTGACGATCGTGCCGTTGACGGTGCCCTGGGTAATCTCGGCCTGGTGCGGGATAACGCCCCAGTACATAATCATCTGCTGGACGGCCCACTCGTGGCGGGAGAACGCGCAGATCGGCATGTTGGGACGGAAGTGCGAGATCAGGCGAGCGGTACGACCAGTGGTCGTCGGCACGGTGATGCACTTGGCGCCAACGGTGGTAGCCATGTTCACAGCGGACATACCCACAACGTTGTTGACGACGCGGGTGCCGTGAGCGTCAGCCGGAACCTCGAGCGGAGCGTGAGCCGGGAGGTACTTCTCAGTCTCGAGAGCAATGCTGGCCTGCATCTTGACGGCCTCGACCGGGTACTTACCGGCAGCGGACTCGCCGGACAGCATAACGGCGTCGGTGCCGTCGTAAATGGCGTTAGCAACGTCGGCAACCTCGGCGCGCGTCGGGCGCGGGTTCTGCTGCATGGAGTCGAGCATCTGCGTAGCGGTGATGACGGGCTTGTAGGCCGCGTTGCACTTGGCGATGATCTCCTTCTGGATGTGGGGAACGAGCTCGGGCTTGATCTCGATGCCCAGGTCGCCACGGGCGACCATGATGCCGTCGGAAGCCTCGAGTATCTCGTCAAAGTTCTCGACGCCCAGGGCGCACTCGATCTTCGGGAAGATCGTCACGTGCTCGCCACCGTTCTCGCGGCAAAGCTTGCGAATGCCGCGGACGGACTCGCCGTCACGGATGAAGGAAGCGGCGATGTAGTCGATGTTCTCGGTCAGGCCAAAGAGGATGTCCTGACGATCGCGCTCGGTGATAGCGGGCAGCGAGATGTTGACGTTGGGCATGTTGACGCCCTTGCGCTCGCCGATCAGGCCGTCGTTCTTAACGACGCAGGTCATGTCCTGGCCGTCGACGGACTCGACCTCGAGGGCAACCAGGCCGTCGTCGATCAGGATAAGGGAGCCCTTCTCGACCTCGGAGGGCAGAGCCAGGTAGTCGAGGGAGATGTGCTCAGAGGTGCCGTGGAAATCCTCGGACGTGGGCTGAGCAGTGACGACGATCTTATCGCCGGTCTTGACGGCAACCTTCTTGCCGTCGACCAGAAGGCCGGTGCGGACCTCGGGGCCCTTGGTGTCGAGCAGGATGCCGACGGGCAGGCCGAGCTCCTTGGAAATACGACGGACGCGCTCGATGCGACCGTGGTGCTCGTCGTAGGATCCGTGCGAGAAGTTAAAACGGGCGACGTTCATGCCCGCCTTGATCATCTCGCGGATGGTCTCGTCGCTATCGCAGGCGGGACCCATGGTGCATACAATCTTGGTGCGCTTGTACATTCAGACCTCCATCTGACATCGTCTTGCGCTGATAGATAAACCATAAGAAATAAAACTGAGATGATTATAACGAAATGACGACCGAATACCCTCAAAAATCGACCGTATGCCGAATTAGAAGTTCATTTTTTGCGGAAAAACGGTATATGCAAAAACTTTACCAACCGTTCTAACCGCTGCTATCTGGGCGATATTTTAGTTTGGCGACGCACCGAAGAAAAAACGTTTTATCAATGTTGGGCATCATATGGTCTGCATCGTTGCACCCGAGCCGTGTTTCCAATTGGAATGTTTTGGCTAGACGCGCCGCTTTGGGGTACCATAGCTCCACTATCAACTGCCGCTCAGCACGGCAGCCTTGATGAGCCCTTGCCCTTCTCCTGGGAATTATGATCGGGCATCAATCTGCTGAGTGGCCCGAATCCCAGGAGGGGACTCTATATGCAAAAGGAATACCTGTCCGCCGCGGCGGAGGTGCTCAGCGACCAGGGTGTCGATGAGAACCTCGGCCTGAGCAACGACGAGGCGTCGTCGCGCCTCGCCAAGACAGGCCCTAACAAGCTTGAGGAAGCCGAGAAGACACCGCTGTGGAAGCGCTTCTTTGAGCAGATGGCCGACCCCATGGTCATCATGTTGATCGTTGCCGCCGTTATCAGCGCGCTCACGGGTATGGTCAAGGGCGAGCCCGACTTTGCCGACGTCGCCATCATCATGTTCGTCGTTATCGTCAACTCGGTGCTGGGCGTGGTTCAGGAGGCCAAGAGCGAGGAAGCTCTCGAGGCATTGCAGGAGATGAGCGCCGCGCAGTCCAAGGTTCTGCGCGACGGCAAGCTCGTGCACCTGCCGAGCGCCGAGCTCGTGCCCGGCGATGTGATCATGCTCGAGGCAGGCGACTCCGTCCCGGCCGACTGCCGCGTGCTCGAGAGCGCCACGATGAAGATCGAAGAGGCTGCACTCACTGGCGAGTCCGTGCCTGTCGAGAAGCATGCCAACGTGATCGAGCTCGCCACCGGCACCGATGACGTGCCGCTCGGCGACCGCAAGAACATGTGCTACATGGGCTCCACCGTGGTGTACGGCCGTGGCCGTGCCGTCGTGGTCGGTACCGGCATGGATACCGAGATGGGCAAGATCGCCGGCGCTCTGGCCGAGGCCAAGGAAGAGCTCACGCCGCTGCAGGTGAAGCTTGCCGAGCTCAGCCGCATCCTCACCATCATGGTTATCGTCATCTGCGTCGTCATCTTTGGCGTCGACATCATCCGCCACGGCGTGGGCAACGTTCTCACCGACCCGACCGCGCTGCTCGACACCTTTATGGTTGCCGTCTCGCTCGCCGTCGCCGCCATCCCCGAGGGCCTGGTCGCCGTCGTGACCATCGTGCTGTCGCTTGGCGTGACCAAGATGGCCAAGCGCCAGGCAATCATCCGCAAGCTCTCTGCCGTCGAGACTCTCGGCTGCACGCAGACCATCTGCTCCGACAAGACTGGTACCCTTACCCAAAACAAGATGACCGTCGTCAAGCACGAGCTCGCTGCGCCTAAGGAGAAGTTCCTGGCCGGCATGGCTCTGTGTTCCGATGCCCAGTGGGACGAGGAGTTGGGCGAGGCCGTGGGTGAGCCGACTGAGTGCGCGCTCGTCAACGACGCCGGCAAGGCGGGGCTCACCGGCCTGACCGCCGAGCACCCGCGCGTGGGCGAGGCCCCGTTCGACTCGGGCCGCAAGATGATGTCCGTGGTCGTCGAGACCCTGGACGGCGAGTACGAGCAGTACACCAAGGGCGCGCCCGACGTGGTGATCGGCCTGTGCACCCACATCTACGAGGGCGATAAGGTCGTTCCGCTGACCGAGGAGCGTCGTGCCGAGCTCGTGGCCGCCAACAAGGCCATGGCCGACGAGGCCCTGCGCGTGCTGGCGCTGGCAAGCCGCACCTACACCGAGGTCCCGGCCGACTGCAGTCCCGCCGCGCTCGAGCATGACCTGGTCTTCTGCGGCCTGTCCGGCATGATTGACCCGGTCCGCCCCGAGGTCGCCGACGCCATCCGCGAGGCGCACGACGCCGGTATCCGCACCGTCATGATCACGGGCGACCACATTGACACCGCCGTGGCCATCGCCAAGCAGCTGGGCATCGTCACCGATCGCGGCCAGGCAATCACGGGCGCCGACCTCGACCGCATGAGCGACGAGGAACTCGACGCGCATATCGAGGACTACGGCGTGTACGCCCGCGTCCAGCCCGAGCACAAGACCCGCATCGTCGAGGCTTGGAAGTCGCGCGACCAGATCGTGGCCATGACGGGCGATGGCGTCAACGACGCCCCGTCCATCAAGCGTGCCGACATCGGCGTTGGCATGGGCATCACCGGTACCGATGTCACCAAGAACGTTGCCGACATGGTGCTTGCCGACGACAACTTCGCCACCATCATAGGTGCCTGCGAAGAGGGTCGCCGCATCTACGACAACATCCGCAAGGTCATCCAGTTCCTGCTTTCGGCCAACCTTGCCGAGGTGTTCTCGGTGTTTATCGCCACGCTCATCGGTTTTACCATCTTCCAGCCGGTGCAGCTGCTGTGGGTGAACCTGGTCACCGACTGCTTCCCCGCGCTCGCGCTGGGCATGGAGGATGCCGAGGGCGACATCATGAAGCGCAAGCCGCGCAACGCCAAGGACGGTGTCTTTGCCGGACATATGGGTCTGGACTGCGTGGTCCAGGGCCTGATCATCACCGTGCTGGTGCTGGCGAGCTTCTTTGTGGGCGTGTACTTTGACATGGGCTACATCCACATCGCCGATATGATCGCCGGCAATGCCGACGAGGAAGGCGTGATGATGGCGTTCATCACGCTCAACATGGTCGAGATTTTCCACTGCTTCAATATGCGCAGCCGTCGTGCGTCGCTGTTCACCATGAAGAAGCAGAACAAGTGGCTGTGGGCTTCCGCCGCGCTGGCACTGGTGCTGACGGTGATCGTGACCGTGCAGCCGACGCTTGCCGAGATGTTCTTTGGCCCTGTGACGCTTGAGCTCAAGGGCGTTCTCGCCGCGTTGGGCCTTGCCTTCCTGATCATTCCGCTGATGGAGATCTACAAGGCGATCATGCGCGCTGTGGAGAAAGAGTAACGTACCTGTCCGGGCCCGCCCCACGCCCTTTCTCCCTCACTGGTCCTCGCGCTTCGCGCTGCGGGATCGTTCGGGAGAAAGGGCTTCCGGGGCGGGCCCTGCGGTATCCTTGCTGGCTTTTCTCCCGAGCGGATGATAAAGGACTGAGGGAAAGTGTGTGAGCCGGTCGAGCGTTTGCTCGACCGGCTCTTTTTTTGTGGGTAAAATACCTGCTCAGTTGTGATTTTGGGTGCTGGGAGGCGTTTGTGGCTAAGGCTAAGGCTAAGGCGAAGAAAAAGACGACGGGGGCGCGGGCTAAGCGTGACCGTCGTCGGAAACTCGCGACCGAAGCGCCCGTGTCTGCCGAGGAGCTGCTGGCAAGCGTGCCGGGACTTGACGCGCTGCAGGACGTTCCGGCGTTTGATGACCTGCCGGTCGATGAAGCCCAGCAGACTGCCTTTGATGATTTCTGCGCACATGCCGAGGAGCCCGAGCAGATGCGGCTGGGTGCTGTGGTGCGCTTGGATCGCGGGTTTCCGCTGGTGGCGACTGCCGACGACACCTTCCGCGCCGAGCATGCCGTGGGGTTTGCCAAGTCGCGCGGCGAGGACGAGGTCCTGCTGCCTGCCGTGGGCGACCGTGTGGCGGTGCGCCGCGCTCCCGGGCACGATATGGGCGTGATTGAGTGCGTGCTGCCGCGCCGTACGAGCTTTGAGCGTTGGCGCGGCCGTGCCCGCGGAGAGCGCCAGGTGCTCTGCTCCAATGTGGATAGCGTTCTGATCGTGCAGGCGCTTGGCGCCGGTGAGGTGCTGCTCGACCGCGTGGCGCGCTCGCTGGTGTTGGCGCTCGACTGCGATGCCGAACCGGTGGTGGTGCTCACCAAAGCTGACCGCTGCGATGCCGAGGAGCTCGAGCGCGATCTGGACCGCGTGCGCCGCCTGGTGGGTCCGGACGTGCGCGTGATCGTGACGTCCTCTGCCGAGGGCCGCGGCCTGGACGAGGTCCGTGCCTGCGTGCCTGCCGGGAGCTGCGCCATGATTCTGGGCGAGTCGGGTGCCGGCAAGTCGACGCTGCTCAATGCACTGCTGGGCCACGATACGTTGGCGACCGGCGGTGTGCGCGAACGCGACGACCAGGGCCGTCACACTACCGTCGCGCGCGTGATGGTGGCGCTGCCGGGCGACGCCGGTGTGATCGCCGATGCCCCGGGCCTGCGCAGCCTACCGCTCGTGGGTCACGAGCGGGGTCTGGCGCGCGCCTTCCCCGAGATTGTCGAGGCATCGCGCGCGTGCCGGTTTGGCGATTGCACACATACCCATGAGCCGGGTTGCGCCGTTCGCGAGGCCGAGGACGCCGGGCAGATCGACAGCCTGCGTTTGGAAACGTTCCAAAACCTGGCGTCATCCATGCGCGTGAGTGCTCAAATGCTCGATCCCGATGTTCATCTGTAATTGATTTTTCCTATGACAGCCGTCTCCCAACTGTTCGGGAGACGGCTTTTTTGCTGCGGAAAAGCCTCGAAACATGCAGTTTGTTGACGTACTGACCAAAACCTTGCCACGAGCTTGACGGGCTGGTCAGCTTTTGGTCAGCGATTGGTTTGACATCGAAAACCAAAATCGCAATTGCGCCGCTTTGCACTCTGACCGCCCAGACAATGGTGGTACGGGCATTCGCCCGGCACTGCCATGAGAGGAGCGGCCGTGAACAAGAGCAAACGCATCGCCATCAGTCTGGTCGCGGGCGTGCTCGCTGCTCTGCTCTGCATGGTTTACGGCTCGTCGATCCGCTCGCAAGCCGAACAGGTCCAGGCTGAGACCTTGGCCAAGTACGGTGGCGATCGCGTCGAGGTATGCGTCGCGGCGCGCGATATCGATGTGGGCGAGACCCTCGATGAGACCAATGTCATAACCCAGGAATGGCTGACAAGTCTGCTGCCTCGTGACGCGGCGACCGAGCTGCGCCAGGTGCGCGGCGACGTGACGACTTCGCGTATTCCCAAAAACGCCGTGATCTGCAATGTCTACACCAAGGCCGAGAGCCACAAGCTCGAGGTGCCTAAGGGCAAGGTCGCCGTTTCGGTGGCGGTCGATGCCGAGCGCTCGGTCGGCGGTGCTACGGGCGTGGGCAGCTACGTGGATGTGTATGTGCAAAAAGACGGCGTAACCGATCGGCTGTGCGGCGCGTACGTGATCGATACCAGTGAGGATTCCGGTGCCACGCGCGAGGGCAAGATCGAATGGGTGACGCTGGCGGCTGACCCCGAAGACGTCAAGGAACTGCTGGGAGCTTCGGGCAAGGGAACGGTCAGCTTGACGATTCCCGCCACGGCGCGCGGCAAAAAGAGCGGAGGCGACGAGTGATGAAGGCGATCTGGCTTGCGTGCTGCGCGTGCGGCGATTACGGGCTGTTGCAGCGGGAAGTCGAGGGTCGTGATGCGGGTGCACAGGTGCTTCGCGTGGGTGACCTGGACGGGCTGATTTCCATGGCGCGGGCGTTTCCGTCGCGCCGCGGGGCTGCCATCATCGCGGCGTCTCTATTTGATACCGAAGATGTGCGCAAGACTGTTGCGCGCCTGACGGCCGAAGGCCGCGTGAGTCGCGTGGTCGTGTTGATAGAAGCACTCGATCCGTCGGATATCGAGGGGCTGTTTCGCGCAGGGGCGACCGAGGTCATCGCTGCGCACAGTATATGCGGCAACGGGCGCGCGGGCGAGGGAGCGGTTGATTCCGATCGGCGCATGACGATTGAGCCCGATGCTTTTGTTGATAGGGAACCCGGGGCGCCTCGCGCTACAAGAGGCCCGCGTGTTGATGATTATGGAAAAGCGGAAGCCGAGCATGGTCGGCGCTCCCGGAACCCCCTTGTATACGATGACGCTGGAGGGCCGGCGCAGCATGCTGGCGACTCCCCGGCTGTAGATATGGGATACGTGCACGGCGTGAATCTGGCGGATGAACTCGATGAAGTTGAGGGCTTTGCCGGGTGCGGCGAGTTGTCGCTGATGCGGCATGAGCAGATTGCACAGAACGAGCCTGCCTCGCAGACCGAACAAGCCGCCATGCCGGCTTGGACGCAGCGTGTGGTTGCGGCGGGGGAGACGGGGACGCTGTCACCGACGCCCGCTCCGCCGCCTCCGATGCCGCCGGCAGACGCTGCCGCTCCGCAGCGTCGAGCTCCGGTCATCTGCGCCATTTCGGGTTCGGGCGGTTGCGGCAAGTCGACGATCGTTGCCACCATGGCACACGCATCGTCGCTGTTGGGCTTGCGTGCCGCCGTGCTCGACCTGGACCTGATGTTTGGAAACCTTTACGACTTGTTAGGCGTCGATGCTCCGCGCGATATGGCGGCGCTTATCGAGCCGTCGGCGGCGGGCGCGCTCACCGAGCCGGATGTCGTAGCCACATCGATGCGCATGGCGCCGGGCGTTACGCTCTGGGGTCCCGTCGCGGCGCCCGAGCAAGCCGAGCTCATGGCACGTCCGGTGGAGCTACTGCTTGATGTCCTGCGTCGCGAATCCGACGTGGTCTTTATCGATACCTCGGTCTTTTGGGGCGACGCCGTGGCGGCTGCGGTGGCGGCGAGCGACCGTTGCCTGGTCGTTGGCGATGCGGCGGTGTCGTCCGCGACATCGGCGTCGCGCGTCATTGAACTGGCAAGTCGAGTAGGTGTGCCGCGCACGCGCATGAGCGCCGTGTTCAACCGGTTTGGCGCGCGCGGGGCAGACGAGGACGTCGCCATGCGCTTTGAGATTGCCTGTGCGTTGAGCTCCAAGATTCGTATCGCCGATGGCGGGCAGGATCTCGCCGCGCTCATGGCGTTTGGGCGCGCTGACGAGGCAGTGGGTCAGACGAGCGCTTTTGCGACCAGCGTGCGCGAGGCCACGCGCGAGATGCTCGTGGAACTGGGGTGCGCCGTCGGCCCTTGGAGCGATATGGTCGCCGACCGTGCAACGCGCACCGAGCGCCCGCGTATCCGCCTTCCCTGGTCGCGCGAGGGTGATCAGCGATGAGCCTGCAAACGAGGATTAAGGCTGCCGGCGCTGCAGCGGCGGCAGCGCCTGTAGATGCGGGGCGTCGCCGCGCGGTGAAACGACGCACCAAGCGCGCCGTGATGGACCGCATGGGTTACGACGAAGTGGCGCGTATCAGCGCCTATGTCGACCCGGCACTTGCCCGCTCGGAATTGCGTCCCGCGGTGGAGGCGGCGCTCAATGTTGAGGAGCCGACCGATCTCGCGACGACCGAGCGCGAGACCATCATCGACGAGATTTTGGATGACGTGGTGGGCTTGGGGCCGTTGCAGCCGCTCATCGAGGACGACACCGTTACCGAGATCATGATCAACGGCTGCCGTTCGGCTTTCTTTGAACGCGGCGGCGTCTTGTACCCCATCGAGCATGCGTTTGAGGATGATGAGCAGATCCGTGTGCTTATCGACCGCATCATCTCGCCACTTGGCCGCCGTATCGACGAGCGCAGCCCCATCGTCAATGCCCGCCTCAAAACGGGCTATCGCGTCAACGCGGTGATTCCGCCTGTGGCGATTGACGGACCGATTCTCACCATCCGAAAGTTCTCGGACCGCATCTGCTCGCTGGACGAGCTTGTGGGGCTGGGGTCGCTGCCGCTTTGGTATGCGCAGCTGCTGTCGTGCGCGGTGTCGCTGCGACAGGACCTGGCGGTTGCGGGAGGCACGGGATCTGGTAAGACCACTCTGCTCAACGCGTTGTCATGCGAGATTTCCACCGGCGAGCGCATCGTGACGATCGAGGACTCTGCCGAGCTCAAGTTTGCGCATCATCCGCACGTGGTGCGCCTAGAGGCGCGCGAGGCTTCAATTGAGGGTG
Organism: uncultured Collinsella sp.; assembly: GCA_905211535.1. Lineage (GTDB taxonomy): Bacteria > Actinomycetota > Coriobacteriia > Coriobacteriales > Coriobacteriaceae > Collinsella. The sequence continues at coordinate 15,971 of CAJMAZ010000009.1, read as the reverse complement.
AGGGTGCGGTGACGATCCGCGACCTAGTAACTAATGCCCTGCGCATGCGCCCCGACCGCATCGTGGTGGGCGAGGTGCGCGGTGCCGAGTGCTGCGACATGTTGCAGGCCATGAATACGGGCCACGACGGGTCGCTCACCACACTTCATGCGGGCTCAGAACAGGAGACCGTGGTGCGTCTGACGTTGCTTGCACGTTATGGCATCGATCTGCCGAGCGAACTCATCGAGGAGCAGATTGCCATGGCGCTCGACGGCATCGTGATGTCCGAGCGCCACGCCGATGGCAGGCGTTTCGTCTCCTCGTATTCGGGGGTGCGTCGCGCCGCGTCGGGCGGCGTAGAGCTCGAGCGCTATGTGACTTTCGATGCCGCCGAGCGCACCTGGACGCTTGACCGCGAGCCGCCGTTTATCGCAGAAGGCCTGCGGTCGGGGACGCTCACACAAGAGGAGGTGGACGAATGGAGGTCGCTGTGCCCCTCGTCGTAGGGGGTTTGGCAGGGTTTTCTGTTGCGACGGCGTGCGGGGCGGAACCTCGTGTGCCGCAGGTGCCACCGGCGGAGCTGGCGCGTCAGGCGCTCGAGACGGTGGCAGAGAAGCTGCCGCGTGAACTGGTGGAAAACGATCTGTTGAAAAAGATCGCCCGTTCGTGGGCATCGCTGGCTCCGGCGCATCGCCTTGGCCTCGTGATTGAAGATGCTTCGGGGCGTTTGGCGTTTCTGCTGCTATCGAGCGGTGTCTGCTGCGTTTTACTAACGATGGTGTCGTTATCGCCCCTCGGATTTGCCTTGGGACTTGTTGCTCCGATTGCCGTTGGCGCCGCTCGGGATGGCTTTGAGAGCCGGCGCGAGCAACACGATGCAGAAGAGGCCATGCCCGAGGCGTTTACCGCACTTTCCATGTCGCTTGCCTCGGGACATTCGCTGGCCCAGGGCATGCGCTTTGTGGGCGCTCATGCGCAAGAGCCGGTACATACCGAGTTTTTGCGGGTAGCGGCGGCGATCGATTGCGGCATCTCGGCGACCGACGCGCTCGATGACTTGCTCGTGCGCATCGACGCCCCCGGCCTTTCGCTTGTGACCTTGGCGCTTAAGGTGTCTCAGCGCACCGGTGCTCCGCTTGCCGACTTACTGTCCGAGGCGTCGAGCATGGTGGGGGAGCGCATCGAGCTCAAGCGCCGCCTGGATGTTAAGACGTCGCAGGCTCGCATGTCTGCGCATATGGTCGCGGCGATGCCGGCGGGCATGTGCGCGGTGTTGGCGCTGCTTTCGGCAGATTTTCGTCGCGGTCTTGCGACGCCTGCCGGCGCGGGCGCTGTGGTGCTGGGTCTTGCCCTCAACGCCGTTGCCCTGGTGGTTATCCGGCGCATTATGCGGGTGGAGCTATGAGCGCCCCGGTTGCAGTTGCGGCTTGCCTGTGCGCCCTGAGTGTATTTGTCGCGACGGGTTTGGATCGGGCGGATGCACGCAAGATCGCAGGGGCCTGCAAGCGCGAGGCGGTGCTGGTCGCTGCCGCGGGCCGCTCGGTGGTCGATGCTCTGACCGCGCGAATGAAGGGCACGGTTGGAGCGGGCGGTCCGGCGCGAGTGTCGCTCGGCGAAGTGTCCGAGATGATCGATGTTGTGCGCTTGGGCCTTTCGGCCGGTCTTTCGTTTGATGCGGCGCTTGAGATTTTCTGCGCCAATCGCCGGTCAGTGCTGGCTCTTCGCCTTGAGCGGGCCTGCATGGCGTGGCAGGTGGGCGTGGGCAACCGTGAGGACGAGTTGTTGGCCGCCGCGCGCGACCTGGACGTGCGAGCGCTCGAGACCTTTGCCATCACGGTGGGGCAGGCGCTCGCCCTGGGTGCCCCGCTTTCCGAGACGCTGGCCGCTCAAAGTCGCGAAATCCGTGCGGCTCATCGCGCCGCGGTCGAGCGCGAGATCGAACGTGCGCCCGTCAAGCTGCTGATTCCCACCGGCACGCTCATCTTGCCGGCGTTGCTTCTGTCCATATTGGGCCCGCTGCTGGGAGCAGGCGGGATGATGTAGGGAGGAATACATGAATACGATGGTCGAAGTTGCTGACAAGGCTTGGAGCTGGGCTTTTTGCCGGGCGATCCACACTCGCCAGCATGCCAAGGAGCTGTTGCAGGAGGAGAGCGCGCAGGGTACCACCGAGTACGCCATTTTGGTGGGCGTACTTGTGGTGATCGCGATTATTGCCATCGTTGCATTTAAAGGCAAGGTTAAAGAGCTATGGGATGCGATCAGCGAGGGCATCAACAGCCTGTAGAGGGCGAGCGCCCCATCGGGGTGCTGCTGGTGTTTGCCTGCCTGACCGTGGCGATAGCGGCGGTGCTTTGGGGGCTTAACGCCGCGCGGCAGCAGCGTCTTGGGACTGCCTCCGATTCGGGCCCAGATTCGGCGGTGGCGTCTCAAAAAGATGAGACGCGAGATGCGGACGATTCAGATGTCGCTGTCACGGCGCAAATCTTTCTGCGGATGCTCGACAAGCGGTCTGGCACTGCGACGGATTCGCCTGAGGACAACGCGATTGCGGTCCGGCTTGCATGGTCCGAGGACCGACCGATGACCGAGGCAGCGGCGGATATGTTACGCGCCTACCGCGAGGTGTCAACGGCCCAGCTCGCCCTGAGCGGCTATCTCGATATTAAGGGCAACGTATGGGGCGCCATCGTGCGCGATGGGCGCGGCTGGGTCGATATGGTGACGGTTGCCGCGGATACTGGCGATGCTTCGTGTCGTCTGCGCGCGGTGCGCCTGGTCTCGCAAACAATAAGCTCAAAGGAGGGATCGTGAAATGCATGGCGTTCTGCGTGAAGAGGTTGCCCAAGCGACTGTGGAATACGCCATCGTCACGGTGGCGCTGCTATCGATCGTGCTGGCGATTGCGGGACTTTGGCGTGCTGGCACCGATGGACGCTTGGCGGCGCTGGTTGAGCGGGCGGCATCCCATGGCGTTGCCTCGACGTCGGTTATCGACGCCGCTGCGGGCGCTAAGGACATCGCGTTGTATTGATATCGCGCGCGAGGACCGGGCGCAGTCTACGGTCGAGGCCGCTTTTTTGCTGCCGACGTTTCTGACGCTCATCCTTCTCGCACTGCAACCGGTGTGCCTGCTTTATACGCGCGCGGTAATGGAGTCTGCCGCCGCCGAGACCGCGCGGCTCATGACCACGACGACGGCGGAGGATGACGATCTTAAGGAGTTCACCCGCCGCCGGCTTGCCGCAGTGCCCAACGTTTCGATCTTTCATGCCGGCGGGCCGTTGTCGTGGGATATCGAGCTTGGTCGGGCCGATGCGGGTGGCGTCTCGTCCGTGTCCGTTTCTGGCGAGGTCAAGCCGTTGCCTGTGATCGGTGCGTTTGTGCAGGCTATGGGTGGTACCGCCGAGGGCGGCTACGTTGAGCTCAAGGTTGATGTCTCGTATCAATCACGTCCCGAATGGCTGGAGGGAGATTATGATTCGTGGATTGCTGCATGGGATTAAGCGTTTCTGGTCTAGACGCGTTTTGACGCGCCGTCCGAGCTGCCATCGCAAGCGAGGCGGCTTTATGGGCCGCGCCGGTATCGACCTGTTTATCGAAGACGGTGCCTACACCACGCTTTCTTCTGCCGTGGTCATCCTAGTGGTGCTCACGTTGTTGTTTTCGTCGACCTCGGCGATATGGAGCATGTCGCGCGCGGGGGACACCCAGGTGGCGGCCGATAGCGGCGCGCTGGCGGGTGCCAACGTAGTGTCGTCCTATCACACGGCTGCCACGGTGGTTGATGCGAGCATCTTGAGTCTGGGGCTAGCGGGGTTTGCCACGATCGGGACGGGCCTGGTCGCCATCCTCATCCCGGGTGCCGAACCAGTTGCCGGCAATATGGTCGACACCGGGATCGAGATCATTAAAACGCGTAACAAGTTTGCCAAAAGCGCATCGGAAGGCTTACAGAAAATCGAGACGGCTCTGCCGTATCTGATCGCCGCGCGTGCCACGCAGGCGGTGTCGGCGCAGGATACCGATAGTGTGACCTATACCGGTACGGCGCTTGCCGTGCCCAGGACATCCGAGTCGGACTTCGCTGCGCTCAAAGGGTCAGAGATCTCGACCGATACCATTAAAGACACATCAGATGATTTAGAGCGTGCGGCCGAGGAGCTGCGGAAGGCTTCTGAGGACACGGCGAAGGCTAAAGAGCGCGCTTGGCTGGCGGATTGTGGTGGGTCTGACAAGGGCTCGGTTAGCAGCTGTTCTTGCATGTGGGAGCGTGCGAAAAGCCTGACGGATCTCTCTGGTGCTCAAAATCCGCATTACGCTTCGAGCGTTACGTGGGAACCGCAAGTGACGCTCGATCGCGCGAAGGCCTACTATCGCCAGCGCCTGGCAAATGAGAAACCGCTTGGCGAGGGTCCGGAAAAACAGGCAGATTCTGCTGCACGAAAGGTGTTCTTCGCTTATGCGAGCGAAGAAGTCGAGCGGGCATATATAACTGAAAAGGACGGCAAAGTTTCCGCCCACATTCCTTTCCTTCCGCGAAATCCAGATGAGGCGCGGGCGACTGAACTCTATACCGATGCGTGTTGGCCCACGAGTGAAGTAGATAAAGTTACCTATTTGCATTATGGGACTGACTGTCCAAATTACAAAAAAGGAAAGCCAGGTGGGCTGGCATCCGTCGCAGATTTTGATGGTCACGAAACGTGTAGCGAATGCCATTTCGGTGTGTCGTCTTTAGGGTACGTTGCGATTGCAACGACTTCTGTCGAAAGGGGCTTCGAGTACCACTTCGATAAGTTCAAAGAGGCACTGGAAGACTACGTCGAATGCCGCAACAAAGAACTCGAACTTGAGCGCCAGACCGAGGACGAGGCCGACCGTGCAGGCAATGCATTTGACCAGGCTATCAAGGAGCTTTCCGGCGAGCGCCCGCGTATCGCCCCACCTGGACGCAACGGCGTGGTCGCATTTGCAGTTTCGGGTGACATTACCAGCCCCGATCAACTTAACTCCTCGTTTAACACGGCAGTCAGGCTTGGCGATCGCGGTGCTATCTCTGCCGCGGTGCTGGCGCCCGATGAGGCGACGGCGCAAAACAACGTGCTTTCGCGATTTTTCTCGACATTGAAGGAACGCTCGGGCGGCGTTGCCGGCGTGTTTGACGGCGTCATGGATGTTTGGGGACGGCTGCTCGTAGGATACGGTGATATTCAAGGTTCGGCCGACGAACTTATGGACGAGATGATTAAGGGCCTAGGAGGGGGCAGCGGCGCGTTGGGCTCCATCGCATCGTGGCTCGGCGATACCGTTTCGGCGTCCGTGGCGGCGCTGGGTTTGGAACCGTGCGACTTGCGCCTGCGAAAGCCGGTGCTGACCGATTCCGCCAATGTCATTAAGAGTCCGGGGTCTGACATTGCGGGTCTCTCTCAAGCGCAAGACAAACTGCGAAGTATTCCGTTGGGCGTGACCGATCCCAAGGCGCTTTGCGAGGCGTTGGAATATCAAGTCGAACGCACCATTAGCGGTGCGGTGTTCACACTTGCGGAGATTCCTCTGCCCGGCGGCGGCTCCATACCGCTCACCGTCGATGTCGCCACGCTGGTTGGCGCTCTGGGCGGTGGGTCGTAATGAGTATCCGCATGCGTCTGCGCGAGGAGCGCGCCCAAGCGACGGTTGAGATGGCAGTGGTTACGCCCGTTTTGCTGGTGCTGGCACTCATCGTGTACAACGTCATGATCTTTGCCAGCGCTGTCGCGCGCTTCGACCGCGTGGTGCCCGACATCGTGTTGGCGCACGCCGTGGCGTCGGAGGGGGAGGGCGACGAAAGCTCTGCCGATGCCTCGGTGACGGTCCAGACTCAAATTCTGAATGCCATGGAAGGCTATGACTTGCAGATCGAAGTGTCGAGCGAACAAGGCGCGGAGGTATCGGATGGTGGCCTGCTCTCCCTATCCGGTACGTTTAGGACCTACACCTGCACCATGCACTATGAGCCGTGGCCGACTTCTCTCAGCATTGCTGGCGTTCCGCTGGGGGCGCCGACAATGTTGTCGCACGAGCGTGCGGTGACGGTCGATCCATGGCGTCCGGGGGTGGTCATGTGACCGCGGTCTCGTCCTACATCGCCTACGCGCGGGCACTCAATAGGCTGGGTTGGACGCCGGCCGAGTTTGCGGTGGCGGAGTCGTTTGTCGTGCGCCTGCGCGGCATGCTGGGACGGCGTCCGGTTGCCGCCAACGGCCTGCCGCTTGTCATGGCATTTCCACGCTGCTCTTCGGTCCATACGTGTTTTATGGCCTATCCCATCGACATCGCCTTCATCGATGCACGCGGCAATATCCTCGCGCGCTACGAAAACGTTCGTCCTTGGCGCATGTGCTCCTGCCCCGGCGCCTGGGCCGTACTAGAGCGTCCTTCAATCATTGTTTCGACCCCTGCTCTCCAACGCGTGCCGGCTTAAGAATTGGCGACAGCTGACTTCCGTCATACGAAATTGGGTAAGTTTGGCAGGAGATTGAACAGGTTCGGCAAAGGGGGTCGATGATGGGCAAGGCGTATGCGACCGCTAATGGTCAGGTTGTAACGGATGAAATGATTGACGCGTGGTGCGAGTCGTACGAGCGCGGAGAGTTTCCGGATGGCGAACACACCGTTGGTGGAATCGTGCATGGACGGCCCCCACTCTCAGGTGAGGAGACGGCAACGCTGTCGGTCAAGATTCCTCTGGGAATGAAGGAGGCCATTCGTCGACGGGCGGCTGCCGAGGGGATGACGCCAAGTGAGTTTGCCCGTGCGGCTCTGAGTGAAAAACTTCTTGCTGTCGGCTGATGCCTCTGACGTGCCGATTTATAGAACCGAGGCTGTGCTCAAAAACTTTTTTAAAATTCTCGGTTGACCGGAACGCGTCCTTGGTTATACTAATCAAGCCTTGAAACAAGGCACACCTCAAATGGCTGGGTAGCTCAGTTGGTAGAGCAGAGGACTGAAAATCCTCGTGTCAGGGGTTCGATTCCCTTCCCCGCCACCTTGAATTGACTAGGACCTCTGCAAAGGGGTCCTTTTCTTTTATCGAGGGCTCTGCGGAAACTGCGTCCCGGAATTTGGATTCAGAGCGGGATGCGTTTTCCGCTTTAAGGCCGCTTGGGAAAGCACGGCCCGGAATCCCGGTGCCAGAATGGGACGCACTTTCCTTTTGCGGTCTTTGGCGGAAACTGCGTCCCAGATCCCGCGCTCAGAACGGGATGCATTTTCCGGTTGAGGCCTCGAACGGAAAATGCATCTCAGTCTTTTGCGAAAAACGGGATGCGCTTTCCGGCCACCTGCTTCCGGCGCATATGTACATCTCGGCGCACCAGCTCGTGCCCACCTGTCCCAGACATTCCTCCCACTTTTGCGCCACTTTGTAGACCGTTCGGTCGCCTGTCTGCATGCGCGGGTATACTCAAATCGATAGATATGTCATGCAAGAGCGATGCGGGCTTAGCCCGTATGATTCAAAAGGGGGCAGTGATGGAGAGGATACTCGGCGTTAATCTCTCTGGCTGGTTTATTCCCGAGCCTTGGGTGACCCCGTCGCTGTATGCGGCGACCGGTGCATCCAACGCAGCCGAGCTGCAGGAGGCCATGGGCACCGCCGCCTATAACGAGCGCATGCGCCGTCATTACGAGACGTTTGTGAGCGAGGATGATTTCCGTCGCATGGCGCAGATCGGCCTCAACGCCGTGCGCCTGCCGGTGCCTTGGTATGCCTTTGGCTCACAGGAGTCCGATGCCTCCTACATCTCGGTTGTCGACTACATCGACCGTGCAATTGAGTGGGCTGCCAAGTACGACATCCGCGTGCTGCTCGATCTGGCAACTGTGCCCGGTGGCCAGGGCGATTCCAACGATTCGCCTACCACGCCGGAGGCTGTCGCCGAGTGGCATTCGTCCACTAACGGCCGCCATGTCGCACTCGACGTGCTCGAGCGCTTGGCCGAGCGTTACGGCGAGGCCGAGAGCCTGCTGGGCATTGAGCTGCTGGATACGCCGCAGATGAGTGTCCGCAAGAGCCTCTTCACCATGACGGATGGCATTCCGGCGCACTACCTGCGCAACTTCTATCGCGATGCCTACGAGCTCGTTCGTTCGTATATGCCCGAGGATAAGATCGTCGTCTTTTCGTCTTCGGGGCATCCCAGCGAGTGGAAGCATTTTATGCGCGGCGCCAAGTACAAGAACGTCTACATGGACCTTCACCTGTACCATTACCGCGACGAGTATGCGCTCGACATCACGAGCCCCCGCGGGCTGACGACGGCGATTTCGCGCAACAAGCGCGAGCTTAAAGAAGCGATTTCGACTGGGTTCCCCGTGCTGGTGGGCGAATGGTCGGGCGCGGCGATCTTTGCCAACTCGTCGGTTACGCCCGAGGGCCGCAATGCCTACGAGCGCGTGTTTATCGCCAACCAGCTGGCTTCGTTTGCGCCGGCTGCCGGCTGGTTCTTTCAAACGTGGAAGACCGAGAAGCGCATTGCAGCATGGGACGCCCGCGCGGCGCTCGGTACGCTCGAGCGCGGCATGATTGAATAGGTTGATATGACGCAAAACAGCGCCCATACGGGCAAACTCTATGTGGTCGGCACGCCCATCGGCAACCTGGGCGACCTGTCTCCGCGCGTTGGCGAGGCGTTTGCCGCCGCCGATGCCATCTGCTGCGAAGACACGCGTGTGACGTCAAAGCTGCTGATGCACCTGGGCATTTCCAAGCCACTTGTCCGTTGCGACGAGAATGTGATCGCCAGCCGCGCCGCCGGCCTGGTCGACCGTCTGCTGGCGGGGGAGACCCTCGCCTTTGCCTCGGATGCCGGCATGCCGAGCGTGTCCGATCCCGGCCAGGCGCTGGTCGAGGCGGCGCGTGAGGCCGATGTGCCCGTCGAAGTTATTCCCGGGCCCTCTGCTTGCGTCACGGCACTCGTTTCGTCCGGCATTCCCTGCGAGCATTTTTTCTTCGAGGGCTTTTTGGGCCGAAAGCACGGCGACCGTGTGCGCCGTTTGCAGCGCCTTGCCGTGGTGCCCGGCGCGCTCATCTTCTACGAGTCTCCACATCGCATCGTGGCGACGCTTGAGGCCGTGGCGGAGGTCTTTCCCCAGCGTGAGGTTGCCGTCTGCCGCGAACTCACCAAGCTGCACGAGGAGGTCTTGCGCGGGCCCGCTGCCCAGCTAACCGAGGAGCTGCGTGCCCGTGGTGAGGTAAAGGGCGAGATCGCGCTGGTCATCGCGCCGCCGAGTGAGGACGAGGAGGCCGGTACCGTGCCGGTTGGCGCCGCAGCGGTAGACCCCGACGAAGCCCTGCGCGAGGACATTCGCACCGCGCTCGAGGAGGGAGAGCCCGCCTCCGCGGTGGCAAAGCGCCTGTCACAGAAGTACTCGCGCCGCAAGCGCGATGTCTATGCCATGGTGCTCGATATGCAATAGATGGAGGATATCCAGCCCTTGCGCTAGAATCATCCCCTGTATGCAACGTTTTTCTGGAGGACAAACCCCATGGATCAAAGCAAGCCTTCGTTCTTTATCACGACGCCCATCTACTACGTCAACGCCGATCCGCATCTGGGCACGGCTTATTCCACCATCATCGCCGACGTCCAGGCTCGCTATCGTCGCTCCGCTGGCTATAACGTCAAGTTCCTGACTGGCATGGACGAGCACGGCGAGAAGGTCGCCGAGGCTGCAGCCAAGCACAACATGACGCCGCAGGAGTGGACCGACAGCCAGGCTCCGCACTTCAAGGAGCTTTGGAGCAAGCTCGAGATCTCCAACGACGACTTCATTCGTACCACCGAGCCGCGCCAGCATCATGCCGTGCAGTACCTGTGGGAGCGCATGAAGGAGTCCGGCTACCTGTATAAGGGCAGCTATGACGGCTGGTACTGCGTGCCCGACGAGACGTACTTTACCGATACACAGGTCCAGAAGGGTGACGAGGAGTACGGCAGCGTCGGCCAGCATCTGTGCCCCGACTGCCACCGTCCGCTCGAGCGCGTGCAGGAGGAGTCCTACTTCTTTAAGCTCTCTGCGTTCCAGGACAAGCTGCTCAAGCTCTATGACGAGCACCCCGATTTTGTTGAGCCCGCGTTCCGCATGAACGAGGTGCGCAGCTTTGTCGAAGGCGGCCTCAACGACCTTTCCGTGAGCCGTACGAGCTTTGACTGGGGCATCAAGGTCCCGTTCGACGAGGGCCATGTGACCTACGTGTGGTTCGATGCGCTGCTCAACTATATGACGGCCGTCGGCTACGGTGTCGACACCGACGAGGCCCGTGCCGAGCTGGCCTATCGCTGGCCCGCGCAGTTCCACATCGTGGGCAAGGACATCATCCGCTTCCACTGCGTCATTTGGCCCGCCATGCTCATGGCCATCGGCGAGGCCCTGCCCGAGCACGTCTTTGCCCATGGCTTCCTGACCGTGCGCAATGCCGAGACCGGCAAGGCCGAGAAGATGTCCAAGAGCCGCGGTAACGCCATCGCTCCGCAGGATGTTATCGACATGCTGGGCGTCGAGGGCTATCGCTATTACTTCATGACCGACGTCGTCCCCGGCACCGACGGCGCCATCAGCTTCGATCGCATGGAGCAGGTCTACAACGCCGACCTGGCCAACAGCTGGGGCAACCTTATCTCGCGTTCGCTCAACATGAGCGGCAAGTACTTTGACGGTTGCGCGCCCGCCAAGCCCGCATCGTTCGATGCGTTCGACAACCCGCTGGCAAAGATTGCCGATGGCCTGGTCGATCGCTACATGGCCAAGATGGACGTGCTCGATTACGGTGGAGCTAAGGACGAGGTCATGGAGCTCATCCACGCTGCCAACCACTACATCGAGGACTCCGAGCCTTGGGCGCTTGCCAAGGACGAGGCCAAGGCTGACGAGCTGGCATTTGTGATCTACAACCTGCTCGAGGCCATCCGCATTGCCGCTCACCTGCTGATGCCGCTCATGCCCCAGACTTCTGCCGAGGCTCTGCGCCGCCTGTCCTGCGAGGACGAGGCCGCGAGCGACGACCTCAAGGGCATTTGCGCTTGGGGCCTGCTTGCTGGTGGTCAGCCCGTCGAGAAGGGCGATCCGCTGTTCCCGCGTCTGGCGTAGAGACCGCGCGAGCGCCATATCGGCAATTTGCTGTTTAGCTGTAAGGGCATGGCCGCCACGGTCCATGCCCTTTTGTTTCAAGACGCCGCCATCATGCTAAGGAGGCAACCATGACAACTTCGCCTTTGGCAAACCCCACGGCCACCAGGGAGCTGCTGGAGGAGTTTGGCCTTGCGACCAAGCATCGCCTGGGCCAGAACTTCCTGATCGACAACCATGTAATTGAGCGCATTTGCGAGCTTTCCGAACTTGCAGGTGACGAGCGCGTACTCGAGGTGGGTCCGGGTTGCGGTACGTTGACACTTGCGTTGCTGCAGGAAGCGGCGTGCGTCACGTCGATTGAGGCAGATCCCGAGCTCGAGCCGGTGCTCGATGCTCACGCCGCCGACTACGCCAACTTCCGCTTTATCATGGGCGACGCGCTTAAGGTGGGTCCGGAGCAGATTGAGCAGGCCGCCGGCGGTGAGCCGACGGTATTTGTCGCGAACTTGCCCTATAACGTGGCGGCGACGATCGTCCTGCAGTTCTTCCAGACGATGCCCGCGCTCAAGCGTGCCGTCGTCATGGTACAAAAGGAGGTTGCCGATCGCATTGCCGCAGTGCCGGGCAACAAGACCTATGGCGGCTATACGGCAAAGCTCGGCCTGTATGCGCAGGTGACGGGTCGCTTTGAGGTGCCGCCGCGTTGCTTTATGCCGGCGCCGCACGTGGATTCGGCCGTCGTGCGTATCGACCGTGTTGACGGCGTGGTGCCCGAAGGGCTCGATCGCGACTATGTGGCTCGCGTGATTGATGCTGCATTTGCCCAGCGTCGCAAGACCATCCGCAATTCCATGAGCGCCAACGGCTTTGCCAAGGACGTGCTCGATGCCGCCTTTGAGGCTTGCGGTATCGCATCCACCACGCGCGCCGAAACGCTTGATGTTGCCGACTTTGTCCGCCTGGCCCAGGAGCTAATCCATGACGCTTAATGCCGAACGCGTGACGTTTACCAAGAAAAAGAAGACGGTTGCTTGTCCCGTGCCCTTGGCGCCGCTTGCCGACACGCATGCACATCTGCTTTCGTTCTGGGGCAAGGATGTGCCTGAGACGCTCGTGCGTGCCAAGGCGGCGGGCGTCGACCTGTTGGTGACGATGTTCGACCCCATCGCTGATAAACGCAGTGTGACGGACTATAGCGACTGGCTGACGCGCGAGATTCTGCCGATGCAGGATATCCCGCAGATCAAGTATCTTGCCGGCGTGCATCCGTATGGCGCGCCGGACTATGCCGACGACGTTCACGCACAGGTCGTTGCCGCACTCGATGATCCCTTATGCGCCGGTATTGGCGAAATCGGCCTGGACTACCACATGGACTATGACGACGATATCGCGCCGGCACCCCATAACGTGCAGATTGACTGCATGGCGCGCCAGCTCGAGCTTGCCGTGTGCCGTAACGTGCCGGTGGAGCTACATCTGCGTCACGAGGACACGGACCAGGAGCGTACCTCGCACGTGGACGCCTACAACGTGCTTCGTGAGGTGGGCGTGCCCCAGGCCGGTTGTGTGCTGCACTGCTTTGGCGAGGACCGCGCCACGATGGAGCGCTTTGTGGAGCTGGGCTGCTATATCGCCTATGGTGGTGCGGCCACCTTTAAGCGCAACGACGACGTGCGCGAGGCATTTGCGGCAACCCCACTCGATCGAATTTTGTTCGAGACGGATTGCCCGTATATGGCTCCGGAGCCCATCCGCGGTCTTGAATGCGAGCCCGCAATGATTTCTATTACGGCAAACACGCTGGTTAACGACCGTGTCGATCGCACTGGTGAGGATGCCGAAACAATCGCGCAAGCCGCTTGGGAAAATGCCTGCAAACTTTTTCAAAAATAGTTCTTGCGTTCGTGGTGGCGCTCCGTTATTCTAATTCCTGCACGCGGGCGTGGCGGAATTGGCAGACGCGTACGGTTCAGGTCCGTATGGGGGCAACCCCATGAAGGTTCAAGTCCTTTCGCCCGCACCATTGATTGAAAGAGCTCCCAGCAATGGGAGCTTTTTTGTTATGGGCCGTTTTGGCAGATTTGACATATCGATTTCGCGCGGTAGATGCCCCTGTGGTCAAAAAGTGGCAAATATGAGTACTGACATGAAAATAGAGACATTTCATGAAGCCATTTTTGCTCATTTTACGCAACAGATGTACGCTAATTTGGCTCAACCTTGAGACAAAATGAAGTAATTTCGATAGACCTCGGGTCCAACGAGGCGATTTTGACCCAAATACGCTGTTACTAAACTGGTAACAGTACTCATATTTGGCCTTTTTTGACCACGGGTCCTCTTGTTGGTGTCACACAGCTGCTTCGTGCGGGTATCCTAGTGCCAACGTGTGCCTATCAGAGGAGAGACCATGCTGTTGTCCGGTATCATCGCCGCCCTTACCAGCCTTTTGATTCCCATCATCATTCTGTTGCTGCTGCTTCCCAACGCCTGCTATGTCGTTGAACAACAGCATGCCGTGATCATCGAGCGCCTGGGCAAGTTCAATCGCATCGTCAATGCGGGCTTCCACATGAAGGTACCCGTGATCGACCGCAAGGCCGCCACGGTGAGTCTGCGCACCATGAAAAACGGTTTTGGCATCGACGTTAAGACCCAGGACAACGTGACCATCGGCCTTGAGGTCTCTGCTCAGTACCACGTGAGCTATGACATGGGCGCCGGCCCGGCAGATTCGGGCATCTACAAGAGCTACTATATGCTGCAGGAGCCCGTCGACCAGATGCGTGACTTCATCACCGACGCCCTACGCTCTTCGATTCCCGTCTACACACTCGATGAGGTCTTTGCCAAGAAGGATGACATCGCCAAGGATGTCAACGCTACCGTGTCCGAGCAGATGGCTGCCTACGGCTTCACCCTCGTGTCGACACTCATCACCAAAATCGCGCTGCCGACCGAGGTCGAGAACTCCATGAACGACATCAATGCCGCCCAGCGAAAGCGCGCTGCCGCGCAGGAGCTCGCCGAGGCCGACCGCATCAAGCGCGTCACCGAGGCGACCGCCGAGGCTGAGGCGATGGAAAAGGCGGGCGAGGGCATCGCCAACCAGCGCAAGGCCATCGCGCTGGGCATCAAGGATTCGCTCGAGATCATCCAGGAGACGGGAGTCGGCAATGACGAGGCCAACCAACTGTTCATGTTTACGCAGTGGTCCGAGATGATGACGGAGTTCGCTCGCACGGGTAAAACCTCGACGGTCGTGCTGCCGAGCGACTTTTCGCAGTCGGCCTCTATGTTCGAGCAGATGCTGGCTGCCGGTAAGGTTCAGAACGAGTCAAAGGAGTAGACACGCGTGAAATACACCGTCGTTTGTGTCGGTAAGCTCAAGGAGCGCTTTTGGAAGGACGCCTGCGCTGAGTACACCAAGCGCCTGGGTGCCTATGCCAAGGTTGATATCCGCGAGGTGGCCGATATCGACCCGGCTAAGGCGGGCGGCGTGGATGCCGCGCGCGACAAGGAGGGGGCGGCGATTCTTGCTGCCTTGCCGTCTCGAGCGCATGTGATCCTGCTGGCTATCGAGGGCATGGAGCGTTCGAGTGAGGAGCTCTCGGCGAGGCTCGACGATCTTATGCTGCGAGGCAGCAGCGACATCGCCTTTGTGATTGGCGGTTCGGACGGCGTGAGTGATGAGGTGCGCGCACGAGCCGACGAGATGCTCAGCTTTGGACGCATTACCTTGCCGCATAACTTGGCGCGCGTGGTGCTGCTAGAGCAGATTTACCGTGCCTGCAAGATCAGTCGTGGCGAGCCGTATCACAAATAGGTCGGCAATACGAAACAATGGCGTGGGACAATACCTTTCGTTTTGAGGAATGTGCCTGAAAGGACTATGCGATATGAAGATTGGATTTGTCGGTTTTGGCAATATGGCGAGCGCTATGGCCGATGGCTGGATCGCTGCCGGTGTAGCTGCGAGCGACATGTGCGCCTGCGCGGGTCGCTACGACGCACTGGTTGAGCGCTGCGAGGCGCGCGGCATGGTCGCCTGCCACGATGCCGCCGAGGTTGTCGCCGCATCCGATATCGTGGTCGCTGCGGTCAAACCGTACATGATCGAGAAGGTATTCGCCCCGCTCAAGGACATTCTTGCCGACAAGGTCGTTCTGTCGGTTGCCTGGACTTGGGACAGTGCCAAGTGGGAGCGGGTCCTGCCGGGCGTCGCGCATATCTCGACGGTGCCCAACACACCGGTTTCGGTGGGCGAGGGCGTCATCGCCTGCGAGAAGTCCTCTACGCTCAACGGCGAGCAGCGTGCCGTGGCGCTCGACCTGCTCGGTAAGCTTGGCACTGTCGTCGAGCTCGACACGAGCCTGCTGTTTGTGGGCGGTACCGTGGGCGGTTGCGCGCCGGCATTTGTCGCCATGGCAATCGAGGCCTTGGGCGACGCGGCCGTCAAGCACGGCATTCCGCGCGCCGATGCGTATCGCATCGTGAGCCAGATGGTGTTGGGTACGGCAAAGCTGCAGCTTGCAACTGGCCAGCATCCTGCGGCGATGAAGGATGCCGTATGCTCGCCCGGTGGCGCCACCATCAAGGGCGTCGTTGCGCTCGAGGACGCCGGCATGCGCAGTGCCCTGGTCAAGGCAATCGACGCAACTCTCCAGTAAAATCTGCCATTTAGGGACAGGTTTATTTTGGCAGGTTTTTCCTGCGGTTTTGTCGTATGTGCGAAAAGCGCCCCGCAACTGGCTCAATTCCAGTTGCGGGGCGCTTGCGTTTGCCCAGATAAAACCTACCAAAATAAACCTGTCCCTTTTTGGCAGGTTAGTCCCAGAAGCTGTCTTCTTTGTCCTCGGACTTGGGGCCGCGGT
>CAJMAZ010000008.1:0-56946 GCA_905211535.1 uncultured Collinsella sp. | reverse complement strand
CAGATCGCCGAGCCCAACCCCTCCTACCATGGCGTTTCGTTTGCCGAGGCTGCCGGTCCCGCCGCCTTCGCAACCTATGTCCGCGCTATCTTGCTGCGTGACGAGGGCGCCTGCATCAGCCCGTTCAACGCCTGGATCCTGCTCCAGGGCACCGAGACTCTGTCGCTGCGCGTTGACCGTCATGTCGAGAACACCAAGAAGGTCGTTGAGTTCCTGGCTGGTGACAGCCATGTCGCCAAGGTGAACCACCCGAGCCTGTCTGAGCACCCCGATCACGAGCTCTATCAGAAGTACTTCCCCAACGGCGGTGCCTCGATCTTTACCTTTGAGATTAAGGGTGGCCAGGAGGCCGCCTGGAAGTTCATTGATCATCTGCAGGTGTTCTCGCTGCTCGCCAACGTGGCCGACGTCAAGTCGCTCGTCGTGCACCCGGCTACCACCACGCACTCCCAGCTCTCTGCCGAGGAGCTCGCCGAGCAGAACATCACGCCCTCCACGATCCGTCTTTCCATCGGTACCGAGAACGCCGAGGACATCATTTGGGATCTGAAACAGGCCTTCGCCGCGCTGGACGAGTAAGGCGACTTGTGCAAGGACCCCTTGCGACTCGATAGGTATAACTGCATAAAATGCCTGCTCAAGGCGCCTGTGCGAACAATGGTTGCACAGGCGCCTTTTTTGCATAGAGAGGGTGCAAAAACAGGGTTTTTGGCACGATTTATGCATTCGAGTTGTGGAAAACTCCTGTTGAGAGGATGTGAGTTTTACGCAATTGACGTGCGCCTTTTGAGTAAAACCGCAGGTCGCGATTTGCTCGGGGTACTATGCAGCGCGATCGAATCACACAGCTCAAACGCAGCAAAAACGCACTACGGAGGTTTCCAGCTACATGATGATCGATTCACGAAAACCGAAGGCCGCCGCCCTTTCTGCCACGCTTGCCGTGGCGCTTTTGGTGGGTGCCGGCGTAACCGAGGCCCACGCGGCGACGCTGTCCGACGCGGTTGGGTCCGCGCCCTCCGAGACCACGTTGATGCAGCCCGTCGATTATCGCGGCGACGGTTTTGGCTCCATGCAGGAGTGGAACGCCTCCATGGGGGCCAAGCGCGACTCTTTGGAAGTTCGCGCTCAAATTATCATGAACATGTATGGCGACTATGCCACCGATGACGAGCGCGCCGTGCTTCAAGAATGCATCGACGGCGCGGGTAGCCTGCTGACGATGGGGGAGGTCGACGCCAAGTCGACCGAGCTCGACGAGCTTCGCTCCACGCTTGAGGATGCCAAGCGCGAGGCGCTCGAGGCTGCGGCCGCCGAGGCGGAAGCCGCCGAGGCCGCTGAGGCCGTTCAGGCTTTGTATTACAACGCCGGCTCCGGCTCGTCTTACGCGTCTGCTGCGTATTACGCGAACGGCTCGGGCCTGACGCGCTCGAGCGGCGTCAATAACTATAACGGTCGTCGTGAGACCTATTACAGCAGCAACGTGCTCTACCATCACCGCACGGGCGAGTGGACTCAGGATTCCGAGGGCTTTTGGCGCGATTCTGATGGTTACTACGTCGTTGCCGCGGGCGATAAGGCTCAGGGCTCCACGTTTACCGGTTCCAAGGGCGAGTGCAAGGTCTATGACTCCGGCTGCGCAGCCGGAACCACCGACTACTATACCGGTTGGTAATCTGCCGTAAGCCAATAGGACATGACGGGCGGGCGTCTTTACCGAGCCTTTGGGCAACGTAAGGGCGCCCGTTTTTTTGTGCATGCTTGAGCTAACAGAGCGCTTACCGTGGCAGTACGCCGCGCATATGGGCGCGGGGCACACTAGTTCATGAGAAATAAGGTCTTTCTCGTGGAGGAAGTGGTCTTGTGAATGCTCGAGATATTGCCGTTGCCGCCGTCGCATTGGTGCTTGGCTGCCTTGGTCCTATGGCCGCGCTCATTGCGGGCATGCAGGGGTCATGCGGGGCTGCTCCAATCATGGTTGGCGCGCTGATCGCAGCTGCACTGCTGGGAAGCGCCGGCGTGCTGCTTTGCCGCGATGACGAGGACGAGGTGCCGGAGTCGCAACGCTAACTGTTGTGAGATTGGCTGCCGGTCATAGACGAAGATGAAAGCCGCCGCAGGGGGAACGGTTTCCTTGCGGCGGCTTTGCTGTTAAGGCTGTTGAATGCGGTGCGTTGGCGTTACCAGCTTGCCTCGATATCACGGATGCGCTGGTAGAGCCAATCGTTTTGCGGCACTTGGATATCGTGTTTGGCTGCGAGGCGGCAGATGGTGCCCGCGAACTCCTCGACTTCGGTTTTGCGCCTTGCGATGCGGTCTTGAGCCATCGAGGGCATACCGGCGGGGTCGATTCCCTCGATGAGGTGCACCATTTGCGTCAGGTCTGCCTCGGTCAGCTCAATGCCCTCGGCGTTAGCGACCGCAAGCGTTTCGCGCATGGCGGAAACAAAGCAGCGACGCTGCTCGGAGCCCGGCTCCGTGGCGCTTCCGTAGGTCCCGCCGTAGGCCATGCAGGTCTGGTTGATGCCGTCGTTGAGCATGAGTTTGGCCCACATGCGGTGCGCAATGTCGCTCTCGACGGTATGGGCGACGCCGCAGCGCGTATAGAGCTCGTCGATGGTGGTAACGGTTGCGGGCTCGGTGCCGGCCGCCGCGCCAAAGCGGATTTCGCCCGCATTGGTAAAGGTGAGCTCTCCGTTGAGGAACACGGCGTCCATGCCTTGGCAGATGCCCAGGACGGTGTGCTCCCAGCCAAAGCGCTCGGCAATCTTCTGCTCGCTCGTAATGCCGTTGCACAGCGAGGCGATGAGCGTATTGGGGCCCACGATATGTTCCATAGTCTTGAGCGCCTGGTCGAGTCCAGTCGTCTTGACCGTGAGAATGACCAGATCGGCGGGCGTTGCCTCGCTGGCGCGCACGGACTTGAGTGCGCAGGGCTCGCCGTTGACCGTAAGGGCGTCGCCTGCGTGACGCTCGAAACGGGCGTCGTCCATGACGTATTCGACGGCATCGTCGCCGAGTGCCTGGGCGATCATGCTGCCGTAGAGTAGCCCGACGCCGCCCTTGCCGATAAAGGCGACCTTGTTGATCTGCATGTGGATCATCTCCTCACAAAAAGGCGCCCGCGTGCGGGGCGCCTGATGGATTGTATGCCGCTGGGGTGTGTAGCGTGCACCGGAGGCTGAATTTAGAAGAACAAACGCATGGGAACTTATGCCACGGGGCAGATGGCAAAAACGCGTGCGGGATATCCAACGCCATCGCGCACCTTGGGGAAGGTGCAGAAGATGACGGCGCCTGTGGCGGGAAGCTCGTCCAGATGGTCCATGACCTCGGTCTGGTAACGGTCGACCGAGAGAATGTATTGTTCGCCGGGGTAGGGGCAGGCATCCTCTCGTGTGGTCACGCTCGTCTCCTTTCGTCGGGCTTTTTGCTGATGTTAAAGCGGTGCCGTGACGGCCTGATTTCTACTGCGTTACGATACGTTCTCGATTGCGATTCCGATGTGCTTCGATGACGTGACAGGTTTGTTTCGCCTTATCAGGGCTTCGATGGGGGAGGAGGGGCCGTGCAATATCGCGTTGACCCCAAAAGCGGTAACCGTATCTCGGCGTTGGGGCTGGGCTGCATGAGGTTTCCCGGTGCGCCGGGACGCCCGGATGCGAAGACAGCCGACGCCATCATCTCCCGTGCGGTGGAGCAGGGGATTAACTACCTGGACACGGCCTATCTCTATCCCGGCAACGAGGCTTGCGTGGGCGCTTCGCTTGAGCGCCTAGGCCTACGCGACCAGGTTTTGCTCGCGACCAAGCTGCCGCATGCTTCGTGCAAATGCGCGGAGGATTTCGACCGGTTCTTCGACGAGCAACTGTGCCGCCTGCGGACCGACCATATCGACTATTACCTCATGCACAACATTACCTCGCCCGCCCAGTGGGAACGTGTGGTGGCGTTGGGCATCGAGGACTGGATCGCGCGTCAAAAGGCGGCGGGGCGCATTCGCCAGATTGGTTTTTCGTATCACGGCAGCGCGGCGGATTTCCTGACGGTGCTTGACGCATATGACTGGGATTTTTGCCAGATCCAGTACAACTATGCCGGCGAGCGTTACCAAGCGGGAACGGCAGGACTCATGGCGGCTGCGGAGCGCGGTCTTGCGGTGTTTGTGATGGAGCCACTGCTGGGCGGTCGTCTAGCGGGCAAACTGCCGCCGCGGGCACGCGCTGTGCTCGATGGCGCCCGTGACCCGCATTTGCGCACTCCGGCCGCCTGGGGGCTTTCGTGGGTGTGGAACCATCCTCAGGTGACGATGCTGCTTTCGGGTATGACCGATACCGCGCAGGTGGACGAGAACGCGGCATTGGCGGATCGTGCACTGCCGGATTCGATGACGACAGAGCAGCTCGATACCATCGCGCGTGTGCTGGGAGAGTTTGAGAAATCGAATCGCGTGCCCTGTACGGGGTGCGGCTACTGCATGCCATGCCCCAAGGGCATCAATATTCCCGGCTGCTTTGGCGCCTACAACGCGAGCTATGCGCACAGCTGGTTTACGGGGCTGTCTCAATACTTTACGGCGAGCGCGGTGCGGACGAACGAGCCCAAGCTGGTGAGCAATTGCGTTAAGTGCGGCAAATGCGCGCGGCACTGTCCGCAGCACATCGATATCCCCGAGCGTCTCGACGATGTGCGCCGACGTTTTCAGCCTGGCCCCGTGACGGCGGTGCTTAAGGCCTTCGGCAAAACGCGCTCCTCATGACCCTTTTATAACTTGCGGTGGAATAGTTCCTGTTTGCGTCAGAATAGGGGCCAAACAGGAACTATTTCACCGC
The DNA here is from genome assembly GCA_905211535.1 of uncultured Collinsella sp. Taxonomy (GTDB): domain Bacteria; phylum Actinomycetota; class Coriobacteriia; order Coriobacteriales; family Coriobacteriaceae; genus Collinsella. Next base: position 52,114 of record CAJMAZ010000008.1, on the reverse strand, counting down.
AACTGAAGGGGGGCTGTCGTGGGTCATCGGGATTCATGTGATGATTTGCGTGAGGTTCGTTGGGGCGTTTTGGGCGCTGGACACATTTCGCATCGATTTGCATCGTCGCTCAAGGAGGTGGACGGGGCACGGCTTGTGGCTGCCGCCGGCCGCACTCCTTCGCATGTTGAGGAGTTTTGCAGGGCGTTTTCGATTGATGCCGCGCACAGTTATGCCACGGCTGACGATAGCGGCGATGCGGCTTATGATGCGCTGATTGCCGACCCCGATGTCGACGCAATCTACTTGGCTCTTCCACATGGCATGCATGCGCATTGGGTCTGTCGGACACTGCGCGCGGGAAAGGCCGTACTGTGCGAAAAGCCGGCCGTTTTGAATGAAGAAGAGGCCCATGCGATCGCCTCCGTTTCCCGTGAGTGCGGCGTGCCGTTTATGGAAGCGATGAAAAATCGGTTTTGCCCGATGCGTACTCGCGTGAAGGGCTTGCTTGCGTTGGGCGAGCTCGGCCGTATCGTTTCGATCGAAAGCGTGCAAAAACTCGATTATGGTGAGTCCCCTTCGAGTTATCTACTCGATCCGTTGCAGGGTGGCTGTCTATATGACATGGGCTGCTATGCAGTCGGGTGGTTTGAGGATCTGCTTGCGGGCGCGTGCGATGTTTCGTCTCGTGAAGTTCGCTGGCGTGACGTATCGGGCGGCCGCGTGGATTGGGCCGATGAGATCCATATGAGTGTCGGCGGTATACCCATTCATATGGCGTGTGACGGCAAAGCAGCATATGAAAGCCGCTTAATGATTGCCTGCGAGCGGGGCTCGTTGGAAATCGAGCGTCTCCATCGCCCCGAGCTCGCCCATGTGAAGTATTCCGACGGTCGAACGCTAGAAATAAATGCCCCGTTTGAGGTCGATGATTTCTACGGCGAAATCCAGCATGCGACCCAGCTCATCCGGGCGGGGAAACTCGAGAGTCCCGTCATGCCCCTTGCCGCCACACAGCGCTGCGCGCGCATTATCGATGCAATCCGTCTAGCCCTCTAGGACCTGGCGCTGACGCGTGAGGGATCATGACGCCGGCGCCCGTAGCCGTAGTGCTTGGTGCCCCGCATCTCTGATGCCCCTTTTATAACTTGCGGTGGAATAGTTCCTGTTTGCGGCAGAATAAGGCATCGACAGGAACTATTTCACCGCAACTGATGAGGGGGAGCTGGGGATGCTGACGATCGGGTGTCATCTATCCACGACGAAGGGCTATCGGGCGATGGGGGAGACGGCATTGTCAATTGGCGCCAATACCTTTGCATTCTTTACGCGCAACCCGCGCGGCGGCAAGGCGAAAGACCTTGACATGGATGACGTGGCCGCCCTGCGCGAGCTTATGGAACAGAACGATTTTGGCCCGCTTGTGGCTCATGCCCCGTATACCTATAACCCCTGCTCGGCCAAAGAGCGGGCGCGCAAGTTTGCCTTGGAGGCCATGGCGGAGGACCTGCGGCGCATGGAAGCGCTGCCCGGCAACTACTACAACTTCCATCCCGGTGCGCATGTGGGGCAGGGCTCCGACGCCGGCATTCAGATGATCGTCGACGCCCTGTGCCAGGTGATGTTTGAGGGCCAACAGACGACGGTGCTGCTCGAGACCATGGCCGGCAAGGGCACCGAGGTGGGCCGCAGCTTTGAGGAGCTGGCACTCATCATCCAGGGCGTTGCCGACAAGTGCCCCGAGCTGTCGGCCAAGTTGGGCGTTTGCTTGGACACCTGCCATGTGAATGACGCCGGCTATGACATCGTACGCGATCTTGACGGCGTGCTTGACGAGTTCGATCGTGTGGTGGGTATCGAACGCCTGCGCGCCGTGCACATCAATGACTCCAAGAATCCCTGCGGCGCCCATAAGGACCGCCACGAGTGCATCGGCAAGGGCTACCTGGGTAGTGAAGAGTTTGGCGGTGGTATGCAGGTTATGCAGAATATTGTATCGAATGGCCGCTTGCGCGCATTGCCATTCATTTTGGAGACACCGAACGAACTTGCAGGTTATGCGGCTGAAATCAAATTGTTAAGGTCATTGCAGCAGTGATGACTGTCATAAAGTGGAGTGCTCCATTCACGTTATGGGTTTGTTTCAATCAGTTTTCTAATTGCGGATTCTTCCAAGCGGGTGCATAATAACCCTCAGTTTTTGCAGACCCCTGAATCACGTGGGGTCATTGGAAGGAGACTGATTATGAAGCTGAAGAAGCTTGGCGCATTTGCCGCCACGGGTGCTATGGCGCTCGCCCTTGCTCTGACGGGCTGCGGCTCGTCCAACGCCACCTCTGGTTCTGATGCCGGTTCCAGCAGCTCTGACGACGCTAAGGTCGAGAAGGTCGACGGTTCCAAGGAGTACGCGCTCGTCAAGGACGGTACGCTGACCGTCGGCACCTCTGCCGAGTACGCTCCGTTTGAGTACAAGGATGACAACGGCGATTATCAGGGCTTTGACCTTGAGCTCATCAAGGCTATCGGCGACAAGCTGGGCCTGGATGTCGAGTATGTCAACAATGACTTTGACACGCTGGTTCCGGGCGTCGCTTCGGGCGCTAAGTATGACGTCTCCATCGCGGCTATCACCGACACGCCCGAGCGTGAGAAGGAAGTCACTTTCTCCGATTCCTACTACATGGACGATCAGGCTATCGTGACCAAGGTCGATAACACCGACATCACGGCCGACAACTTCAGCGAGAAGCTCAACAACGCCGACGCTACCATCATCGTCCAGTCTGGCTCGACCGCCGAGGCCTTTGCCCAGGAGAACTTCCCCAAGGCCAAGATCGTCCCCTACAAGGACGCCACCGAGTGCTTCAGCGCCCTGCAGTCCGATAAGGGCGACGCCGTAGTCACCAACCGCTCCGTTGCCAGCCAGCTGACCGCCGAGCAGTTCAACACCTGCCAGACCATCAAGCAGGTCAGCACCGGCGAGGAGTACGCTATCGCCATCAACCAGGGCAACACCAAGCTCAAGGACGACATCAACCAGGCCATCAAGGACCTGACTGACGACGGTACCGTCGACGCCCTCATGGCTAAGTACAACATCAAGTAAAATAGCTACTTGATTGCGCGCGGGCCCTTTCCGTTTTGGCGGAGAGGGCCTTTGCGCTTCTCTTGACGGAGAGTGTTTCCGTCTCGTTTTGCCGGCAACTTCTACGATAGGAGCCACCTTGTCTCGACTGAACAAAGGGGCTGCGGAGCAGCGTTTTCCACTGCCCGCCTTGCTCCAAAAGCTAGCCTGCGCCATGGCCGTGGCGCTCGCGCTGGTGTGCGTGGGGGCATATGCGCCCACGACCGCCCAGGCGCTTGAGACCGCAAAGATTACCGCCCGACCCAACACCGGTTCGGGCAGCGCTGTGGTCGGCGGCACCGAGACGCGCATTACCTGGGAGGTTCAGGCCGATGCCGACGAGGAGCTGAGCGGTCTTTCGCTGACGTTTGTCGACGGCACGACGTTTGGTACCGATGACACGCGATTGACGATGCTCTCGGGCGAGGACCTCATGGATCGTACGCCCATGAAGCCCACGTGCAAGGCTGACGGCCAGACGCTCAAGATCGACTTTGGCGAGACGGCGCCTGCCGGCGGCTTTTTCCGTGTCGAGGTTTACGGCGTGACGTTTCCCGTCGAGGGCGGCGATGAGGCCTTTAGCGGAACCTATACGCTTGCCGACGGTTCGACCAAGAAGATTTCCAAGATTCCTTCCGTCGAGATTAAGGGCGTGACGGCATTCGATAACTTCCTGGCCGATCTTAAGGAGCAGCCGTGGGTCGAGACCTGGAACTCCAATATGTTCCTGCGCCTGTTCTTGAACCCGGTCATTTTGGTCCAAAGCCTGCCGATCGTCTTCAAGGGCTTCCTTATGTCGCTCTCGATTGTGCTCGTGGCGTTTCCGCTGGCGATCCCCTTTGGCTTTGCCCTGTCGCTCATGCGCATATCCAAATCGCGCATCCTGCGTTGCCTTGCCGGCATCTACGTGAATGTCATCCGCGGTACGCCGGCGTTCCTGCAGATCTATATTGCATTCTTTGGCCTGCCGCTTGCCGGCGTCAAGGTGGACGACTATGTCTTGGGCGTCATCGTCATGGCCATGAACTCGTCTGCGTACCTGTGCGAGATCTTCCGCGCCGGTATTCAATCGATCCCCAAGGGCCAGAATGAGGCTGCTCGCTCGCTGGGCATGAACGCCTTCCAGACGCTGCTCTACGTCATGATTCCGCAGACGTTCCGCAATGTCCTGCCTACGTTGACCAGCGAGTTCATCCTGCTTTACAAGGATACGTCGCTGCTCGCGGCCGTGGGCGTGGTCGAGATCGTCATGAACGCCCGCACCATCGTGGCCACGACGGGCTCCATTACGCCGTATGTGGTTGCCGCCCTGTTCTATCTGGTCATTACCCTGCCGCTTGCGCGCTTGGTGAGCGGTCTTGAGGCGAGGCTGCTGGGTACGGCCGAAACCAAAAAGAAGCGTCCCACCAAGAGCGCCGGACAGGTCGTCGCAACGCCCGCCGACCATATCGCTGGTCTGTAAGGAGGTTCTATTATGAGCGAAACCAATAACTCGAACGAGGTCGTCGTCAGCATCAAGAATCTCCAGAAGGCCTTTGGCGATAACGTGGTCCTGCGCGACATCGACCTTGATGTGCACAAGGGCGAGGTCGTCGTAGTCCTGGGCCCTTCGGGTTCGGGCAAGTCGACGATGCTTCGCTGCATTAACCGTCTCGAGGAGCCCACGAGTGGTTCGATTGTCGTCGAGGGCGTGGATGTGTGCGCCAAGGGCGTTGACCTCAATAAGGTGCGTACGCACTTGGGCATGGTGTTTCAGCAGTTCAACCTGTTCCCGCACCTGTCGGTCAAAAAGAACGTCATGCTTGCGCAGCAAAAGGTGCTCAAGCGTAGCAAGGAAGAGGCCGAGAAGATTGCCATCGAGGAGCTGACCAAGGTCGGCCTGGCCGAGCGCATCGATTTTATGCCGAGTCAGCTTTCGGGCGGTCAGCAGCAGCGCGTGGCCATCGCCCGCGCCCTGTCGATGAATCCGCACGTGATGCTCTTTGACGAGGCCACGTCGGCACTCGATCCTGAGCTTGTCCGCGATGTATTGGGCGTCATGCGCGATCTTGCGCATGACGGTATGACCATGATCGTGGTGACGCACGAGATGGGCTTTGCCCGCGACGTCGCCGACCGCGTCGTCTTTATGGACGGCGGCGTTATCGTGGAGGATGGCACGCCGAGCGAGGTCTTCGACCATCCTAAGAGCGAGCGCACCAAGGCGTTCCTGGGCAATATCTCCTAGCCGCTTTATATGACTGACATAGCAGAAAACGGGAGCTGGATGTGATCCGGCTCCCGTTTTTGTTGGGACGCGAATGTGTTTTGGCGCAGAGCGCGTTACGGACGGAGCTCATTGCCGCTAGGCGAGCTCGGCTCCAAGGGCGCGGCAGGCCGCCTCGCCCTCATCATCGGGGGCGTCGTAACAGATGACGGAGTCGACCACGTTGACGCCTGCCTCGTCGGCGTCCGCCTTCCAATTGTCCATCCATTCGCCTTCGGCCCACGAATAAGAGCCAAAGAGGACGACCTTCTTGTCGCCGAGGGTCTCCTTGACTTCGTCCCACATCGGTTGGAACTCATCGTATTCAAGCTCCTCGGAGCCCATGGCGGGGCAACCGAAGGCGAAGGCATCATAGTCGGCGGCCCTGTCGGCAGAGAAGTCGGCGCAGGGGATGACTTCGGCCTCGGCGCTCGCGGACGTGGTGCCCTCGGCGACAAAGTTTGCCATGGCCTCGGTGTTGCCCGTGCCGCTCCAATAGACGACGGCGATCTTGCTCATGTTGAGTCCTTTCGGTTGTGCGGCGTGCGGCCGCGGTTTGTACGTTCTATCGGGTCGCCTGGGCAAGTTGCGCCAAGCTGCAGCCCTGCTGATAGATAAAGGTGAGGTGTTGGGTGCAGGCACGGTACGCATCAAACGTCGCAAGCGCCCGCTCGACATTCGTATAGACTTTCCAGGCTCCAAAGATCTTGTAGTTCTCGCCACGCTGGGCGATGAACTCGTATACGTCGTCGCAGGGGTACCCCAGGAAGTAGCCAATCTCGTGTGGAAATTCGCAGGCGCAGTCGTTGTTGCAGCAGACTTGCTGATCCAGTGCGCATCGAGTCTGGCTGCAGGCGCATTCCGCGGCGTTCTTGCTCGCGAGCGTGATGCGTGATGCCAGGTGCACAAGACATGCCGAGAGGTTGCCGGTGTCGTAGCCCTTCTTGGCGAGTGCCGTTTTGGCGCGCGGGTCAGCAAGGTAAGTGGCGAGGCTATTGGGCCGATATGCGTATACGAGCGCCCCGCAGGGGCGCCAGACCAAAACGCTCAGATGGATACCGAACGGATTAAGCTCGTGATTGCACCGGGCGATAACGTTGAGCAGGCGTGCTCGGCGATCCTCGATCGCCGCAGTTACGCTTGAGCCGTCTTGATCGACATAGACTCCTGGATAGGTAAAGAGCGATGCCGGTTTGATGCCCGCGAGCGTGGGGGAGCAGTTGCGCACGACTGCCGCCTGAAACGTTGGGATGTCTATGGTTCGAGTCACGACGCTCCTTACGGATCTAAACTGTTAGCCTAGGAAAACTTATACACGAAAGTAAGCCTTGGTCAACTAAAAAGTTTGAAGAGGGAAACTAATTGACCGAACGGACATGATTTTGGGTTAAGATGGGAACACCCCATGGGGGTATCTAGATAGGGCTACTTGAAAGGGGAACGCATGAGTGACTTGCTCAACCCTGCGAATCTCATCGTGCTGGCCGTCATTGCCGTCGGCATGTTTTTTGGACTGCGTCGCATTGCCGCTTCGACACACGGGAAGAGTTGTTGCAGCGATGGTACGAGCGGCAAGAAAGCCAAGAAGGTTGTGGTGGCAGACACCGACGAGTCCCACTACCCCTATCGTGAGGAGCTGCTTATCGGCGGCATGAGCTGCGACGGATGCGCTCGGAATGTGACGAATGCCCTCAATGCGCTTGATGGTGTGTGGGCTACGGTGACGTATGCGGACCGCACGGCGCGCGTACGCTCGAAGCGCCCGGTTGATCGCGACACACTCGAGACGGCGGTGAGGGGCGCGGGCTATTACGTTATGAAAATGTAGGCGTTGCCCTCTCCGGTGGATACCGGACTCCTGCTCATTGTGACTATCGGCATCCAAAAATTTGCGCAAAAAATAACCTTTAGATGCGGCAAAAGTGGAGTTTGGTGACGGTTCGCGCGGAATTCGTTACCAATTGAGCATCTATTAACCCGTCCAAAAAATTACAGGTGTATATTTATACGCTGATTATTGTTGTGCTCAGATTGCAATTAACCGTGGACAAAAATGAAGAATGCTAAAACTGGGCTTTAGGACAGGGGAGGCTATAGCCTTATGAGACGAGTGGGAACACTTGGCTTGGTGGCAGCGCTTGCCGCTATCTTGGTATCGCCGCTGCCGGCGCATGCCGAAGACGCTTCGGGCGCCGTTACCTACAATGCGGGAAATGGGTATTCCTTTGAGAAGCTCTCGCATCCTACGGTAGGAACGTCGCAGCCGGATGGCATCGTCGACTACCAGGGTAACGGTGCCGTTGCCGTTCCGGGCGCCGACGGTAATACGGCCAACAACGAAGGCGATCGCGGCCAGAGCTACACTTGGGCGGCTGCGAGCTATGGTGACTGGCTTTATGTGGGCACCTGCTATGCGGCGATGGGCAACACACTGACGCTCATGAACGGCACGCTGGGCGATTCCTTTGATGCCGAGACCATGCGCCTGACGCTGGAGGCCATGTTTAACGGCACCTTCTTCTATGGACAGCAGAAGGAGGACGGCACGGCCGACAAGGACAGCGGCGGCATCTTGGTCAAGATCAATACCAAGACCGGTGAGACCAAGCTGCTGCTCTCTGATTCGCTCAACGGCGTCGCTCCTTTGTTCCGCAATGCCGTGAGCTATAAGGGCAAGCTCTATTTCTGCGGCAGCGTCAGAACCAATGGCGGCAAAAGCGGCCTGCCTGCTGTATATGAGATCGATCCTAAGACGGACGAGTTCAAAGTTGTCTATAAGGGCCTTTCGAGCATGCAGGATTACGGTGCTGCCTACAAGCAGGGCATTTCTACCGGTATCCGCGGCATGTGCGTCCATGATGGCCAGCTCGTCATCAGTAATGTGGGTAAAGACGCGAACGGTAATTTTGTGTCGACAATCCTGACGTCGTCTGACCCCTCGAAGGGCCAGGGCAGCTTCACCGAGATTGCTAACTCGGAGACGCTGTTTAACTATCCGGCGATTCGCTATAAGGACAGCATCTACGGCGGCGCCATTTGGGATATGGTCTCGTACAATGGCCATCTCTATGCGACCATCTGCACCGGTACGCCCGAGAACGCTCCCGATGATAATTCCATGCAGTCGTTTGCCATGGTCCGTGGCGACAAGAACGCCGACGGCAGCTATACGTGGACTCCGATTGTTGGCGACCAGGAGGCGGACGGTGCGAGGTACTGCTTTGGCATCGATCCTGACCGCACCCGTTCTGGTGCTGCCAACCTCATCGTCTACAACGACTACCTCTATATCGGTGAATACAACGACGAGGAGATTGCTCTCGAGCGCATCCTGTTCAACAAATCCAACACCGAAGAGGGCGGCAAGAGCGGCATGGGCGGCGTCGACTGCTCGTTTGTGAATGCCAATCTTGAGCAGTCGGTCAACATCTATCGCATGGACAAGGACGAGAACATGGAGCTCGTCGTTGGCGATTCCACCGACATGTTCCCCGAGGGCGGTATTTCCGGCCTGGCTTCGGGCTTTGGCCGAAACGAGAACCAGTACATTTGGCGCATGCAGAAGTTCGACGGCAAGCTGTATATCGGTACCTTTGATACCGCGAGCCTGCTTGAGCCGATCGGCCAGTTCTCCAATGGCGACATTATCGATATGACGCCTGAGGAGTGGAACTCTCAGGTTCAGCGCCTTAGGGACCTGCTCGATCACCTGCTCGACAAGAAATCGCCTGACGACCCCATCGTTCCCGTGAACACGCTTGCGGACGATGATTCAAACGAGGCCGTCGAGGTCGATGACGAGAAGACCGAGGTTGCTAAGGGCTTTGGCGATCTGAGCGATGCATTGGATGAGGCTGCGGGCGACCTTTGCGATCAGGCCGCGACGATGTCCGCGGACGTTGAAGACGACGCTGCTTATGTTCAGAAAATCGATAGCGAGATTGCGTACTTCAAGTCCTTTGCCGATCAGTATCAGGACATGCTCGATAGCTATGAGAGCCTGAAGCAGCAGTACGAGGATGCCTATGGCACCGAGCTGCCGGGTGATATTCAGGATGCGCTCGATAAGCTGCTGAGTGCGGAGAACCTCAAGAAGTTGCAGAGTGTCCTTACGTGCATGTACTACCTGCGCGATGCCGAGCGCGGCTTTGATATGTATGTGACCGAGGACGGCGTGAACTTTACGACGCTGACGACTAACGGCTTTAACGATCCGTATAACCATGGTCTGCGCACCTTTGCGGTGACCAACCAGGGTCTGTGCCTTGGTACCGCCAACCCGTTCTATGGTTGCCAGGTTTGGATCCAGCGCAAGGAGAATTCGGAGAATCCGATTGATCCCGGTGCTCCGGATCCGACGAAACCCACCGATCCTTCGCAGCCGGGTGGCGGCAATCAGCCTGGTGGCAGCCAGACGGGCGGCAACGACCAGTCGAGCAGCACCGCGACGACCGTTTCGACGACCACTAAGAAGACTCCGAAGGACGGCTCGCTGCCTCACGCTGGCGACTCGACCCTCACGCTGGTCTTGGGATTGCTGGTTGCAGCTGCCGCAGTGCTTGGCATTGCTCTCGCCTTGCGCAAGCGTTCTCGTTGCTAGGCTCGACCACGCAGCTCGATGCCTTGGATATCGTCGAAGTTGATGGCGATATCCCTGAGTTTGAGCAGCTTAAATGCGGGTAACACTTCGTCGAGAATGCCCGTGCGGCTACGATAGCCGTACATATCGTAATAGGTGACGCGCACCAGGTCGCCGCGTTTGAGGCCCTCGAGCTTTTTCGAAAGCTCGAGGGCTTTTTCTTCCGTGAGTTCGCATTTGGGCTCAACAGTGATCTCTTGTTTGCGCACGAGCTCGTAGTATCCCGTGAGGGCGGCAAAGGGCATAAACTGCGCGGCACGGCCGGCGCGGACGGCGCCGTTGGCGGTGAGCTTGGGATCGGCGGATCGACGTCTTCCCTCGGGGTCCGCTAGACGTTCAAAAGGCGTCGGTGGCCGCATCGGCTGCTGTTGGGACTTAGGCACGATGTCCTCCTACCTGATCGTTACGTTCGCGTGCAGTGGCGCCGGCGGTAAAGCTTAATCCCTTGACGAGTGCGTTTTTGCCGTACTTGCCCTTTACGGCCAGGACGGCGCGCGCCAGGTCGCGCTCGCGCTCATCGGCCTCGATATCGCTGAACAGATCGATGGTGGCAAATTCTTCGGGCATCAGATTGCCAAAGCCCAGATTGATGCGCTTGACCGGTCGCTTGGGGTCGACCGTCTGCGCCCAGAGCTCATCGAAATAGCCCATGATCTTCTTAAACGAATTGGTGCGCTCGGGCAGCTTGCGCGAGGCGTTGGAGTGTGCAAAGAGCGCGGCATAGCCACCGCGCGGCTTGCCACCGTGCTCGCCCACAAAGATGCCGTCAATTGCTTGAGCCTCTCGTACCAAACGCCGGCGTTCATCGTCGCGCTGAACGGGCTTGGGCGCGCGGGGCGCGAGCTCGGGGCCGGCGGTTGCGGCAGGCTCGATGCTCGATGTGCTTGAGCGCAGGTGCCCGCATCCGTCCACATATTGCGCTGTGCCGCTGGCGTCGAGGCGGCGTATGTCGGCGCGCTCGCTCGCGTAGCCTACAAAGAGCGAGATGCTGTTGCACACCACGTGCTTATCGACTAAGTCCAGCACAGCGTTGTCGACCATCTCGCGCAAGACGGTGTAGGCCTGTTCATAGGCATAGCCTTTCGAGAGCACCTGTCCTGTGGTAGTTGAGGTTGCCTGCGGGCGATAGGCCTGAATATCGGCGATAGTTGTCGGCTCGCGCCCGAAGGCGTGGTCGATGAGATACTCGGCATTGACGCCGAGCTCGTCGTAGAGCAGGTTTTCGTCGAGCGCGGCGACGCCCATCAGATCGTAGACGCCGTATTTTTCGAGTCGTGCTGCCACGCCGGGCCCAATGCCCCAGATGTCGGTGATGGGGCGATGGGGCCAGATCTCCTTGCGAAAGGTCTCGTCATCGAGTATGCCGATGCGGCTGGGTACGTGCTTGGCGGTAATGTCGAGTGCCACCTTGGCCTGGAATAGGTTGGGGCCGATGCCAACCGTTGCCGTGATGCCGGTGCGCGCCAGGACCTCGTCGCGCAACATGCAGGCGAAGCCTTCAGCGTCGGTGTGATAGAGGTCCAGATAGGGCGTCACGTCGATAAAGCATTCGTCGATTGAATAGACGTGCACGTCCTGTGGGCTGACGAATTCCAGATAGATACCGTAGATTTGCGCCGACACCTCCATGTAGTGCTGCATGCGCGGTACGGCCTTGATGTAGTCGATACCGTCGGGAATCTCGAACAGGCGACAGCGGTTATGGATTCCGAGGTCTTTCATGGCCTGTGTGATGGCAAGGCAGATGGTCGTGCGCCCGCGCGATTCGTCGGCAACGACCAGGTTGGTGGTGAGCGGGTCGAGCCCGCGGTCGACGCACTCGACGCTGGCGTAGAACGTCTTGAGGTCGATGCAGATATAGGTGTGACGCTCGTGTCCCACGCGTCCTCCCATCAAACACATGTTCTTATCGAATACATGTTCGATAATACCCGCTCGTCCGGACATCGTCAAAACCTCTCCCTTTTTGGTAGGTATGGTCGTGCGGCTGCATCGGGTTTTTTAACGCAGCTCTAAAGAGTGCGAAACAGCTCGGAAAACCTTGCTTCGTAGCATGAGCCTAACGATTGATACCGCCTATACGCACGGAAGGGTTGTGGGAAAGATGGTCAATTATGGGTTTGGTATGCCGACACGCTTGGTTGCGGATGGGGATGTGGCTCGCTGGTGCGGGCGATTGGTTGCCCACTATGGCGGCACTAAGGCACTGGTCGTGCTGGGAGGCGACAAGCACACGCGTGATGAGCTTGTCTCGGCGGCACTCGGCTCGCTTGATCGAGCTCTGCTCGAGCGCGTGCTTTTCCGCTGCGGCTCGGTTGAGGGCGACGGGGGAGACGAGCTGATCGACGAAGCCGTGGCCCTGGCGACCGACGAAGGGATGGACTTTGTATTGGCGATTGGCGATGCCGATACTGCTGGCTTTGCGCGCGAACTCGCGCGTCGCATGGCGTCGTTCGATGCCGGCGAAGACGGTTTTGTCCCTTATGGATGCATTGTCTCGGAGGGCAAGGTGCCTGCTGTCGCGGGCGTCGGCGAGGTTCCCGTTTTTGCCATCATCGCGCCCGAACTGCTGGAGGGCATTGGGTCTCCTCTGCGTGAGTTGCTCGGCAGCGTGTGCGCCGCGGCCTAGTATTTGGCATAAAGGGATGGGTTATTTTTGGTTGGTAAAGCGTTTGACCTGCCAAAATAAACCTGTCCCTTTTTGGTCGGTTGCCGTTTGGGGGCCGATTGGCAACGCTCGCTGATTATAGTCTTGACCTGCGCTAGAATAGGGGCATCTGATTATCCGGGCGCATGGAGGTATGCGCCCGTATGTTGAGGAGGACTTTATGGCAACTGTTGCCGCACCTATCGATGCTACGTCGACTGCCGCTTGGAAGGCGCTCGAGGCTCATCAGGAGAAGCTCGAGGCCGAGGGTATCGACCTTAAGGCATGGTTCGCTGCCGATGCGGAGCGCGTGAACAAGCTGAGCTTTGACGCCGGCGACCTGCACTTCGACCTGTCCAAGAACCTGGTGACCGATGAGACCGTCAAGCTGCTGTGCGATCTTGCCCGCGAGGTGAAGCTCGAGGAGCGCCGCGACGCCATGTTCTCCGGCGAGCACATCAACACCACCGAGGACCGCGCCGTCCTGCACACCGCGCTTCGCCGCCCGGCAACCGAGAAGGGCCAGCTCATCGTCGACGGCCAGGATGTCGTCGCCGACGTGCACGAGGTTCTCGACCGCATGTATGCCTTCGCCGAGCGCGTGCGCTCCGGTGAGTGGAAGGGTGTTACCGGCAAAAAGATCGAGCACCTGGTGTCCATCGGCATCGGTGGCTCCGATCTGGGCCCGGTCATGGCTTACGAGGCCCTGCGTCCCTATGCCGACGCCGGTATTGATTGCCGCTATATCTCCAACATCGATCCCAACGACCAGGCCGAGAAGCTCAAGGGTTTGGATCCCGAGACCACGCTCGTGATTATCGTCTCCAAGACCTTCACCACGCTCGAGACCCTCACCAACGCCCGCGAGGTCAAGACCTGGATGCTCGAGCAGCTCAAGGCTCAGGGCGCCATCGACGGCTCCGATGAGCAGAACGCCGAGGCCGTGGCAAAGCACTTCGTCGCCGTCTCCACCGCACTCGAGAAGGTTGAGGCCTTCGGTATCGACCCCGCCAACGCCTTCGGTTTCTGGAACTGGGTCGGCGGCCGCTACTCCGTCGACTCCGCCGTGGGCCTGTCGCTGATCGTCGTGCTTGGCCCCGAGCGCTTCCAGCAGTTCCTTGAGGGCTTCCACGCCATCGACGAGTACTTCTGCAACACGCCGCTCGAGAACAATGCCGTCGCGCTGATGGGCCTGTTCAACGTCTGGTACGTCAACTTCTTCGGTTCCAAGAGCCACGCCGTGCTTCCGTACTGCCAGTACCTGCACCGTTTCCCGGCCTACCTGCAGCAGCTCACCATGGAGTCCAACGGCAAGCATGTCCGCTGGGACGGCAGCGCCGTGACCTCCGATACCGGTGAGATCTTCTGGGGCGAGCCCGGCACCAACGGCCAGCATGCCTTCTACCAGCTGCTGCACCAGGGCACTGTGGTGGTTCCGGCCGATTTCATCGCCTTCGCCAACACTGCCAACCCTGCGACCGACAGCGGTCAGGACGTACATGAGCTGTTCCTGGGCAACTTCCTGGCCCAGACCAAGGCGCTCGCCTTTGGTAAGACGGCCGACGAGGTTCGTGCCGAGGGCACGCCCGAGCAGATCGTCCCGGCCCGTTGCTTTGAGGGTAACCGCCCGACGACCTCGATTTTCGGCGACACGCTGACCCCGTTCGCACTCGGCGAGCTCATCGCCCTGTACGAGCACATCACGTTTGTCGAGGGCACGGTCTGGGGCATCGACTCCTATGACCAGTGGGGCGTCGAGCTGGGCAAGCAGCTTGCCAAGCAGATCACCCCGGCCTTCCACGACGACGCCGCCAAGGCCGAGCAGGACGCTTCGACCCAGGCGCTCATCGAGTTCTACCGCGCGCATCGCAAGTAGTCGCTGCTGTTAACGCATCGCGCCTTATAGTCAGGGGCCCGTATCCTATCGGATGCGGGCCCCTTTGCTTTGCCGTGGTCCCGGGGCGCACGGCCTTTGTGGAACATTGCCGGGGCGCCGCGCGCTGCGAGAACCCTGCGCCTAGATCTCGGCCTCCGCATGGCCTCGCTGCGCCTCGGGCAGCTCCCCGTAGAGCGGATGGTCTTCGAGCCTAAAGCGCTCGACCTGTTCGGGAGTGCGACCGCGTACAAAGAGCCACGAGCGATCGATTGGCGTCGCCATGAGCGTGCTGGGCAGCGCGTCGGCGCGGTCGGAAAACACCCGGGCACTCTCGGGATCCTGGAACGCCAGCACCAGATGCGTGTCGCAGTTGCCCATGATGGAGCGTGCGCGTGCCTCGCCATAGAGCGCATCGAGCTGGTTGGTCGACTGCAGCAGCAGCGTTGCCCAGATGTTGCGGCTTCGGATAATCGAGAGCACGTTGTCGATCTGGGGGATCTGCAGATTTGCGAAGTCATCGAGCATAAAGCGCACGGGCACGGGCAGGCTGCCGTCGGGCTGCCTATCGGCCTCGCGAATGAGGCCCATAAACGCCTGCGAAATAAAGAGGCCGGTCAGCGGATCGAGATTGCGGTCAATATCGCTCACGGTTACAAACAGGGCGCAGGGGGTGTGTCCCATGGAAGCGAAGTCCACCTGATGGCACTCACGATAGAGTTGTGCCGCACCGTCGAATCCCAGACACATGACCTTTTCGGCAAGGATGCCGACGATGCTCGCGTGCATGCGCTCGGCATTTTGCGTAATGGCGTAGCGCCGCCATAGCGAGAGGGCATAGCTTTGGGGGTCGGTCGTGATCAGGTCGTCAAACAATCGACCCGTGGCACCGTCCTGCAGGTGCTCGATCAGCTTGATGACCGAGCTGATCGTCTGCTCGTCGGCGGGTAGCTGTTCGGTGACGTAGGCGATAAGACACGACAGCAGGTTTGCCGCCGCATGATCCCAAAAAGGCCGGTTGTTGTCCTCGATGGGGCAGATGGCCTTTGCCACCGAGAGGATGTCCTGCTGGTTGGGCCTGCCGTCCGCCTTGCGGCGAATGTGCCTCAGGGGGTTGTAGCCGCAGCGCTCGATGCCGGGCGCAAGGGCCGGGACGGTGTTGAGGTCGGCGAAGTTGAGACATTGCACGCGGTAACCGTGGGCTGCCAGCACGGGTCCCACTTCGCGACAGAGCGTGCCTTTGGTGTCGAGCACGATGTAGCTTGCGTTCATTTGCAGCAGGTTGGGCTTGAGGACGTTGCGGGTCTTGCCGGCTCCCGAGGGGCCGATCACAAGTGCATTGTTGTTGAGTCCCGTTTGGCGGGTGTCGCAGGAAAGCGTTCGATCCTTGGCGAGGATGGTGGACGATGCGGACTCAGATGCGGCGAGGCGGCTGGCGAGGTTAGACATGGGCGACCTCCTTGGTGGTCGAGAGGATTTCGTGGGCAAAGCCGAGCTCGACGGCGCGCTCGGCCGAAAGGTAGGTGTCTTTTGCAGTGAGGGACTGGATGCGCTTGGGCGTGAGGCCGCTGCGGTCCGAGAGGATTTGCGTGAGGGTCTTGCGGGTCTGCATGAGACGCCGGCTGGTTTCCTGCAGCGCAAGTGCCGAGCCGCCTGCCCCCTGGGGGATCAGCGGGTCGTGAATCATGAGCTCTGCATGGGGCGCCATACGGCGATCGTCGCCGCCCATAAAGATCACGGCGCCCATGGACGCGGCGAATTCCAGGCAGACGGTGCGGATGGGGCACGATGCGAGGCGCATGGCGTCATAGATCGCAAGACCCGATCGCACGCTTCCGCCGGCGCTGGCGACAAATATGGTGATGGGGCGGCTGGGGTCGGTGGCATCGAGCAGGCGGATCTGCTGGCATAGGTCGTGGGCCATCGGGGTTTCGATGTTTCCCATGACGGAGAGCTCGCGACGGGCGAGCATCTCATCGTAAATGCTGGTGAGCGTGATACCTCGGGCGGATTCACGCATGGTGAGGGGGCTGATGATGGGGGAATGATTGGTGTCCATGAGGACTCCTTTCTGTTGGTTGTGTTGTGGAATAGGATTGTTGCTCGCGGAGGGGCTGGCGGGCTACAGGGTTCGTCCGAGCCTGAGATCGAGCTCGGTTGTGGGGCAGGCTGCCTGTTCGTGCGGCTCGCAAGCGCCAAGGGCTCCAAAGCGATGGAGCGTTGCGACGGGCGTGGTGTAGGCGAGCCGCAGCTGATGCTCGACAGGGGCACATCCGTCTTTTTTGTAATGAGCCGCGTAGTACTGCGCGATGCTGGCGTTCATCTCGCTGCCATTGCGATGGCGCTCAAACTGGCGTCTGCAGGTCTCGATGATCTTTGCTACCGACTTGGGTGCCGTCGCGGGAACAAGGGCGAGATAGCCCTCAAATAGCTCGTTGATGCTCAGGAGGCACAGCAGGTCGATCAGCGTCCTTATGGCTGCTCCCTCGGCGGAAAAGTGCGCGGTCATGCGGTTATATCGGTTGCGGTCGACGATGGCCGCATGGGGTTTTGGAGTTTTCTGCCCCGTGGTCCCGGGCTTTTGCCGCGCCTGTGTATTGAGCTCGACGTTGCAGCGCTTGAGGCCGTCCAACGGAAGGAACAGTGCGGTGCGCAGGGTGTTCCGCTTGCTTTCGAGTTCATGACGCTCGTCGGGTTCCCATTCGAGCTTGAGTTTCGTGTCGAGCGCCGTAAGCATATGGGCTAGGCAGCCTACGGTAAGAACGCACGAATCGTTGTCGCGTTTTGGGGCATAGGGGTCTGTCAGCTTGCGAATGTCGGGGTCGCCCATGATCTTTGTGCAGCGCTTCAGCAGTTGAGGGTGGTCGGCCAAGATCGTCGCGAGCGGTAGCGACGCGTAGTTCTTGATGGTCGCGGCGGCAAAGGCGGCGTCATATTCGTTTGTATATGCTCGCTCAATTCGGGCATCCAGAATGCTTTTCTTATCGCCGTCTTCAGCGTGGTGGTTTGTCATAGCTTCTCCAATCGGTTGATGTTCGTGCTGTTTGTTGATGTGTTGGTTGTCGTGAGTGATGTGCTTGCCGTGGGTGATGTGCTGACGTTGGGGTGCTATGCGGTTTTCAATGAGCCCGTGAGGCAGTTGCTGCAGGGGCGGGATGGTACGGCCCATGCAAGGCAGAAGGCATCGTGCTCAAAATCGAGACAGCAATGCCCTGGGTGCCTCACATGTGGCAGTTACCTCATTAAGTTGTCATTGCGTTTGGGGTTGTACTTTGCCGATCTTCTTTCTCTTACACGCTGAAAACTGAAACTTCATATGCTCGATCTACTTAAAACCGCAACGGCGGTCTTTTATCAACTTATATGTCGGAACGCGTCTTTGCAAGTACTTTTTTGCCTTTGTTTCAAATGGGGTGGTTTTGCAACCGTCATGCGCGCGCTGTGCGAACGTGCCCCGGCTCGGATAAGATAGTGCGCGATAAAAACGATGCAAGGAGGCACATATGGCAATCAAAGCCATCGCAATGGATATCGACGGTACGCTCACCAACGACCAAAAGGTCATCAGCCCGCGTACGCGCGAGAAGCTGCTCGCGGCGCAGGAGTCGGGAATTAAGCTCATCTTGGCTTCGGGTCGTCCCGCATGGGGGCTGCACGCCTTGGCGCAGGAGCTCGACCTTCAAAACCATGACGGTCTTCTAGTTGCCTTTAATGGCGCGCATGTGGTCGACGCTCAGACCGATGAGGTCCTTTTTGACCAGGCCATGCCGGCTGACGAGCTGCATCGCCTGATTGATCACCTGCGTAATTTTGACGTGATCCCTATGATTTCGCTCGGTCGTAATCTGCACATCGAGGATTCGTACCATTGCATGATCACGCTGCCTGACGACTCGCAGAAGAATATCGTCAAGTATGAGCGCGATGCGTGCGATCTTAAGATTCGCGAGGTCGAGAGCTTGCATGAGGTTGTGGACGCTTATCCCGTGGACAAGCTGCTGACGGCGGGCGATCCGGCCTACCTGCAGGCGCATTACGAGGAGATGTATGCGCCCTTTAAGCAGACGCTTTCGGGCATGTTTACGGCCGACTGGTACTTTGAGTACACGGCGCCCGGTATCGACAAGGCCCGTGCGCTCGAGGGTGCCCTGCCCAAGCTCGGCATCGATGCCAGCGATGTCGTATCGTTTGGCGACGGCCAGAACGACAAGTCCATGATTGAGTGGGCCGGCACCGGTGTTGCCATGGGCAACGCCGTCGATGAGGTTAAGGCTGTAGCCCAGATGGTGACCGCCAATAACAACGAAGATGGTATTGCGGTGGCGCTGGATAAGCTGCTGGGCTAGAATCGCCGATTAATGCATGATTCGGGCGCCTGCTCGCGGGCGTCCTTTTGTTAGGGAGGGTGCCGTGTCCGCATTTCCGTTCGACGCCGTTATCTTTGACATGGACGGCGTCATTGTCGATACCGAGTATTACTACTTGGGCGAGACTGCCGCGTTTGCCAAGGAGCTGGGGCTTAATCTGACTCAAGAGGAGTTGAATGGGCAGGTCGGTACCTCCCATCAGTTCTTTCTGCATATGCTAGTCGATTGGTTTGAGCGCGCCGGTAAGGGGCATTTCACTGGCGAGGAAGCGTTGGCCCGTTGGGACGAGTGGGCGCATAAACGTCCGCGCGACTATCAGGCTTTGATTAACCCAGGCGCCGTGGATACGATTCGAGAGCTGCCGCGCCGTGGCGTTCGCGTGGCGCTTGCCAGCTCGTCTCCCATGGTTAGCATCGAGGAAGTGCTCAACGCATGCGGGCTGTCGGATGCCTTTGAGTATGTGGTGAGCGGCGAGCAGTTTAAGGAGAGCAAGCCCGAGCCCGACATCTACCTGCATGCGCTGGATCTGCTGGGGCTGCCCGCGAATCGCTGCTGCTGCGTTGAGGATTCCGTTCCGGGCATTACCGCGGGTAAGCGAGCCGGCCTGACGGTCATTGCCAAGCGCGAGGAGCGCTTTGGATTTAGCCAGGATGCCGCGGACAAGATTATCGACCAGCTGCCGGAGCTGCTCACGCTTTCTTAGGAGCGCGGTAGTTGCGCGTTTTTCGGGTCAGATGAGTAAATACCCGACATTTTGGTGCGGCAGCAAGCATACTTAATGCTAATGCGGGCTTAAGGGCTTGCTGAATGCCCTTGGGCCCGCTTTAGACTTAATTGTGCTGGGAGAGGGTATATGCCACCGACTGAAGGGCTAACTGACGGTAAAGCAGCGATACCGCTGTACCAACAGGTTATCGATATCATTAAAAACGAAATTAACTCCGGTGCCTACAAGGCGGGCGCGCGGATACCCAACGAATTCGAATTGGCTGAGAGCTATAAAGTTGGCCGCGTTACCGTGCGACGCGCTATTGAGGAGCTCGTCCAGCAGGGCTATCTAACGAAGCGGCAGGGGAAAGGCACGTTTGTCAATGCCCCCAAGCTTAAGCGCAAGATTCGCCAGAAGGATGACGTCCAGAGTTTTTCGGACGCATGCCGCGTTAACGGAATGGAGCCGGGGGCGTGCGTCATTTCGAGAAAGATACTGCCGGCGGATTCTACCGAAGCGCAGTTCTTTGGTGTTCCCGTTGGAACTGATTTGATTTGCGTTGAGCGTGTGCGTACTGCCGATGGAGTCCCCGTCATGCTCGAGAACAACATATACGTTTACGAGGACAACGCTTATCTATCAACGGCACCTCTATCTAACCAATCCATTTTTGAGTTCGTGCGCAACCGGACGGGCCGTACGCCCGCGTTTACCGACCCGTGCACACTCGAGATCGCGTGCGCGTCGCCCGAGGTCGCTCGGCTGTTGGCAGTTCCCGTTGGCGAACCCTTGTTTTATATGGAAGCCTTCTTTTTCGATGAGCAGCGGCGGCCGTTTATCATCGGTCGTCAGCGGATCGTTGGGTCTCGCTACGTTTTTGACATCTAGGACATTGCGAATGGAAGCGCCCGGTTGATCATCTCACCGGGCGTCTCCATACCGTTCACGGCGCGAACGCAACCGTTCAACCGCGTCGCGGCAATCAGTTTGAAATTATCTTGATGAAGGAAAAAGCTGCTGGTAATCTATGGGACGTCATAGAACGTTTGCATTGTGCAAACGTTGAAGCGAGATGCGATGCAGTCTCGAGTTCTTTGGAGGTATCTATGTCAGATACGAAGGCGAAGAAGACAAACAGACGTTTTAAGTTCAAATTACCGCATGTCTATACGATCATGTTCTTGCTGATCGTTGTCTTTGCGGTCCTGACCTGGATCGTTCCCTCTGGTCAGTATCAGCGCAAGACGATTTCGACAGCGGCGGGCGAGCGTGAAGTCGCCGTTGCTGGAACCTATGAACAGGTCGATAAGAACTACACCGATTCCGAGACCGGCGAGACCATCAATCTGGGCCAGGATATCTTCGCGGTCCTGCAAGCGCCTACTAAGGGCATCCAGGAGGCTGCCGACGTCGTTGCGTTCGTCTTATTGATTGGCGGATCGTTCGCAGTCATCACCAAGACCAACGCTTTGAATGCCGGCATGAGCCGTGTGATTAAAAAGCTCAAGAACAAGGACATCCTCATCATTCCCATCACGATGACGTTGCTGTCCATTTGCGGCACTACGTTTGGTATGTCTGAGGAAGCCCTGCCGTTCTATGCCATCTTCATTCCCATCATGATGGGTATCGGGTATGACTCGATGACGGCGTTTATCATCTGCTTCCTTGGCCCTAACCTGGGATATTGTGCTTCGACCATCGACCCGTTTAATGTTTTGATCGCCCAAGGCATCATTGGTATCGAGGGCAATCCTCAGCTGTGGCTGCGCGCCGTTTCTTGGGTCATCTTCACTGCCGTCGGTATCGCATGGGCCATGCGCTATGCCATGCGTGTCAAGAAAAACCCCGAGTCGTCCATTACGTACGAGGACGACAAGCTCAAGCGTGTTGAGTTTTCCGTGACCGATGCCTCCATCGAGGAAGAGTTTACTACCCGTCAGAAGCTCGTGCTTATCGATTTTGCCTGCGGTATGGGCATTATCGTCTGGGGTCTTGTTACCCAGGGCTGGTACATGAATGAGATTTCCGCCGTGTTCCTTGGTATGGGCTTGCTTGCCGGTATCCTGGGCGGCCTTGACCAGCAGACGATCGCCGAGGAGTTCGTTAAAGGCATTGCCGACTTTGCGTACGCCGCCATCGTCATCGGCATCGCTCGCGGTATTCTGGTCATCGCCGAGGGCGGCATGATCATCGACACCATCCTCCAGGCGCTCGCTACTGCACTTGCCGGTGCGCCCGCCGCCGTCTACACCACGTTTATGTATATCGTCCTTGGCCTGCTCTCTTTGCTGGTTCCCTCGAGCTCTGGACTTGCGGCGCTCACCATGCCCGTCATGGGTCCGCTGACCGAGCTTATGGGCCTCAATCCCGAAGCCGCTGTTACCGCGCTCCAGTTTGCTAATCAGACCATTAACACCATCAGTCCCGTGGCGGGCATGACGGTTGCCGGCCTTGCCGTGGCAAAGATCTCGTTTGGCCAATGGTGGAAGACCATTTGGAAGTTCTTCATTTTCATGGTCGTCTTTGGCCTGATCGTAACGGCAATCTCTGGCATGCTTCCGGTGTAGGTGGTTGTGATGTCTGATTGTTTGACGGTCCTGACGTCTAAGAGCGTCTTTACCGGTACGGGGGACCTGCCGTTTGAAGGTTTCGTAGCGGTCCGTGGCAATCGAATTGAGGCGGTTGGCACCAAGTGCGAGGTAGCTTCGTATTTGACCCAGGCGGACGAGGTAGTTGACCTGGGCGACCGCACTGTCATGCCTGGCCTGATCGATGTGCATACCTTCTATACAGGTTGGGCGCTGCGGACGTTGGGGTCTGATCTGTCCGGCATCGCTGATGCCAAAGAGGCTGTGTCGCTCTTGCGTGCATGGAAAGAAGATCATCCGGATTGCGCGGCGGCTTTTGGCCACAACCTACCCGAAACGTTGGCATCGGATGCCGAGAACGCAAATACGGCAGCTGTGTTTGACGATTGTTTTGGCGATATCCCCGTCGTCTGCTTTACACCGGGAGCGGAGACCTGCGTTCTCAATGCTGCTGCCAGTGCGCGATACGGCTTTACACCCCAGGCGTGCTATGCCGAGAAGATCTGGCGCATGATGAGCGATTTCCTCGCGCTGCCCGAGGTACGCGTGGGGTATTCGGACTACATGAGCATGCTTAACGAACGCGGCGTTACCGCCATCAAGGAAATGGCGTTTGATGACTACTACGGCTTTGCCGACGAAATGGCTCGCCGTGAGGAATCTGGTGAGCTGACGGTTCGCGTCTCTATGATGTCGCAGCCGGTGGGTGCCGGTGCAAATCTGGCATATGCCCGCGAGGCACGAGAGCGCTTCCGGGGACCGTTCGTTCGCTTTTCCGGCTTCAACCGTATGACCGATCGCGGCGTATGGGCGGGGCTTGCCGAGATGATTGACCCCTATGAGGACACGGCCGATGCGGGCGCTGCCGGCAAGACGGTTGTCGAGGAGCCCGAATGGGATCTGATTGAGAACGAGCTGCGTGCAATTGATGCTGACGGCTTCCGATATTCCTTGCATTGCCAGGGCGACGGCGCCGTTCGTCGTACCGTGGCGCTCTATGCCTCGCTGCCTCGAGACGAGCATGGACGGATGCTTCGACGCCATGCGATTACCGATCTCGAGAACTCTGACCCGACCGATCTTGTCGAGTTTGGCAAGTTAGGCGGAATTTGCGAGGTCTATCCGCAGATTCTGACGCTGGACCGGCGCGAGGATTGCCTGTCGATGATGCGTCGACAAATTGGCGAGACGCGACTTTTGCACAGCTGGAATCGCCGCGGCATGGAAGATTCCGGATGCACGGTGTGCTGTGGAACGGATTTGCCGCTGTTGATTCCGAGCCTGGGCGAGTCAATCTTCAGCGCGTGCGGCGGATTCTTCGCCGACGGACTGCCCGTGAATGAGGCCAACGTGCTGACGCTTGTCGAGCTCTTGCGCGCTTGGACTGCCGGGGGCGCGTACGATCTGATGCGCGAAGACGAGCTGGGTACGCTCGAGGCCGGCAAGCTTGCCGATATCTGCGTGCTCGATCGGGATGTGTTCGACCTCGATTATCGCGACGCACGCGATCTTGCGGTTGATATGACGATGTCGGACGGACAAATCGTGTTCGATCGAAATAAGGAGGCATAAGATGTCTGAATCCAAACCGACGCTGCGCCGCGAGCAGATTGCGGGCATGAATATCCACTACATCATGTGGTCGCTCGATTACTTCCTTGATGTGCAGCAGCGTTTGGGCTTTGAGTCCATTGAGCTGTGGTGTGCAGAGCCGCATGTGACGCTCGACCATACGGGCTACTTTGAGGCTGAGGTCCTGGCAAAAAAGGCTGCAGACCGTGGGCTTAGGTATCGTACTCTGTGTCCCGAGAATGTTGTCTATCCTTGGCAGTACTGCGCACGCAAACCGCTGCATGAACAGCGCAGCCTGGCGTACTTTAAGCACGGCATTGAGCTTGCCGAGGTGCTTGGGTGCGACCGTATGTCCGTCAACTCGGGCTGGGGCGACTGGGACGAGGACCGCGAGGAAGCCTGGAAGCGCAGCCGCGAGCACTTGTCCATTCTGGCGGAGTATGCCGGCGAGCACGGTCTGGTGCTTACGATGGAAAGCCTGCGTCCCGAGGAGAGCAACCTTGTGACGACGGTTTCCGATGCGAAGCGCATGATTGACGAGGTCGCGAGCCCGTACTTACAGCCCATGGTTGATACAACCGCGATGGGCGTTGCAGGCGAGACGCTCGAGGACTGGTTTGCCGCCTTTGGTGATGGGGCAATTCACGAGATGCACTTTATCGACGGTGACCCGTATGGCCATCTGGTGTGGGGCGATGGCAAGCACGATATGGATGCCTTCGTCGCCACACTCAACGCCCATGGTTTCGACGGCATGCTGGGCCAGGAAATCACGGACGGTCGTTACTACGATGACCCGGCGGCGGCAGATGCCAAGAACATGGCCGCATTCGAGAAATATCTGATTGACTAAAACAACCATCGGCCACGCAACCAACGTCATTGATTGCGGGCCAAATAAGAAAGGAACTGGATATGAACGCACACGATTTGATTAAAGAGGCAATTGCCGAGAAGGGCAAGTTCGACAGCGTCTACTGGATTGCTTGCGGTGGCTCCATGATCGATTTGATCCCGGCTCACGAGCTTCTGCAGCGCGAGGCAACCACCTTCACTTCGTATATCTATACCGCGCGTGAATTCGACATTATGCGTCCGCGTCGTCTGGGCGAGAAGTCCCTGGTCATCGCTTGTAGCCATAGTGGCAACACCCCGGAGGTCGTCGAGGGCTGCGAGATTGCCCTTGCCGCCGGCGCTACGGTGATCGCCCAGACCGACAACGCTGGATCCAAGATCGACTCCGGCAAGTGGACCACGTGGGTCTACCCATGGGGCGAGGGCGTGCCGCAGGCCGAGGTCCCCGCTGGCATTTCGCTGTCGCTTGCGGCGGAGCTGCTCGATCAGCAGGAGGGCTACGCAGATCTTGCCGATATGTATGCCGGTATCGCCGAGATGGATAAGATTCTTCCCCCGGCACGCGAGAAGGTAAATGCCGAGCTGGGCGATCGCTTTGCCAAGCTTTGCCAGGAGCACGAGTTCTTCTATATTCTGGGCAGCGGTCCCAACTTTAGCCAGACCTACGGTTTCGCTATCTGCTCTCTTATGGAGATGCAGTGGCAGCACTGCAGCTACATCCACTCTGCCGAGTACTTCCATGGCCCCTTCGAGGCTACTCAGGATGGCGTTTTTTACTTCCTGCAGATGGGCTCCAGCGAGTGCCGTGCTATGGACGAGCGCGCCCTGGCGTTCCTTAAGACGCATACCGATACGCTGATGGTGCTCGATGCCAAGGAGTACGGTATGGAGGCCGTGCCGGCGAGCGTCCGTGCCTATCTGGACCCGGTGCTGTTCTACGCCATGAACTGCGAGCTGCGTGCCGCACGCGGCAAGGTGTTTGATCACGATCCCGATTTCCGTCGCTACATGGGCGTCGTCGAGTACTAGAAGGATAAATACCATGGCATTTAACGTTAACGCGCTCGGATTTGGCGACAACGTCGTCGATCGCTACGAGCATATCCACACCATGTATCCTGGCGGCAACGCGGTGAACTTCGCCGTTTATGCCAAGAAATGCGGTGCCGCACGCTCCGCATACATGGGCATTTTTGGCAATGACGCCGCTGCCGAGCATGTCATTGCAAGCCTCGAGGATGAGGGTATCGAGCTTGACAAGTGCGAGCAGATGATTGGCGAGAACGGAGCGGCTCGCGTGACCGTCGTTGACGGTGACCGTGTCTTCCTCGGCTCCAACGAGGGCGGTATCCGTGGCGATGCGCGCTATGTCCTCGATCGCTTTGACCTTTCGTACATGAAGCAGTTCGATGTGGTTCATTCGGGCAACTATTGCTTTACCGAGCGCGAGCTGCCCAAGCTGAAGGCTGCGGGCGTCACGGTCTCTTTTGACTTTTCGGACGACTCCACCGACGAGTACTACGAGCAGATTGCGCCCTACGTTGATTTTGCTTTCTTTAGTGCGGCGGATGCCGCGAGCGAGGACGAGATTCGCGAGCGTCTGGCATGGGTGAAGGGCCTGGGTCCGCGTTTTGTGTCGGCTACGGCGGGCGCCGAGGGCTGCATTGCTTACGACGGCGAGCGTTATTACCGCCAGCTGGCTAAACCGGTAACGGACATGAAGGACACCATGGGGGCGGGCGACTCGTTCCTCACCTCGTTTTTGATGTGCTATCTCGATTCCGCCAAGCGTGGTGAGGATGGCGCCGAGGCCATCGAGCGCGCGCTCGACTTTGCTGCCGGGTTTGCCTCGACCGTGTGCGGCATGGAAGGTTCTTGGGGCCACGGAGCACCAATCGTCGAATAGCCGAGCGGTCCCGGGGAGGTGCAGGCGCCTCCTCGGGACCCGGTGTGCAAAAAATGCCAAATATGAGTACTGTGACTAATTTAGTCGCAGCAAAATCAACCCCTTCAGACGTGATTTGAGCGTTTGGAGGGGTTTAAGATTTGCGAAAACGCAGGATGAATGACTGTAAAAGCTTTAATTAGCGGACAATCGAGGATTATTCTGGCGGTTGGAAAGTTAAAAGAAATGTATCCATTCCGGTAGCAGTACTCATATTTGGCATTTTTTGCACACCAGGGGTTAGCGAAGGTCAAAAACAGAGCGCGCATTTGTTAAAACTATCGACTCGATGCGCTTTGCGTCGCAGTTTTTGAGCGAGGTGATGCGTTCTGAGGTCCTTGTGAGCGACCTGATGAGCGACTGCGCGCTTGTTTCTGTGTTTGGCTCGGCCGGCGCATCGGTCTCGAGCAGTAGGCGGTCGAGTGGAATCTGTCGTGCGTATTCGCGACCGCGCTTGGTCGCGAGCATGCGTTCGTTGACGGAAAAATAGCAGCCCGCATTACGCGCGCGGGTGAGTTCGTCCGAAGTGTCGCTAAACCAGTGGAAGATGATAGCGGGGGAGTCGGGGTTTGGGATGAGTAGTCCATGCGATTCGAGGACGTCCAGTACGGCTCCTGCCGAACGAACGGCGTGAATTGATATCACGCGCCCGGTAAGAGGATGCTGCACGAGTGTATCGCAGAGCCGGTTAAGTGCCTGTATTTGTAGCGGCTCACTTCCAGCAAAGCGCGCGGAAAAGTCGAGTCCGACTTCGCCGATGTAGCGTTCTTGGGCAGCAACTTCGCAAAGCAGATTGACTTCGGCAAAACCGCAGTGGCCATCGGCGAGCCACCAGGGGTGAAGCCCAACGCCGGCGATGATGCCCGGGTGGCGACGAGCGCGCTCGTTTGCGGCCGAAAAGTCGCGTGGATCGACGCCGCAATCAAATAGACCCAAGCCCAGCGCCGTTGCCTCATCGGCAACGGCGTCCGGGTGAGCCATTAAATCAAGATGGCAGTGTGCATCAAATAACCGGGGCTCCATCTCGGCGCGCTCCGCTAGTCCAAGCGCTGGCCATCGGCGCGCACGCGCTCGGTGCCGCGGCCACTGATCTGGCGGATAACCTCGCCGGCAATCATCTGGCCCATGATGGGCGGCATAAAGCTGGCGGTTCCGAGCTCGGTGCGCTCGTGGATATTGGAAGGGTCGCGGGGCTGTGTCTTAACCGATTCCTCGCAGCTAAACAGTACATGCAGACTCTTGATTCCGCGCTTCTTGCATTCTTTGCGCATGATGCGGCTCATGGGGTCACGTACCGTATCGAAAATGTCGGCAAAGCGGAGGCACTCGGGATGGAGCTTGTTGGCCCCGCCCATGGAGCTAACCAAACGAATGTCGTGGTCCTGAGCATATTTGGCAATGGTGAGCTTGGCCGAGATGGTGTCGATGGCGTCGACGACGTAGTCGAGCTTGCCACCCGTCTGCTCCAAAACGCTCGCGAAGAACTCGTCGATGTTGTCGCTCAGCAGGTATTCGGTGCGCTTGATAACGGTGGCGGCGGGATTGATATCGCGAATCATGGCATCCATCACGTCCACTTTGCGCTTGCCGATGGTGCTGTGAAAGGCGATGGCCTGGCGATTGATATTGCTGGGCGCGATGATGTCCTTGTCCAGAATTACAAAATGACCAATGCCGCCGCGGGCGAGTGCCTCGCAGCAGTTGGAGCCCACGCCTCCGCAGCCGAGCACCAGCACCGTAGCATCGGCGAGCTTATCGAGTGCCTCGCGGCCCATGATGATCTCGAGCTTGGTGTCGCGTGTCTCGATGGCGGCTGCGGCAGCGGTTTCGGTCATAAATATCCTCCGATGGGGAAGCAGGTCGTGTTTTAGCTATCGCCATTATAGGTAATCGCCCATAGGTTGCGATGGCGTTTGCTTTGATGTGGTTTGAAGCATTGTGATTAGATAGTTAGACAAACATCTAAATATTGAGTATAGTGTGCACGTCATGAGAGATGATGAGAGGAGGTCTTATGCCGGGAGAGGGCTTTAAGGCGCTTGCCGATCCAACGCGACGGCGCATTTTGGAGTTGCTGCGCGAGGGCAATTGCACGGCGGGGGAGCTTGCCGAGCATTTCGATATCAGTAAGCCGTCGCTGAGCCATCACTTGGCGACGCTCAAAAACGCCGGGTTGGTGACCGACGAACGTCATGGCCAAAACATCGTTTACAGCTTAAACACCACCGTCATGCAGGACTTGATCGGTTGGTTTATGGGCTTTACAAACACGGAAGGTGATAAGGATGAATAACGAAAACAAGGGCATTCACGCCACGGGGGTATCGCGGCGTGTGTGGATTGCGCTGATCGCTCTGTGCGTCGCCAATGTCGTAGCGCACCTCATGGTGATGCCGAGCTTGCCTGGGCAGATTCCCACGCACTGGGGCGCGAACGGAGCCGTCGACGGTTGGGGTCCCAGCTGGATGGCCTCCGCGCTCGGCGTGCTGCCTCTGGTGCTTCTCGCAATGTTCTGCGTGGTGCCGCGCATCGATCCCAAAGGTGAGGCATATCGAACCTCGGGCAAGTTCTATCAGGGCTTCGTAATCGCCTTCACCTTGTTCATGTGCGCCATAAGCTGGCTGGGAGAGCTTACGGTCTGGGGCGTGGTGCCGGCGGTCGGTTCGGTTAACGTGCTGATTTCCGGTGTTGTCGGTTTGCTGTTCATCGGCGTAGGCAACTACTTGCCGCGTGTGAAGCAGAACTATACGCTCGGTATCAAGACGCCTTGGGCGCTTGCCAATCCCGAGAACTGGCGCCGTACGCAGCGCTTTGGCGGTGCCTGCTTTATGGTGCTGGGCTTTGGCCTGATTGTGATGGGCGTGGCGGGTAGCGTGCTTTCGAGTGAAGTCGTCGCCGCGGTGATTGCGGTTCTGGCGTTTGGTTCGGTTGGAGCCGTCTACGTCTACTCGTATCTGCTGTGGCGCAAATCGCAGCGAGCCGCTCGCTAAGGTTGCGGAAAACTAGCGTACGCAGTTCATAGTATGTTCCGGGGGAACTTTTCCCAGGTAGTATTAGGGGGTATGGGCAACCATGCCCCTATTTCGTTACGTTTCAGAGCTGGTTTTTCCATTTCGTTTCCACTAAAGCGAACCAAGAATAGGGAAACAGCAGGTAGAAAGGATAAAACAGGCAAATGGCGGAGTTTATCTACCAGATGTATCAGGCTCGCAAGGCCCATGGCGACAAGGTAATCCTTGACGACGTGACCCTGAGCTTCTACCCCGGTGCCAAGATCGGCGTCGTGGGCCCCAACGGTATGGGCAAGTCGACCCTGCTCAAGATCATGGCCGGCATCGAGGAGGTCTCCAACGGCGATGCCAGGCTCACCCCCGGCTACACCGTGGGTATCCTGCAGCAGGAGCCGCCGCTCGACGACGACAAGACCGTCATCGAGAACGTGCGCATGGCATTTGGCGACATGATCGCCAAGGTCGATCGCTTTAATAAGATCGGCGAGGAGATGTGCGACCCGGATTGCGACATGGACGCCCTTATGGCCGAGATGGGCAAGCTCCAGGACGAGATCGACGCCGCCGACGGCTGGGATATCGATTCCAAGCTCGGCCAGGCCATGGACGCCCTGCAGCTGCCCGATTCCGACATGCCGGTCAACGTACTTTCCGGCGGCGAGCGCCGTCGCGTGGCCCTGTGCAAGCTGCTGCTCGAGGCTCCCGACCTACTGTTGCTCGACGAGCCCACGAACCACCTGGACGCCGAGTCTATTCTGTGGCTCGAACACTTCCTGCACAACTACCAGGGCGCGGTACTTGCCGTTACACACGATCGCTACTTCCTGGATAACGTTGCCGAGTGGATCTGCGAAGTCGACCGCGGTCATCTTTATCCCTACAAGGGCAACTACTCCACGTATCTGGAGACCAAGGCCGCCCGTATCGAGGCACAGGGCAACCGCGACGCCAAGCTCGCCAAGCGTATGGAGGCCGAGCTCGAGTGGGTACACAGCTCGCCCAAGGCTCGCCAGGCCAAGAACAAGGCCCGTCTGGCTCGCTACGAGGAGATGGAGGCCGAGGCCCGCGCAAGCCAGAAGCTCGACTGGACCGACATCCGCATCCCTGTGGGCCCGCGTCTGGGCAACAAGGTGCTCGAGGCTCATCACCTGCACAAGGAGTTCGATGGCCGTGTGCTCATCGACGACCTTTCGTTCACTCTGCCGCGCAACGGCATCGTGGGCGTCATCGGCCCCAACGGTGTCGGTAAGACCACGCTGTTCAAGACGATTGTGGGTCTGGAGCCGCTGACTTCGGGCGAGCTCGAGGTGGGCGAGACCGTCAAGATTTCTTACGTCGACCAGAACCGTTCCGGCATCGACCCCGATAAGAACCTGTGGGAGGTCGTCTCGGATGGCCTGGACCACATGATGGTCGGCGAGACTGAGGTTCCGAGCCGCGCTTATGTGGCGAGTTTTGGCTTTAAGGGCCAGGACCAGCAGAAGCGCGCTGGCGTACTTTCCGGTGGCGAGCGCAACCGTCTGAACCTGGCGCTCACGCTCAAGCAGGGCGGCAACCTGTTGCTCCTCGACGAGCCCACG
The DNA here is from genome assembly GCA_905211535.1 of uncultured Collinsella sp. Lineage (GTDB taxonomy): Bacteria > Actinomycetota > Coriobacteriia > Coriobacteriales > Coriobacteriaceae > Collinsella. The sequence goes on along the minus strand of CAJMAZ010000008.1, from coordinate 20,977 downwards.
AACGACCTCGACGTCGAGACGCTGTCCTCGCTCGAGGCGGCGCTGCTCGAGTTCCCGGGCTGCTCGGTGGTCATTAGCCACGACCGTATGTTCCTGGACCGCGTCGCCACGCACATTCTGGCGTGGGAGGGCACCGACGAAAATCCGGGCAACTGGTATTGGTTTGAGGGCAACTTTGAGGCCTATCAGGCCAACCGTATCGAGCGCCTTGGTGAGGACGCAGCCCAGCCGCATCGTATTCACCGCAAGCTGACGCGTGACTAATTTGTTACGCGGTTTTACCAAACCGCGTAACTGCTCGACGCTGCGCAGGCCGCAAGCACCCCATCTTGCCGTTCAAACCGTCGCTCGCGTACCGAAGTACGCGTCGCTCCTCTTTCACGGCAACCTGGGGCACTTGCGGCGCGCTCGCTGTTGGTTACGCAACATCAACAAATAAAACGGCTCAAATCCTGATTTGGATTTGAGCCGTTTGTCGTTACTGCTCGGGTTCTTCGACTTTATCGATGGCCCAGATGGATCCGAGGCCACCGGTGGTGTTGCGGCGGATGCGCACGGTGACTTCGTGGCGCTCGCCGGCCTGCGTGTAACGCAGGGGGAAGCTTGCGCGGTTTCGCGCGACCTCGATGGTACTGCGCTCGCGGGCGATCCAGTAGTACTCGCCGACGATGCCGAGGGTGTCGGCGCCGTAGGGGAGATAGGTTGACAGCTGGTGCAGAAGCGGGCTGGGGCAGAAGATCTCGGTTGTGAAATCGACGGGGAAGTCCTTGGGGATGGCGGGCGCTGCAGGTGCGGGGGTTGGGGCTGCTGCGGGTGCCGGAGCCGGTGCCGGTGCGGGAATTTGGTCGCAAGCAGCGGTGGGCACGGACTTGATGACGGGTGCGGGCTCTGGCGTCGAGTCCGGTTTGATCGTGGAATCTGCGGGCTCCACGGTGACGGGCGCGTCTGCATCTGCAGTTTCAACCTCAACCTGCGTCGCGTTCTCGTTCTCGACGCTCGGCTTTGCCTCGATGGGCGTGGATGCCATGGTGGTGATGCCGGCGTTGGCGTTCTCGGGATCATAGACGACCGTGAGCGAGATGGCGGGCTGCGGCGTCTCGGGCTCCGGCGCCGACTCGGTAGCGCCTTGATCGGCGGGCTCGTCGGACTGATCGTCCTCAGCCTCGTCGCCAAAGACATCGCTGTTTTGGAACGCAGGCGTCTCAGGCCGGTCAGCGGCTTCTTCGGTTGTCGACTTGGGAGCCTCGTCGAGCTCCGCAGTGGCTTCCTGCTCGGATATGACTTTGGAATCGGTCGTGGCGGCGATTTCGGTTTCGGCTTCTGCTGTTACCTCAATAGCGACTTCGATCTCTGCCTCGGGCTCGGGTTCCGGCGCGGCTTCAACCATGGCTTCGGGCTCGGGACGCTTAACGTGCTTAGGGCGCACGGCCTTGAGGTCCTTCTCGCCGCGCTTTTTCTTTTTGTAGGACTGCTTGGCTCCCTTGGCTGCCTTGGGCTTGTCCTCGCCCTTGGCAAGGGCGGCATCCCAGGTATCGTTGGCGATGACGGTGGCATACAGGCGACCGCCCTTAAAGACGGTCAGTCTAATGCAGTCGTCGAGCTCCTCGAGCAGCTCGCGCGTGGACTCGAAGCCCAGGTCATAAGCGGTCATGTCGCCGGCGGCGAGCGCCTCCTCGACCTGCGTCATAAACGTTTGCTTGCCGCACCCAATCGCGTCGCGCAGCAGACGATACAGATAGATGTGGTTGCCCAGCGATAGCGTGGGCGTAACTATTGTCTTGCTCATGGCAAATCTCCTCTTTACACACCAAAGCATCTTACCATCGCACGGGCCTTGCCATCTCGTCGCCCAAGGTAAACGGGCGCGACCGTTGCCGGTTCGCGCCCGTTATGCAGGTCGGTTATCTATGAGAGACAAACGTGCTTAGTTGCCCGATGCCGTGTCTTGGCTCGAGCTGTCTGATGCCGTGCCGGAAGCGGTTCCGCTCGAACTGTTGGTGTTGCTATTGTCGGTAGATCCCGTGCCCGATGCATTGCCGCTCGTCTGGTCGCCTGTGCTCGGTTGAGAGCCGTCAGTCGTTTGGCTTGAGTCAGTCGTGCTGGATTGCGTGCCACCGCTGTTCGCAGAGGAATCAGCGCTCTGCGACTGATCGGGGGTGTTCGAGGACGAGTCGGTGGATGCGGAGGCGCCCTGCGAGTCGTCCTGCTGGCTTTGCGATTGACCGGTGTTATCCGCGTCGTGCTCGGTCGTGCGCGACGAAAGGATTGGCTCGGGACGCTCGCCCAGACCCTCACCGGCGGTGGTGATAAGGATGGCACCGGTGCAGGCGATGACCGCGACGATGGCGATGGCGATCGAGAAGATGATGACCTTCTTTTGCGTCTGGCTGCGCTCTGCCGCCGCCTTGGCGCGCAGGCTGTTGGGAGCGACGCGTGCCGTGGTCGCGCGCCCCGCAATCTGGCGCATCTCTTGCGTAGTCGCGGCGCCGCCCAGGTGCTCCTCGGCATTAAATTCAACGGGCTCATAGGCGCCGGCGGGGTAGTCGACGTCGGCGTGCGTACCTTTGAGGGCTTTGGCGCTGGCAGAGATAAAGTGGCGGTAGACCTGCGAGGACACAACGGTGATGACCGAGCTCACGGCGGCGCCGATCACCGATCCGGCGATACCGATTTTGGAAGCAAGCGCGACGCTCGTGGCGGCGGCTGCAGCGCCGGCGATGATTTGGGGAATGGAAATGTCGTCGAACAGGCCCTTTTTGGGCGCGATGGCCATGGTCTGTCCGATGGAATGGTTTTCGTGAACGCCGTTGTTGAGCGCGGCCGGTGTCATGACGCGTGTGCGCGGCGCGTCGGTGTACTTGGTTGTCATGCGGGACCCTCCCGGTGTAAATCTGCTTCGTTTCATGTAGCCATCAGGGTACCCACCAGATGTGAATCGTACGTGACATTTAACAGATACCATCAACTCATCAATAGCTCACCAAGTTGGTGGGATGCGGTTGCACCCGGCGGTTGAACTACAATAGGGCTTGCTAATTGTTGTGAATGGCGTCTACGCACGGGAGCATTCTTATGAATCTTCACCTTTCTCAGTCTGATGGCTTTTTGCGTGTGGCGGCGGCGTCGCCGCAGATTCGCGTGGCCGATGTCGAAGGCAATGCCGAGGTTGCGCTGGCGGCTGTTCGCGAGGCTACCGAGCGCGGCGTTCGCGCGCTGGTGCTGCCCGAGCTCAACTTGTGCGGCTATACCGCGGCCGACCTGTTCCATAACCGCACGCTGCTGCATGCCTGTGAGGCCGCTCTGGTACATATCCTCGACGAGACTCGTGAGCTGCCGATTGTCTTTACCATCGGTCTTCCCGTTGCAGTTGCCGAGAATATCTACAACTGCGCCGCCGTGTGCTGCGCGGGCGAGCTTTTGGGTCTTACGGCCAAAAAGTATCTGCCCAACTATGGCGAGTTCTACGAGCGCCGCTGGTTTGCTCCGGCGCCTGCGGATCCCGTGTGGGTTGAATTTGCCGGTCAGGGTCCGGTTCCGCTGGGTTCGGGGCTTGTCTACCGCTGCTGTGATGAGGGCGCCGAGGACCTGGTGCTGGGCGTTGAGGTCTGTGAGGACCTGTGGGTGCCGGCGCCGCCTTCGACCGAGATGGCGCTTGCCGGTGCGACGGTGATTCTCAACCCCTCTGCTTCCGACGAGATCATCGGCAAGGCAGACTATCGCCGCAGCCTTATTTCTAACCAAAGCGCACGCCTGTACTGCGCCTATGCCTATGCAGACGCGAGCGAGGGCGAGTCCACGACCGATATGGTCTTTGCAGGCGAGAACCTTATCTACGAAAACGGCTCCAAGCTCGCCGCCACCAAACTGCTTACCTGCGATATGGCCGTCGCCGATGTCGATCTTGACCGTCTGGTTGCCGAGCGCCGTCGCTCGACGACGTGGACGCGCGCGGACGATGCGCCGGAGGCCACGACCGTTGAATTTTCGTTTGAGGGCGTGCTGGCAGACGAACCTGTCCTGCGCGATGCCTGCGATATCGACCGCGTTTTCCCTCGCGCGCCTTTTGTGCCGGCCGACCATGGTGATCTGGCCGAGCGTTGCGAGACCATCCTCGACCTGCAGACCGCCGGCCTCAAGACGCGCCTTGCCCACACGGGCACCAAAGCTGCGGTCATCGGTCTTTCGGGTGGCTTGGACTCCACGCTGGCACTGCTTGTGACCGTGCGTGCCTTCGATGCGCTGGGGCTGCCGCGCACGGGTATCACGGCGGTCTCCATGCCAGGTTTTGGCACGACGCATCGCACCAAGTCGAATGCCGAGTCGCTCGCCCGCGACCTGGGCGTGGGCTTCCGTGAGGTTTCGATTCACGCGGCCGTGGAACAGCACTTTATGGATATTGAACACGACCCGGCAGTTCAGGATGTGACCTACGAGAACAGCCAGGCGCGCGAGCGTACGCAGATTCTGATGGACCTGGCCAACCAGGCCGGCGGCTTTGTCATCGGCACCGGCGACCTGTCGGAGCTGGCGCTCGGCTGGGCTACCTATAACGGCGACCACATGAGCATGTACGCCGTCAACGCGAGCGTGCCCAAGACGCTTGTGCGCCATCTGGTGCGCTATGCGGCTGATGTCTTTGGCGGGCGTATCGCCGAGGTCTTGCTCGACATTCTCGATACGCCGGTGTCCCCCGAGCTTCTGCCGCCCACGGGCGACGGCGAGATTGCACAGAAGACTGAGGATTTGGTGGGTCCGTACGAGTTGCACGACTACTTCCTCTACTACCTGCTGCGTTTTGGCTTTGAGCCGGGCAAGATCTACCGCATGGCGCTCAAGAGTTTCGAGGGTGTCTACGACGCCAAGATCGTCCACACGTGGCTGCGCACGTTCTATCGTCGCTTCTTTGCCCAGCAGTTTAAGCGCAGCTGCCTGCCCGATGGTCCCAAGGTGGGCTCGGTGACGCTCAGCCCGCGCGGCGATTGGCGTATGCCGAGTGACGCTAGCTCGCGTCTGTGGCTTGCGCAGATCGACGCACTCAATGCAATTGACTGAGGTTGGCTAAATTGAACCAATACGGGGTTTGTAAGCGTTACACTTTTGCAATCTGATGGCCCGTATCGCGCGGCGCTCTTGTCGGAGCGCCGCGTTTTTTATATCGAAAGGTGGCACCATGCAGGCATCGCAGCGTCTCGAGCGCTTTGGCGCGGAGGTCTTCGCCTCGCTCAACAACAAACTGCTTGCGCTGAAGGCTCAGGGCAAGACCATTTACAACATGAGCGTGGGCACGCCCGACTTTAAGCCGTACGACCACGTGGTCGATGCGCTCACACAAGCCGCCCAGGATCCCGAGATGTGGAAGTACGCCCTGCGCGACCTGCCCGAACTCAAGCAAGCCGTGTGCGATTACTATGAGCGCCGCTTTGGCGTTTCGGGCATTACGCCGTCCATGGTGCAGTCGTGCAACGGCACACAGGAGGGCGTGGGTCATTTGGGCCTGGCTCTGCTCGATCCGGGTGATACCATCCTGGTGCCCGATCCGTGCTATCCGGTCTTTGAGGCGGGCGCTAAGATTGCCGATGCCAAGCTCGAGTACTATCCGCTGGTTGCCGAGCACAATTACTTGCCCTATGTGGCGGGCATCGATCCCGAGGTGGCCGACCGTGCCAAGTACATGATCGTGTCACTGCCCGCCAATCCGGTGGGCTCGGTGGGCACGCCCGAGATCTACGAGGAGATCATCGCTTTCGCCCACGAGCACGACCTGTTGATCGTCCACGACAACGCATACTCGGACATTGTGTTCGACGGCGAGCCGGGCGGCAGCTTCTTGCAGTATCCCGGCGCGCTCGAGGTGGGCGTTGAGTTCTTCTCGCTTTCCAAGTCGTTTAACGTCACCGGTGCGCGCATCGGCTTTTTGGTCGGTCGCGAGGATGTGGTCTCGGCCTTTGCCAAGCTGCGTGGCCAGATCGACTTCGGTATGTTCTTCCCGATCCAGAAGGCTGCTATCGCTTGCCTGAACGGTCCGCGCGATGAGGTCGAGGCGCAGCGTCTGAAGTACCAGGAGCGCCGCGATGCTCTGTGCGACGGTCTTGAGGGCCTGGGCTGGGAGCGTCCCAACGCGCATGGCTCTATGTTTGTGTGGGCCAAGCTTCCTGGCGGTCGCACCGATTCCATGGCGTTTTGCGAGGAGCTCATGGAGAAGGCCGGCGTTGTGGTGACGCCGGGCGCGAGCTTTGGTCCTTCGGGCGAGGGACACGTGCGCATGGCGCTGGTCCTGCCGCCCGATCAGATCGCTTTGGCTGTCGAGGCCATTCGCGAGGCGGGCCTGTATTAGAAAGTTGTCTCGGCTCGTCAATAGCTCGAAACCGATTTCGTGCAGTTATTTTACGAATTCTGCAAACAATTTCGGTAAACGGTCGATTTTTGGCTGCGAATAGGAGCATAATCAAAGTCCCGATTGGATGTATTGGGATTACGGCAAGCCGCTCGGGTCGTTCCCGGGCGGCTTGTTTGTGGAGAGAGATGGGAGTTTCTAATGGTTAACGAGAAGAAGGTCGCTATTGTCGGCTGCGGTTTCGTCGGTTCGTCTTCGGCGTTCGCGCTGATGCAGAGTGGTCTGTTCTCTGAGATGGTCCTCATCGACGTGGACAAGAACCGCGCCGAGGGCGAGGCCCTGGATATCGCGCACGGCATGACGTTTGCCGAGCCGATGAAGATCTACGCCGGCGATTATTCCGATGTCGCCGACGCCGCCATGATCGTCGTCACCGCTGGCGCTGCCCAGAAGCCCGGTGAGACCCGCCTGGACCTGGTCAACAAGAACGTCAACATCTTTAAGTCCATTATCCCCGAGATTAAGAAGTCCGGCTTTGACGGCATTCTGCTCATCGTCTCCAACCCGGTCGATGTTCTGACCTATGCCGCCATCAAGATGTCCGGCCTGCCCGAGGGCCATGTCATCGGCTCCGGTACCGTGCTCGACACCGGTCGCCTGCAGCAGATGCTTGGTGCCCACGTCGAGGTTGACCCGCGCGACGTTCAGGCCTATGTCATGGGTGAGCACGGCGACTCCGAGTTTGTCGCTTGGTCCAGCGCTCAGGTTGCCGGCGTTCCGCTGAACACCTTCTGCGAGCTTCACGGCCACCTGGAGCACGAAGCCGCCGAGAAGCGTATTGCCGAGGACGTCAAGAACTCCGCCTACACCATCATCGAGAAGAAGCACGCCACCTACTATGGCGTCGCCATGGCCGTCAAGCGTATCTGCACCGCCGTCATGCGCGATGAGCAGACCGTTCTGCCTGTCTCCTCGCTCATGGTGGGCGAGTACGGCCTGTCCGATCTGGCCATCTCCATGCCGACGGTCGTTGGCCGCGACGGCGTCGTTTGCCGCGTTCCCGTGCCGCTGAACGATGACGAGCAGCATGAGCTCACCGTCTCTGCAAAGGCCCTTAAGGACATCATCGACAGCGTCGACTTCTCCTGCTAAATCAAGCTCTTTTGGGCAACAGGCTACAATGAAAGGCGTCCGGGCCACACGGTCCGGGCGCCTTTTTGGTGCGAGGGGGTCAGGTTACTTTGCACCACCCCAATGCACCATAGTTGATGGGAGGGCCATGTCGGATTCGCCTAATTTTTTGACCTATGCCCAGACGGCGTTTGATCCGTTTGAGGAACGGCCGTTCTGCGCGGTGGATAGCCTGGTCTTTGCGTGGTTGTCCTATTTGCGTTTGCCGGGTGATATGGCGGAGCTGACGAACTGGCAGGGCCTAGACGTCCGCGAGCTGCTGCGTGCCGAGTGCTACCGGGACATGATTGACGACTTGTGGGACCCAGAGGGGAGCAGGGCCTTGCTGGAGGCTGTGGCAGCAAGCCCTCGCTACCGTGGCGTGCACGTTTGCGGCTATCGTGCCGTGAGCGATGTGGTGGCGACAGAGCAGTTTGCAGCCATGGCGTTCCGGTTTCCGGCGGGGTTTAGTTATCTTTCCTTCCGGGGGACCGACAGCACGATTGTGGGCTGGAAAGAGGACTTTAACATGGCGTTCCGGTGTCCTGTGCCGGCCCAGGAATCCGCGGCGCGTTATGTAGACGAGGCGGCGGATGCGATTGACGGGCCGCTTTTGTGCGGAGGTCATTCCAAGGGTGGAAACCTTGCGGTGTACGGTGCGGCGATGTGCCCCGATGTCGCCCGTGAGCGAATCGAACGGGCGTATTCCCATGATGGTCCGGGCTTCGTCGAGGAGTTTCTGAGCGGCAACGCCTTCGCCGATCTATCCGGTCGAATCGACAAGACGCTACCTCGGTCGTCGATCTTTGGCATGATGTTCGAGACACAGGAGGACTATGCCATCGTTGAGAGCACCGAGTTCAGCCTGCTACAGCACAATCCCTTTAGCTGGGTGGTTGATGGTCGCGACTTCGTGTACTGTGAGCGCCTGTCCGCCGGTGCTCGATACGTTGATGGCTCCATTCGCGAGATGCTGCTTGCGGTGTCGCCTAGCGAGCGCGAGCGTTTTGTAGATGCGTTGTTCTCCGTGCTTGAGGCTACGGGTGCTGAGCGGTTTGCGGATATCGCTGGGAATCTGCGCGAGAGCCTGCCCGTGATGCTCCAGGCTGCGCAAGGCTTTGACAAGGATACGCGACGCTTTGTCTCGCAGACTATCGTTGCGATTCTTAAGTGTGCGCTTCTGCCCAAACGTCCCCAGATCGACATGCCCGCTGCCGGCAAGAGCTTGGCAGAACAGCTCGAGGCTTGGCAGTCCGAGCTCCTGCGCTAACCATTGGTGCAAAGCAACCTGTCCCCGATGCACCAATCTTCGATGCGCCTGGGGCGGGATCGACCGCTATACTGGTTCGTGCCGAAATCGATCTAGAACGGAATGCCGTATATGAAAATCAATCACGCGATTCTGCATATCCTGGACTTTGACTCTGCCGTCAACGTCATGAGCCAGCGCGAGCTCGATATCGAGAGCCGTACCGTCCGCAATTTCGTAACCACGCATCTGCGCCGCGCACGCACCTCGGCCGACAATAAACGCGCCACGTTTGCCGAGAACTCCGCATTCGGCGGCGAGCTCAAGGGCTATTTCTTTGGCGAGCGCGAGTTCGTGGACCTGTCGCAGCAGATTGCGGAGTTTATCTCTTCCGAGCTCACCAAAGCCGAGAAAGCCGAGTCCACCGACGTGCTCGTGGCCGATTTTGACGACGATGAGGATGCCCGCTGGTTTGCCGTGATGCTGCTGGGCTCCAAGCAGGCCTTTATGCACGAAGTGGGCCGCGAGGAGGGGGAGGTGCGCAACGACATCGCGCGCCACTACGCCATTCTGCCGAACCCCTCGCAAAAGGTGCCGAGCTATGCCATCGTGCGCGCGAGCACCATGGAGATCGGCTATGTGGACAAGAAACGCAAGATCGCCGGCGAGGACCGTATGCTTATCCCCGATGGCCTGCTGCAGTGCGACACGGGCGTATCGGGCAAGGAGGTCATCGACACCGTGACGCGTGTGGTCGAGGAAGTCGCCGAGGAGCACGGTGCCAACACGGCCGTGGCGCTCGCCAAGGTTAAGGCCGCTGTGGCCGAGAAGGTCGAGGATGACGAGGAGCTGCCGCCTTGGGATATCGTCGATGAGGTCTTTGAGGACGAGCCGGTCATCAAGGAAAGCGTGCGTGCGGCGCTGACCGAGGAGAAGGTGCCTGAGCGTGTGCCCGTGGAGCGCAAACAGGTCGAGCGCGCGGCCGTGCGCAATCATAAGATTCGTACCGACACGGGTATCGAGATCAGCTTCCCGGCCGAGATGGGTTCGAACTCCGAGTACATCGAGTTTGTCAACGAGCCCAACGGCCTCATCTCCATCGAGCTCAAGAATATCGGCAGCATCGAGAACCGATAAGGCTTTTTACTTTTGAATAAAAGTCTGGATTATATTTTGAAGTATACTTTGAAATATAATCCAGATTATTTTTTGGAGGTCAAAATGTCCCCACTTGTTCTGGAAAAACCGGTGTTTACAAAAGACCAGGTTGTTTCTGCTACCGAAGCAAGCAAGTCCTTATCCGCCATTCGTAAACGCGCAAAACGCGCGCCTCAGTTCATTGCTGATCATAATGATATCGATACCGTGATTATCGACTATGCTGCCTATGAGGAAATGTACGGCGCGCTGCAGTATCTGCGTGAACTTGAGATAAATCGCATCGCTGCGGATCGAGTCAAGCATGGTCCGCATGAGTTTGTTCCGTTTGAGGACGCCTTAACTGCCGAGGAGCTCGCGGAGCTTGAGTCGATGGATTCGGACGCGATTCCCGACGAGGATCTTTTCGAATGAGCGGGCATTTTGTTGTCGGCTTTTTGAATCGAGACGTCGAGAAGGAATATCAAAAACTAGATGGATCCCAGCGCAGGCTCGTCCGTATTGCCGTCGCAAAATTAAAGACGCGCGCTGATGAAATCGGAACGCCGCTTCACGGCGAGCTCGCCGGCTGCAAAAAGATTAAATGGCGGAATGCGGGACTCAGAATGGTTTTCCGAATCCGAGAGGACGGAATGGTTGAGATTGCCGAGATTGTGGCAATAGGGCGGCGCGATCGTTCCGAGGTCTACAAGACGGCCGTAGGGCGCCTGTCAAAGCGACCCGCCATGGTTGAATACGACGGAACCCTGAGATGATGAAGGCCGAAGCCTCGGACGAGGGCTTCGGCCTTTTTACTTGGGGCTGAATTACGTTGCAGGTTGAGCATACGTCAGATTGCCGCCTAGGTGTGTTTGCGGCGTCGACTAGTTACGCGGTTTGGTAAAACCGCGTAACTTCTACAGTTGACGTAAGCCCTCTTCCAGGCCGGTCTTGCTGTCGGTCTTCTCGTCGCGCATCTTGATGACGCGGGCGGGGACACCGGCCACGACGGCGCCGGCGGGGACATCCTCGACGCACACGGCGCCGGCGGCAACGACAGCGCCCTTGCCTACGTGCACGCCCTCCAGGACCACGGCGTTGGCGCCGATCATGACATCGTCCTCGATGATGACGGGCGTGGCGCTGGCGGGCTCCACAACGCCTGCCAGCACGGTGCCGGCGCCGATGTGGCAGTTCTTGCCCACGGTGGCGCGGCCGCCCAGCACGGCGCCCATATCAATCATGGAGCCTTCGCCAATGACGGAGCCGATGTTGATGATGGCACCCATCATGATGACGGCGCGATCGCCGATCTCGACGCGGTCACGGATGATCGCGCCCGGCTCGATGCGGGCGTTGATGCCCTTAAGGTCGAGCATGGGCACGGCAGAGTTGCGGCAATCGTTTTCAACGTCGTAGTAATCGATGGAGTCGGCGTTGGCGTCCAGGATGGCCTTGAGCTCATCCCAGTCGCCAAAGACGGTCTTGCCGCGACGGCCGCCGTAGACATGTGCGTCGCCCCAGGCAACCTTCATGCCGGGCTTCTCGCGCACGTACAGCTTGACAGGTGTCTTTTTGGGCGCGGTGGCGATGTAGTTGATAATCTCCTGGGCATCCATCTCGGCTGCGTTACTCATATGCTGTTTCTCCTTTTCGTGGATACGGTTGATACCTGGTTAGGCAAACATGACCTGGTCGAAGGTGTAGAAGCCGGGGTCGCGGGTGACGAGCTTCTGAGCGGCGGCCAGGGCGCCGTTGACGAAGATCTGACGGCTCGTGGCGCGGTGGGTGAGCGTGACCTCCTCGTCCTGGCCAAAGAAACTCACTTCGTGGACGCCGGCGACAGTGCCACCGCGCAGCGAGTGCATGCCGATCTCCTTGGGATCGCGTGCTCCGCACATGCCCTCGCGGCCATAGACGGGGTGGTAGCCTGCCTCGGGCTCGGCTTCGACGACGGCGTCGAGCAACAACTTGGCAGTGCCGCTGGGGGCGTCGACCTTTTGGTTATGGTGCGTCTCGACGATTTCGCAGTCAAAGCCGGGCAGCTCGCGTGTAGCCTGCGCTACCAGATGGCGCAGGGCTGCGATACCGATGGAGTAATTGCCCGAGTGCATAACGCGGGTGTTCTGGCCCAGCTCACGCAGGCGGTCCATCTGCTCGGGGGTGTAGCCTGTGGTGCCTGAGACCAATGCCGCGCCCGTGCGCTCGATATAGGCGACGACGGCGTCGAAGGTCGCGACGTTCGAGAAGTCGATAATAACATCGGCAGCCGGTGCGTTCTCGAGCTTGCTCAAATCGAAGCCAATCTGGGCCACGATATCAAAAACGGATTGACCGGCGGCGTCGACAACGCCCTCGGCGGTGGTGCGGATGAGCGAGCCCATGCGGCCCGTTCCCATAATGACGGTCTTAATCAAGCAGACCAGCCCCCTTCAGAGCATCGGTAAGTGCAGAGCGCGTGTCGTCTGCCATGGGGCACAGCGGCATGCGGTAGTTTGCCTCGATCATACCCATCTGGGCGAGCGCCTCTTTGACGGGGATGGGGTTGACCTCACTAAAGAGGGCATTGATGAGCGGCTGGCCGGCAATTTGGATATCGCGGGCACGCGCCACGTCACCGTCCAAATAGGCGCGGCACATGTCATGCACGAGCTGCGGCTGCACGTCTGCCCACACGCTGATGGTGCCCGAGGCGCCCAGGCTCATGAGCGGCACGGTGAGGGCATCCTCACCCGAGTACATGCGGAAGTCGTCTGACAGCAGGTGGGCGATCTTGGCCGCGTAGGCGACGTTGCCCGAGGCCTCCTTAATACCCATGATGTTGGGGTGCGCGGCCAGGCGCTCTACGTTGCGCTCGCTGATACCGCAGCCGCAGCGGCCGGGGATGTTGTACAGGATGCAGGGGATGTCCACGGCATCGGCGACGGTCTTAAAGTGCTGATAGATACCCTCTTCGTTGGACTTATTGTAGTAGGGGGTGATGATCAGCAGGCCGTCGGCTCCCAAGCCCTGGTAGGTGAGCGACTTGGTGAGCATGGTTTGCGTGGAGTTGGAGCCCGAGCCGGCGATGACGGGGACGCGTCCTGCAACATGCTTGACCACGGCGGCGACGACGGAGTTGTCCTCGTCGTCGGTCATCGTGGCGCTCTCGCCGGTGGTGCCCAGGGCGAGGATGGCGTCGGTGCCGTTTTGCAGGTGGAAATCGATAAGGCGCTCGAGTGCGTCAAAGTCGACACTGCCATCCTTTTTAAACGGCGTGACGAGGGCGACGATTGAGCCCTCGAGATTGCGGATGTCCATGTTCTTCTCCTTCGCGTCCGCGATCTGGATGCGTTTGTTCCATTGGGCGGCGACTGCCAGGCGCTCGTCTTGGGCGCGGCGGCGGGCACTTTCGGCGCGCGACCTGGCCAGCAGCTCGCGGCCGCACGGCAGCACGTCGAGCGTGGCAAAGTAATCGCCCGGGCGCTCGGCGCGGCGGATGAGGTCGGCCGCGCCATCGGGGCGCAGCAGGACCTCGGCCGAGCGCAGCCGTCCGTTGTAGTTGTAGCCCATGGAGTAGCCATGCGCACCGGTATCGTGGATTACAAGCAGGTCACCCATGTCGATATGCGGCAGCTTGCGATCGATAGCGAACTTGTCGTTGTTCTCGCATAGGTTGCCCGTGATGTCATAGGTGTTCGTGACGGGCGCTGTGGCCTTGTCGGCGCCGCCCGGCTGACCCATTACCGTGATGTGGTGGTAAGCGCCATACATGGCGGGACGAATGAGGTCGACGGCACTGGCGTCCACGCCGATATAGTCCTTGTAGATCTGCTTCTCGTGGATAGCCTTGGTGACCAGGCAGCCGTAGGGTCCCATCATAAAGCGGCCCATCTCGGTGCAGATGGCCACATCGCCCATGCCGGCGGGAACCAGGATCTCGTCGTATGCCGCGTGTACTCCCTCGCCGATGGCGTGGATGTCGTTAGCCTGCTGCTCGGGCAGGTAGGGGATGCCGACGCCGCCGGACAGATTGATGAAGGCGACGTGTGCGCCGGTCTCGCGCTCCAGGCGTACGGCAAGCTCAAAGAGGATGCGCGCGAGCTTGGGGTAGTAGCCGTTGGTGACAGTGTTGCTGGCAAGGAATGCGTGGATGCCAAAGTCCTCGGCGCCCTTGGCCTTGAGCATGCGGAAGGCCTCGAAGAGCTGCTCGGTGGTCATGCCATATTTGGAGTCGCCCGGGTTGTCCATGATGCCGTTGGAGAGCTGGAACAGGCCGCCTGGATTAAAGCGGCAGCTGACCGTCTTGGGGATGGGCCCCGCAACACGCTCAAAGAACTCAATGTGGCTGATGTCGTCAAAGTTGACGATGGCACCCAGCTTGTCGGCGAGCTCAAAGTCGGCAGCCGGCGTGTCGTTGGACGAGAACATGATGTCGTGTCCCGTGATACCCAGCGATCGGGCGATCATGAGCTCGGTATAGCTCGAGCAATCGCAGCCGCAGCCGTATTCGTTGAGAATGGAGATGAGCGCCGGGTTGGGATTGGCCTTGACGGCAAAGTATTCCTTAAAGCCCGGGTTCCATGCAAAGGCGTCGCGCACTTCTTGCATGTTGCGGCGGATGCCCGCCTCGTCGTATAGATGAAACGGCGTGGGGAACTGCTCGACGATATGCTCGAGCGTCTCCTTGTCCACAAACGGCTGCTTGGCCGCATATGCCTCGTTGGGGGTCAATGCCATGTCCCGTAAACCTCGCTATCCAGACGGCGCCATCTGCGCATCGAATCCGCATAGCGTGGACCCAATGTCCGGATAGCGCTCCCGCATTGCTGCAGACAGTCCTGTGGGTGTTTCCCACAGGCCCACCAGGTTGTTCGTGCCCGTAAAACCCAGTTCGGCGGGTTTCGCCTCCCCGCGGGGTCAAAGCCTGCCGGCTCGCCCGCGGCTCTTCGTGCCCGCGCCTCTATCAAGTGGTAACGACCCTACCACGTTGCACTTTACCAAACAAGAGTATTCGTATATAACGTTTAAAAAATGCAGGGATATGCTAGAAACAAGGGCGTTACAATTCTGCATCACAATATTGTGTGAATGGATATGCCCCATGAAAGGATCCTTTATGACCGAGCTCCAAGAACTTCGTCGCTATCGTCGCGACCTGCATCGCATTCCGGAGCTCGATTTCGATCTTCCTCAAACCATAGCCTATATCGAGGGCGTGCTCGCTTCGCTTGCCTGTGAAGTGACCCATCCCTGCCCCAGCTGTGTTTGTGCTTTCTTCGACGCTGGCACGGGCGCCGCGCATGCCACGGCGATTCGCGCCGATATGGACGCACTGCCCATCGCGGAGGCGACGGGTGCGGCCTTTGCCTCGACGCATCCCGGAAAGATGCACGCTTGCGGACACGATGGACACATGGCCATGGCACTTGCGGCGGCAACCTTTGTCGATCGCACGATTCGTGAGCAGCCAGGTGCCATCAAGCGCAACGTGCTCTTTGTGTTCCAGCCTGCCGAAGAGACGACTGGTGGCGCCAAGACAGTTTGCGAGAGCGGTGTGTTCGAGCGCTACGGGGTCGACCGCATTTTTGGCTTTCACGTGTGGCCCGATCTGACTGCGAACACATTGGCGAGCTGTTCCGGCCCGCTGCTGGCGCGTTCGAGCGAGACGCATATCCATATTCACGGTACGAGCATCCACATCGCTAAGACCTATGGTGTGCCGGTTGGGGAGTCGCACGATGCCGCGTTGGCGGCAGCAAAGTTTTTGGTTGCCGAGCGCGAGCTGATGGACGAGCTGGGCACCGACGAGCCCTGTATCGGTAAGTTTGGTCTGCTGCAGGCCGGTACGGTTTGTAACACGGTGGCGGGGGAGGCCCATGTGGCCGGAAGCCTGCGTGTGTTTACGGACGACATGTTCGACCGTGCGCGCGAGGGCGTACGTCGCGTGCTCGATGAAGCGTGTGCTTCAACGGGTTGCACGTACGATCTTGACTTTGCCGAGGGCTATCCACCGGTCGATAACGACCCTGAGTTGTTTGCCCGAATCGCGCCCGCTCTGCCCGAATTGCAGCTCGTGGACGAGCCGCTGCTAATCGCCGAGGATTTCGCGTTCTATCAGCGCCATCTGCCGGGCGTGTTCTTCTTGCTGGGCACGGGCGTGCCAGAGGCGCAAGAAAACCCGATCGACGCAGACGGCTGCTCAGCTTATGCGATGAGCGCCCTTCACACCGATACCATGCTCTTTGACGAGGAAATCCTACTCAAAGGCCTCGATGTCTACAAACGATTGCTTTTGCTTGACTGAGGCGCGAAGGACAATTTGTTCTAGAAAACACGAACAAACGTACGATATAATAGAGATGTAAGTCTATAGAAACGTTTGACGTTACTAACGTAAGGCGATACTATGATTGCATCGTATAAAGATGAGGATACCGAACGCTTTGCCATGGGTGTGCGGGTCAGGAGGTTCGTGCCCTTTGAGCGTGTTGCGTTGAGGAAGATTCGCCAACTGCAGGTCTGTGCTTCGCTTGATGATCTACGCGTTCCACCGGGCAACCGCCTGGAAGCTTTGAAGGGCGATCGTGCCGGTCAATATAGCATCCGTGTTAACGAGCGCTATCGGGTCTGTTTTGAGTGGAGACAGGAGATGGCTTGGAATGTCGAAATCGTCGATTATCACAAGTGATGAGACTTCGGCCGATTTGCTGTCGCCGGTGACTCCTGGTGAGCTTCTCAAAGAGGAGTTTCTTGTTCCCATGGGCATTTCTCAATATCGCCTTGCGAAAGAGACTGGGATTCCGGCTCAGCGTATCGGGCAGATTGTCTTGGGAAAACGTCGCGTGACGGCCGACACCGACCTTCGCCTTTGCCGCTACTTTGGCCTGACGGATGGTTATTGGCTGCGCGCTCAGGTGGCGTTTGACCTTGAGGCCGAGAAAAGGCGGATCGAACCGGAACTCGATAAGATCGTTCCTGTTCAGCAGGCCATTGCACTGTAGTGCTCAGAGATGATGGGGGTGGCGTGGCGATGAGGCGACGCCGACAGCCTGCCGTATATAGTCCGGGTGGATGCGGGTGCGGTTTGCTGCTGCTTCCGGTCATCGCTGTGAGCATTGGCGTTATGTTTGCGCTTGCCGGGCTGGCGGCGGCAGCACTTGTGCTGTTGATTGTGGCCATTGGTGTGACGATTTGGCTCTGCCACAATCGCGAGCGACGCCGTGCCGACGGTAAAACCAATGTCGGCTGGGTCGTATTCCTGGTCATTGCGTACCCGCTGAGTGTCAGCTACCTGGTGTTCTTTGTCCTGCTGATGATCAGTGCCTTTACCGGGGAATCCGTCACGGTGGGATAGGCTTCGACGAGCTTCTTGAGGGCGAAGCGAGGGAGCAGAGTCTGAATGAACCGCGCCCCGCATCAACAAGTTTCATTTGTTGTGTAGCAATCCGAATGTGCAAGCGTTTGGCGTGAGAGTACCGCCGCCGGCAACGCAGGGATACAGGTCGCGATCGCCAGCTCCCGTTCCAGCTCATCGCAAAAGCGCGTCAACGTCGCGCCTGACCACGGCCATTTCCTGCTCGAGTTTGTAGGCTCGCTCGATTATTTTACATTGCAGCAGTTCTGTTTTTCATAGCGTCAGCTATTGGCTTTACGAGTGGAAATGAAAGTTCTATGGCTATAGCATGGCTATGTCTTGGTTCTTCATTTCTTTGCTTGGGTTCGACTCATAAGAAAAAGGAAAACAATACAGATGATAAATAATTTCCTGCTTGTATTGTTGAAAAATCGGAATTTCAGGAGGTGTTTTTATGCCACAAATGAATAAGGGAGGAAAATTTATTTTCGGGAAATCACTCATTCGGACGGATGGAACATTGCGGATTCCACCGCAGGCAATGGAAGAATATCACATTGCAGATGAAGGAAAAGTATATCTTTTTACCGGAAGTAAGATTACCGGTGGCTTCTGCGTCACCCGGAAAGGCCTTTTGCATCCGTCAAAACTTGGTCACATTTTGGACGATACTCCACCGTTGCTTGACTACTCAGCAGGTTCTGGCGAATTTATCAAATACAAGGGGCGTTCCTACTGCTGGGTAGAGATTTCACAGGAGGGGCAAATTCTTCTTACGAAGAAAATGATGGATTTTTTGAAGGTGAGACCCGGAATGGAGCTGCTCTCTATCCGCAGTAGCGACATCGCGTTTACGATGGGAGCTAAAGGACCGCTATTGGAAAAAGCAGAAAACTATGATGGTGAAATTCCGCTTTTTTAAGTGTAACAATTTGAATTTGTGGAGGATAACTATTGTGGATAAAGCAGTTATTTATATACATGGAAAAGGTGGTAATGCTGAAGAAGCTATTCATTACAAACCGCTCTTTAGTAATTGTGATGTGATTGGTCTCGACTATACTGCACAGTTTCCATGGGAAGCAAAAGAAGAATTTCCATTACTTTTTAATTCAATTTATAGAAACTACAAGACTGTTGAAGTAATTGCCAATAGCATTGGAGCGTATTTTGCTATCAATGCCTTATCAAATCAGCAAATAGAGAAAGCATATTTTATTTCGCCCGTTGTAGATATGGAAAGGCTTATTGCTGATATGATGATTTGGGCAAATGTTACAGAGGATGAACTCAAAGAGAAAAAAGAAATTCAGACAACCTTTGGAGAGACTCTTTCATGGGATTATCTTTGCTATGCAAGAGAAAATCCTATTATATGGGAAATCCCAACGCACATTTTGTATGGTGAAAAAGATAATCTTACCGCTTATGGAACGATATTTGAATTTGTACAGAGGACTAATTCAACACTTTCTATTATGAAAAATGGAGAGCATTGGTTTCATACGGATGAACAAATGAAATTTCTTGATGAATGGATAATAAAATCTTCCAAATAAATTCAAGTTTGGAGAATTGAGAAAATCGGAATTTTGGAGGTTATTATGGCTTTTGATTTTAAAAAAGAGTATAAAGAATTCTATATGCCGAAGAACAAACCAGAGATTGTAAATGTACCTAAGGCAAATTATATTGCAGTTAGAGGAAAAGGCAATCCAAATGAAGAAGGCGGAGCATATCAACAAGCAATCAGTGTTCTATATGCTGTTGCATACACATTAAAAATGAGTTACAAGACTGATTATAAAATTGAAGGATTTTTTGAATATGTTGTTCCGCCATTGGAAGGTTTTTGGTGGCAGGATGATGTCGAGAGTGTAGATTATACAAATAAGTCTGCTTTCAGCTGGATTTCTGTTATCCGTTTGCCTGATTTCATTTCTAAAGCTGATTTTGACTGGGCGGTAGAAACAGCAACGAAAAAGAAGAAACTTGATTGTTCGTCAGCAGAGTATCTTACGATTGATGAGGGATTATGCGTTCAAATTATGCATATAGGTTCTTTTGATAATGAGCCAGCAACTGTTGCGCTTATGGATACTTATTTAGAACAAAATGGATATGTTAATGATATTAACAAAGATAGGTTGCACCACGAGATTTATATGTCTGATGCAAGAAAGGTTGCCCCAGAAAAATGGAAAACTGTAATTAGACATCCAATTAAGAAAGCGTAAAATTCCCGTTTATTGGGAAGTCGCAGAGAACGAAAAATCGGGATTTGAGGAGGTGTTGAGTATGAAAAGGTGGCTATCTATTTTAGCAGTATTTGGCTGTATAGTAGCGTTATCTGGATGCAAAAATGAAAATGAAAAGAGACAAGCATATTTTAATGCAAAAGTTTTGGAAATAAATAAAGAATATGTTGATGTTAGGTGTATAGAAGCATTTAATAGTGGGATTTCTGTTGATGAGGAATTTTCTGTTACAAAAGATGTAGTATCAGCAGGAGGAGCACCAGAATTGAATGTAGATGATAATATCCGTGTTGTATTTAATGGTGATGTAATGGAAAGTGATCCATTGCAGATAGGAACGGTTTATGCAATCTATCTTTTAGATGAAAATGGAGAAGTGATTCCAAACAACTAACAACTTCTTATTTATGGAGGTATATATTATGAGAGTAATCATTTCAATCATTCTTATGGTAATTGCAGCGTTGGTCGGTTTTTTCTTTGGTGCTGGAATGAACGAAGCAATGGGTGGAGCAATACTACTTTCAATGATTACAGGTTTTGCTTGCACTATTAATGCTATTGAAAAGAACAAGAAGGACTGACAACTTCCTGTTTTGAGAATTGAGAAAATCGATACTTGTAGATGGAGGTAATCAAAATGAAAGAATATCAATATTTGATTGGAAAAATTATTGTCGCAGTGGCAATTATAGTTGCCGCAATCATTATAGCACAGGCTATTGGTGGAGCTGGAGAAAGTATCCGTAGTAGCTTGTTGCAATTAAGGGATGCTCTTCGATAACTTCCGGTTTTTGAAACTGAGAAATCGCAATTTAAGGAGGCAAAGTACAATGAAAAAAGCTATTATTATGATGATTGTGGTATTTGCTTTAGTTGTTTGGCCGTTCAGCGGTGTGTGGCAGCTCTTGTCTGGCATCATTGGCGGTGGAGTCCGAGAATCCTTTATTTATCCGATTTATGGTGGAATTATTCTTCTTTCAGGTATTATAGTTGTTTGTACTGAACTCATTCTGGAAGAAATCAAATCGTTAAAAGACGATATAAAAGATAAAAAAGAAGGATGCTGACAACTTCAAGTTTGGAGAATTGAGAAAATCGGGATTTTGGAAGGGGGTACTGCTATGCTGAGAAAGTTGAATTGTTTTTTAAACATCGTTATTGGTTCATTCATAGGAGTTTTCATTGGGTTCGGAATTTATAAGTTCTGGCACTTTAAAACCTATCCAAATTTATATGCCATGCAGTCTGCACCGTGGTACACAGAGTTGCTGTTGGATGGTGCCTTGGTGGCAGTTTTGGTGGTCGTATGTATTATCCTAAAGCTGATTATTTGGAGGAAGTTAAAGCCATAACTTCTTATATGAAAAATTGAGAAATCGTAAAATTTAAGAAAAAGAAATGCACAGTTCTTAGCTTATCGGGAGCTGTGCATTTTTGTAAATAAATACTTTTAATTAGCCGATTACGGCATCCTCTGCTGTAAAATGTTC
>CAJMAZ010000007.1:0-61365 GCA_905211535.1 uncultured Collinsella sp. | reverse complement strand
ACGGCATGACCGACACCATGGGCCGTATGCACTCCGACGCCCAGTTCGCCGGTTCTTCCTCCGTGCCTGCGCACGTCGACATGATGGGTCTCATCGGCATGGGCAACAACCCCATGGTCGGTGCCACCGTCGCCTGCGCTGTCGCCGTCGAGGAGGCCCTCAAGGCCTAATCGCGCCCGCGCGATGCTCATATAGTTGAGCTTTGGAGCCGCTACCTTTCGAGGTAGCGGCTCTTTTTGTTTGCGCTGTCGCAGGGTAGCTAATGCCGCCATATCAGTTGGGGCGAAATACGAGATGTGATGAGATGGAGCGTCAGAGCGTCCATGACGCCCACCTGCCATATTTGCCCTTTACCGATTTGCCGAGTCTTTGCGGCCCCATTGCCGATCACCCATGCGACAATGCGCTGGACGAGAAAGGAATCCGATGGAATCGACTGATGTACTGGTAATTGGATCTGGCATTGCGGGCCTTTGTGCCGCCATCGAAGCGGCACGCGCGGGCGCAACCGTCGCTGTGGCAAGCGCCGGCAAGACTATGAGTGGATCGAGTTTCTTCCCCGGAACCTGGGGCCTAGGGCTTATCGGACCCGTTAACGAAGACGATAAACTGGACCTCATCGACACCATCCAGACCGTCGGCGGCGGTGTCGCCGACCCCGAGCTTGTCCAGACGTTTGTCCACGGCATTCCCCAGGCAATTGAATGGCTCGAGCAAGACCTGGGCGTTGAGCTCAAGCGTCCGCAAAACGCTGAGAGCGCTCAGCAAAAGCAGTTTATCCCCTGCTTTGACCACAAAACGCGCATGTGGCGCGGCCTCACCCGCAAGCCCCTTGAGGACGCTCTGACAGCCCGGATCGAGTCGCTCGGCATTCACCTGCTCCCCCGCCATGAGCTTATCGACCTTGTTGAGGACACGAACGGCAGGATCACCGGAACCGTGCTCTACAACCTCACCGAAGATCGAATCGTGCCCTTTGCTACCAAAGCCACGATCATCGCAGCCGGTGGCACAGGCGGCCTGTTCGAGCGCAGCCTTACGTCGGCTGATGTGCTCAGCTCCTCGCAGGCCATCGCGCTGGCGCACGGCGCATCGCTTACTAATATAGAGTTCATGCAGATGATGCCCGGCTTCATCGAGCCCAAGCGCAACCTGGTCTTCAACGAGAAAACCTGGCGCTACGTACATGTAGACCAGCCGGCAGATATTGCCGACGACAAGCTGGACGATTTGCTTGAACAGCGCTCCGGATATGGCCCCTTCACATCGCGCCTGGCTTCCCGCGCCATCGATCTTGCCATCGATCAAGCGGGTGCCGAAGGCCTAGCGCTCCACTACGACTTCCCTCGCGAAGATGTCCCAGAGTTTGTGCAGACTTTTGCCACCTGGCTACAAGACGAGCACGGCATCGCGCCGACCGACGAGATGCGCGTGGCGATGTATGCCCACGCCGCCAACGGCGGCATCAGGATCGATAAGACCGCGCACACGGGCGTTGAGGGCCTCTACGCTTGCGGCGAGGCGACAGGCGGCATGCACGGCGCCGACCGCATTGGTGGCTTGTCAAGCGCCAACGGCATCGTGTTCGGACGCATCGCGGGCGCATCGGCAGCCCTTGCAGCGCAGAAAGAGCCTGAGACAGCCCTGAAGGCGGATATCGCCCTCCCCCAGTACGGCATAGCCGCAACAGATGCCGAACGCCTGACACACAGCCTTAGGCACACGATGAGCACCTATTGCATGATCAACCGCACCGAGACGGGCCTATCCGAGGCACTACACGAGCTTGAGGGCTTGAAGACAGAGGCAACGACCTTGAGCACACAGAAAGCCCAGGACAGCGAAGTCGCAGCCCTCGCCCGCCTGCAATCGCAGATTCAACTAGCACAGGAAATGGTCAAAGCCATGCGTAAGCGAACCGAAAGTCTCGGATCGCACTATCGAGCAGACTAAATCGATTCTCACTTTGAGTTTGATCACAACTTCTCAACATGCATCGAGCCCCGTGAGCATAATTCACATAAGGAGAGCACGTTTATGGGGCTTTAGCCGTGTTTCCCTAAGGGAATCACGGTGCAGATTTCTCAGCTCCGCGCTCCGACGGGTTCGACCCCATGAAAGGTCAACAAAAAAGCGACCAGCCTAAGCTAGTCGCTTTAACATGCTTTGGGTGGGCCGTCAGGGGGTCAGCCTGCTGCGCAGGCGACCGCTGCGGCGCCAAGGCGCCTTGCGCGCTGCGCTGGCAAATGCTTACGCGTTTTCTCAGCTACGCGCCCTTTCGGGTTCGACCCCATGAAAGGTCAACAAAAAAGCGACCAGCCGAAGCCAGTCGCTTTACAATGCTTTGGTGGGCCGTCAGGGGGTCGAACCCTGGACCTTGGGATTAAGAGTCCCCTGCTCTACCAACTGAGCTAACGACCCGATATCAACACGAAGCAAGAACTGGGGTGGGTAAAGGGACTCGAACCCTCGACCTACGGGACCACAACCCGTCGCTCTAGCCAACTGAGCTACACCCACCGTGTCCTGTGCGCTTCGCGCTCGACTATTATTGCAAGGAACGCCACGCGATGCAAGCCCCAATTTTCAAGAATTTTGAAAAGAGTTTTTCGAGACCATTTCGAGCAAATCCCACCGGTTTCATGGGAGTAAACTTGCCCCACTGCAAATCCTCGAAAGGACCGTCATGAAAGAACTCTCCAATCGCACGGCAACGTTTACCGATTCCGTCATCCGCCGCATGACGCGCATCTCCAATAAGTACGGCGCCGTCAACCTCTCGCAGGGCTTCCCCGACTTTGATCCCCCGGCGCAGCTGCTCGATAGCCTCAGCGCCATCGCCGCCGATCCCAAGCCGCTCTATCACCAGTACTCCATCACCTGGGGCTCCCAGGCCATGCGCGAGGCGCTCGCCGCCAAACAGGAGCACTTTATGGGCATGCCGGTGAACCCCAACGAGAATATCGTAGTCACCTGCGGCTCCACCGAGGCCATGATGGCCGCCATGATGACGGTCACCAACCCCGGCGACAAGGTCGTCATCTTCTCGCCGTTCTACGAGAACTACGGCGCCGACACGATCCTTTCGGGTGCCGAGCCCATCTACGTGCCGCTCAACCCGCCCACATTCGACTTTGACCGCGAGACACTCGAGGCGGCCTTCCGCGACAACGACCCCAAGGCCATCGTCCTGTGCAACCCTTCCAACCCCTGCGGCAAGGTCTTTACACGCGATGAGCTCACCTTTATCGCCGACCTCTGCAAAAAGTACGACACCTACTGCATCACCGACGAGGTCTACGAGCACATCGTCTACGCGCCCCACGAGCACGTCTATATGGCCACGCTGCCCGGCATGTTTGAGCGCACCATCAGCTGCAGCTCGCTGTCCAAGACCTACTCCATCACCGGCTGGCGTCTGGGCTACACTATCGCCCCTGCCGAAATCACCGAGCGCATCAAAAAGGTCCACGACTTTCTCACCGTGGGCGCCGCCGCCCCCCTGCAGGAAGCCGTCGTCACCGCCCTCAATTTCGACGACAGCTATTACGATGAGGTCCTTGACCTCTATACCGCCAAACGCGACCTGTTCTGCCAGGGACTCGACAGCATCGGTCTTGAGCATAACGTGCCACAGGGCGCCTACTACGTCATGATGGACATCTCTGAATTTGGCTATGACAGCGACCTCGAATTCTGCGAGGACCTCGCATCCAAGGTGGGCGTGGGCGCCGTGCCCGGCTCGAGCTTCTTCCGCGAGCCCGTCAACCATCTGATTCGTTTCCACTTTGCCAAGCGGGACGAGACGCTTAACGCGGCACTGGAGAACCTCAAGTCGCTACGTGATAAAATCAAGCCGCGCGGGTAAGGACGGCCCGGCAACTAAAGCAACCAAAGAAGCCCCGCACCGCCCGCCACGTTGCGAGGCTTCTTTTTATAGCGCTTTCTTAAATGGTTTAGAGCCCTATACTTTAGTCACGGAGCAACTCGTCCCAGAGAGAGGAATACTATGGCAGAACAGCAGCTTATCGGAGCGCTCGAGGCCGGCGACACCAAGATGGTCTGCGCCACGGGCTATGCAGACGGTACGGTCCTGGAGCGTGAGCAGATCGCGACCACGACCCCGCAGGAGACCGTTGAGGCCGTCAATGCATGGTTTGCCGACAAGGGCATCGCCGCGCTGGGCATCGGCGCCTTTGGCCCCACCGCAGTCAACCCTGCCTCGCCCCAATACGGCAAGATCCTGGAGACGCCCAAAACGGCATGGCGCTACTTCGACCTGCTGGGCACCATCCAAAACGAGCTCAAAATTCCCTGCGGCTACGACACCGACGTCAACGTCGCCTGCCTGGGCGAGGTCACCTTTGGCTGCGCCCAGGGCCTTACCGATGTGGTCTACCTGACCATCGGTACCGGCGTGGGCGCCGGCGTGCTCTCGGGCGGCCAGCTCGTGCACGGCATGATGCATCCCGAGGCCGGCCACATCCTGGTCACGCGCGACCCGCGCGACACCATTGGCGAGCATAGCGCCTGCCCCTTCCACGACAACTGCCTCGAGGGCCTCATCGCAGGTCCCGGCGTCAAAAAGCGCTGGGATGGCAAGAGCGCCGGAGACATGGCAGATGACCCGGAGGCCATGGACCTGCTCGCCGGCTATCTGGCACAGGCACTCATGACCTACACGCTGTGCTACGCACCGCAAAAGATTATCATCGGCGGCGGCGTGGCCGACCACACCCCCATCGTGCCGCTCGCACGCAAGAAGTGCGCCGAGATGCTCAACGGCTATATCGTCACGCCCGAGGTCAACGACATCAATAGCTACATCGTCAACAACAGCCTCGAGGGCAAGCAGGGCATTATGGGCTGCCTGGCCCTGGGCGCACAGGCGCTTCAGTAGCAGACGCACCCACAGAGCGTGGCGCGCCCGGCAAATCCGACCTACGGAATGACGCCACCACGCCTCATATAAGCCTCAAATAAAAAAGGCCGCCTAGGGCCAAACAATACGTCCTAGGCGGCCTTTTTGGCGCACATCAGCGACCGTAAGAGATATCGGAGCACAACGCCCGTTGCCGCTCCACAGCAGTCGATCATCACATCGGTGATCATGCCGGCGCGTCCCGGCACAAAGAGCTGAATCGTCTCGTCGATCGAGGGAATCAGCAGCAGGAACACCGCCGTGGGCAGCAGCACGTCAAAGGTGCGCCGGCCCTCAAAATCAAAGGCGTGCGTTGCCAAGATGCCGAGCACCATATACTCGGTAAAATGCGCGCACTTGCGAACAACAAAGTTGGTCACCCATTCATATGGAAGTCCCACGCTGTGCAGGAAACCGCGGATAGCTTCCATGACCGTTAGGCTCAGCGAGCCCGACCCCGAGCCGGGAACCAGCGAATTGCCCCAGATCAAGAGCGCCATCAGGCAGGTTACAACCGCCCATTTTCGATTGATCTTAACCATGCAGAAGTTATGCCTCCGCGCGGAGCGGCGCGAAGCTGGCGGTACCGCCCTCGATAACGCTCAGATAGGCACGGCCCGTACGCTTGGCGGTTGAGGACTGCAGGCGCTCGATCTCTTCCTCGAGGATCTGATTGACGCGCTCGTGACGACGGTTTTCCATAATGCCGGCGGCAATAGCCTCGGCCCGCTCGATGCTCTCGCGCGAGATACGGGCAGTATCCTCGGGGAACACAGCACTGTGACGGCCGACATAGGCGGGAGCAGCAGGCTGAGGGGCAGCGACGGGAGCGGGGGCTGCAACAGGAGCAGGCTCGTCAATCTCATCCAGAATCGCGGTGGCGGCGGCCCACATGCCCTCGTGGCCCGAGTAATCAGCCATGGGGACATCAACCTCGAGCGAGGCATCTGGAAGGTCGCCGGTGTCGATGCGATCTTGGACATCAATCGATGCGGTGATGGCTGCAGGCTCATCGAGGTCATCGAGATCGATGTCCGCGGCACCGGAGATGATAGGCATGCTGGCGAGGTTTGCATTGTACGGCGCAGCCTCAGCCGCCTGCTGCTGGGCAGGAGCGCCCCACAACGAGCTTTCGGCGGCACGGCGGGCGGCAACGGCCTCCTCGTCCGCAGTCATGGCTTCATCAACGTACGAATTGTCGGCAGAAGCGTTCGCGTCCGCCGAGGTAGCGTTGTAGGCGTTATTGGCTGCCGCGTTGGCAACGAGTGCCACGAAAGCCGCCGTGCTGCCCGCAGGGGCGGCCTGGGAACCAGACACAGCGCGTGCCGCGGCGGCGATGTCGTCGCGATTGAAGGAGCCGGTCTGCCCGCCGTTGGTGAGCTCGTCGATGGCGACTTGATAGACGTCGCGCGAGTGTGCAGGGTCGCAGCTCACCGGCGAATCGTCGTCGAGCATACTGTCGATCATGGACCAAGCCTCGGCCTCGTCCATAGCATCTGCAGCTCGAGCGATGGTAGGGACACCATCATCGGCATGACGGCGCTGGAACGCACCAGTCAGGCCGGAAAGGAATGCCGAGGTAGACTGCTCCGCCTGAGCCTGAGAAGCAGAAGCCGCAGCGTAAGGAGTCACATCCTGCTGCTGAGCTGGAATCGAGGCGGTCTTGAACTCGCTTTGATGCTGATTGAGATTGGCGGCACCGCCCATGGCATCGGGCTGGAACAGACGCTCTTCACGCTGCGCACGGTACTCAGAGATACCCAGCGAGGCGGCATAGATACCCACGCCCGCCACCGCGCCCACGGCGAAGGGAACCGCACCCGCCACGACCGTCTCGTTCACCGACGAAAACGGCAGCGTCGCGGCATACATAACCACGGGAGCGGCAAGGCCGATCCCGCACGAAAGTCCGGCAAGGACTGCTCGTTGTGTTGCATCAGAAGAAGCCATGAGCTCTCCCCATCTTCCAGCACCCAAATCGCATCATTCAGTTGGCTGCGCGAGAGAAGATGAAGCGGGGCTATGCCCCAAAGCAACGGTATATGGTTCGTTTCATCTGCGTTTTCCGTCGCGAAGCTTAAAAGCTATTATGCGAAACCGCCCCGTCGATTGCAAGCGACGATGTCGGATTGAAACGGGAAACCTGCTGCTCGTCGGTCTTATGGTTAAAAATAAGCGCGGAGCGGCGATATGGAAAAGGGCCGAGGCTCAAAGCCCCGACCCTTTATTGCATTGATGACTATCGCTGGGTGTGGATGACAACCTAGAGCGTCTGCTCGTAGTCGCTGTGTTTTTTGGCCGAACGCACCAGGAACTCCTGGTTGGTGTTGGTGCCCTTAAGACCCTTGATAAACGACGCGGCTGCGCGCTCGGTGTTGTTCATGCCGGCAAGAATGCGACGCAGACCAAAGACAAACGGACGCATCTGCTCGTCGACCAACAGGTCCTCGTTACGCGTACCGGAGGCAACGGGGTCGATAGCCGGGAAGATACGGCGGTCGGCCAGGTCGCGGTCGAGCTTAAGCTCCATGTTGCCGGTGCCCTTGAACTCCTCAAAGATGACCTCGTCCATCTTGGAACCAGTGTCGATGAGGGCAGAGGCCAGGATGGTGAGCGAGCCACCGTTCTCGATATTACGGGCTGCGCCCAGGAAGCGCTTGGGAGGATACAGTGCCGCCGAATCGACGCCGCCCGAAAGGATGCGGCCTGAGGCGGGCGCCGCCAAGTTGTAGGCGCGGGCAAGACGCGTGATGGAGTCGAGCACCACCACAACATCGCCGCCCAGCTCCACGATGCGCTTGGCGCGCTCGATGACGAGCTCTGCCACGCGAGTGTGGTTGTCGGCGGGCATATCGAAGGTTGACGCCACAACCTCGCCCTTGATGGAACGCTGCATATCGGTGACCTCTTCGGGGCGCTCGTCGACGAGCAGGCAGATGAGGTGCACCTCGGGGTTGTTAATCGAGATAGACTGGCAGATCTTCTTGAGGATCGTGGTCTTGCCGGCCTTGGGCGGGGACACGATCAGGCCACGCTGACCCTTGCCGATCGGCGACACGATGTCGATGGCGCGACCGGTAATGGAGTCCTTGCCGTGCTCCATGCGCAGCGGCTCGTTGGGATAGACCGGGGTGAGGTCGCCGAACTTGGGGCGGTTGCGAATCTGCTCGGGGTCCAGACCGTTGACGGTCGTGATTTTGGCGAGGCCGGCGCGCTTGTCGCCGCCGCGCGAAGGACGCAGCGAGCCCTCGATGACGTCGCCCGTGCGCAGGCGCGCTGAGCGGATGAGGTAGGCGGGCACGAAGGCGTCGTCGTTGGACTTCATGTAGCCATGGGCGTGGATGATGCCGGAGCTGTCCGGGCGAATCTGCAGAATGCCCTTGATGTCGCGGAAGCCCTCTGCCTTCGCGGCGGTGACGTAGATCTCCTCGACGAGCTCGGCTTTCTTCTTGCCGGTCGTCTCGATCTCGAACTCCTTGGCCTTCTCGCGCAGTTCGGCGACCTTCATGGCAGCGAGCTCCTCACGCGAAAGCGTGGGCTCGGTGGGGGCGGCGTTGCGCTCCTTGTTGCGCTGTTTGCGATCGCGCTGACGGTTGCGACGGTCGTTGTTGCGCTCGTCCTTGCGATCGTTGCGCTCCTCGTTGCGCTTGTGCTGGCGACGGTTGGAACGAGTGCCGTCTTCGCCCTCAGCGGGGGCGGCACCATCGGTTGCGGCGGCGCCGGCATTGGCCGCAGCGGCGTCATTGGCCTCGGCGCCGGAATCAATCTGCGCTTCGGCATCAGCCTGCTGCTCGGACGCCTTGGCCTTAGCGGACTTCTTACGACCGCGCTTGGGCTTCTCGGACGCAGACTGTTCGACGTCTTGGGGCTCGGCGGCATCAGTCGATGCATCGGCGGTCGTCTCGGCGGAATCCTCGGACGCACCCTTCTTGGCAGCCTTGGCCTTGGACGCGCGCTTAGCAGCAGTACGATGGCTGCGACCAGGACGGACGTCGGCGGGCTCGGCATCGGCGGGAGCGGCCTCGGAAGTCGTAGCATCCTGAACGGGTGCATCGGCAGCAGTTGCAGACTCGGCGGTCGCCGCAGCATCCCGAGCAGCTGCGGCTGCGGCTGCGGCCTTCTCTGCCTCGACGAAGGCCTTGGGCTTGCGACCGCGACGGTGCGGGCGCAAAGCCGGATCGACAACGGGAACTTCGCTGGCCTCGACAGACGCAGCGTGCTCAGCAGGCGATGCGCCCTCCCCTGCCGTGGAACGGACCGAAGCCTCAGTGAGCTCGGGGGTTACCTGTTCAGCAACCTGCTCGGCCTTAACAGCCGTGCGACGGCGTGTGCGCGTTGCCGGCTTCTCGGGCGGCAGGTCGGCGGCAGGGGTCTCGGTGGCGGCAGGGGTCTCGGGCACAGACGGAGCTGCAAGCTCGGCCAGAGCCGCGGCCTCGCGCTCGGCAGCACGACGGCGGGCGCGCACCACCTGAGCCTCGCTAATCTGCGCCAACGCACGTGCCTGCGCGACCTCATCAGAAATCGACGCCGAGGAGTCAGCTGCAACGGTACGCTTGGCGCGCGTCGTGCGCGTGGTACGGCGCTTGGGCTTAGTGACCTCCTCGCCGTCAGCGGCAGGCTTGGCCGTGCGGCGCATGCGCTTGGGCTTTGCCGGAGCAGCCTCCTCACCAGTTGCAGGCACGGCCTTCTCAGCCGCCACAGGCATAGGCGTCGAAGCAGCCTTAGGCGTCTCAGGAGCCGAGGCTTGCGCGGGCGCCGCGACCTGGTCCGACGCAACCGGTGCAGCGGGAGCGGCCTGCGTCGTCGTTATTTCGTTTTCTTGCTGTTGATCAGACACAGTGTTTGCTCAACTTTCTTTTCAAGCCCTGTGATCACATGCTCCCTGCATAAACCTTCAGGGCGGCTAAACAGTCTAGCTCCGTCAAATACCGACGGACATCATTGATCTGTATCGAGATATTTGCGTCATATACGCAGCGTTAGTGTAACACAACCGCCGCCACCTGCAACTTAGTCATTGGGTGTTCTTAAACGACTAGTCAAAAGGGACACTCTTTGGTTTAACACCCACAAATCTGACTGCCTCCGCCAAAACTATGGCGGTTTACTACGATGAATCGCTCAACCGCGACCACTCCGAAACTTGTTGAACTAAAACCGCAGGTAGATGCCTTGCACTTTTTAGCGAAAAGCCGGCGTGGTTGGAATACCTCAATTCATCGTAGTAAATCGACATAGTTTCGTATTTCCAGCAGTTCCAAATTCGTCAATACGTCGGCGTTTGCAAAAAAGCCCGACCTCCGTGGGAGATCGGGCTTTCAAGGCTTAGTTAAACCAAGTCTGTACGGTCAAATGACTCGCAGATTACATCTGCTCGGGAGCGGAAACGCCAACGAGGGTGAGAACCAGGGCGAGCGTCACGCGGACGGCGTCGCAAGCGGCCAGACGGGCGCGCGAAAGCTCGGGGTCGACGGGACGGCCCTCACTCGGCAGAACCTGGCAGGCAGCGTAGAAGCTGTGGAAGTCGCCGGCGAGTTCCTCGGCAAAGTGCGTCAGACGGAACGGGGCGCGGTCGCGAGCGCAGCTGGCGATGAGGTCGGTGAGCTCGTTGAGCTTACGCGAAAGGGCGAGCTCGGTCGGGTCGGTCAGCAGCGAGTAATCGACGTTCTCACCGATGGCCTTGGCGGCGACGGCCTTCATGCCCATCTCGTCAGCCTGTTCGGGCGTAACGTCAGCGGCACGGCGCAGGATGGAGCACACGCGGGCGTGAGCGTACTGCACGTAGTACACCGGGTTGGAGTTGTCGCGCTTCTTAACGGCCTCGATGTCGAAGTCGACCATCTGGTTAGAGCTCTTGGAGATGAGCGTGTAGCGAGCGGCATCGGAGCCGACCTCGTCGACGAGCTCCTGAAGGGTCACCATGGTGCCCTTACGCTTGGACATACGGACGGGCTTGCCGTTGCGCAGCAGGTTGACGAGCTGGCCCAGCAGAACCTCAAACTTGCCGGGGTAACCCAGAGCGTCGCAGACGCAGCGGACGCGCTCGATGTAGCCGTGGTGGTCGGCGCCCCAGATGTCGATGACGTGGTCAACGCGCTGGAATTTATCCCAGTGATAGGCAACGTCGGAGGCGAAGTAGGTGTACTCGCCGTCGGACTTGATAAGGACGCGGTCCTTGTCATCGCCCAGGTCGGTGGAGCGGAACCACAGGGCGCCGTCCTTGGTGTAGAGGTAGCCCATCTTGTCGAGCTTCTCAAAAGCGCGGTCGACGGCAGAGGTGCCGGCGGTCTCGCCCTCGGTGTCCTTCACGTACAGCGAACGCTCGGAGTACCAACGATCGAAGTCGCAGTTGACGGCATGGCAGAGGTCGCGCATGTTGTCGACCATCTTCACGTAGCCGCGCTCACGGAAGCTCTCCATACGCTCCTGCGGATCGGCCTCGACCCACTTATCGCCATCGGTGCGCCAGAACTCGGCGGCCTCGTCGATGATGTAGTCGCCGCCATAGGAGTCCTTGCCCAGGGTCTCGGCAAAGTTGTCCTGGTACGGATGGGTCTCGGGATGCTCGTCGTTCTCGTCGGCAACAAAGGCGTCGCGGTCGGCGATCAGCAGCTTGTGAGCCTCGTCGATATCCACGCCCTGCTTGGCGATGATGTCGGCAAGCTGCATATAGCGCGTGCTGATGGAGTTGCCGAAGGTGTTCATCTGAGAGCCGTGGTCGTTGATGTAGAACTCACGCTGGATGTCGTAACCGGCGTGGTCCATAACGCGGCAGAGCGAGTCGCCCAGCGCGGCCCAACGGCCGTGGCCGATGTGCATGGGGCCGACGGGGTTGGCGGAAACGAACTCGACCTGGGTCTTCAGGCCACCACCGACGTTGGACTTAGCGAAGTCCATACCCTTCTCGCGAGCTTCGCCAAAGATGGCATTCTTGACGGCGACGGAGAGGTAGAAGTTGATGAAGCCGGGGCCTGCGATCTCGACCTTCTCGATCGCGGGGTCCTCGGGCATATGGGCAACGATGGCCTCGGCGATCTTGCGCGGGGCGCAGTGGGCCAGCTTGGCGGACTTCAGGGCCATGGTAGAGGTCCACTCGCCATGAGAAGTGTCAGCCGGTCGCTCGATGGCGCAATCGTCAAGTTCAAATGCGGAAAGGTCGCCGGCCTCCTGGGCCGCAGCAAGCGCAGCGCGTACCAGCTCTTCAATCTTCTCGGGCATAGGTCCTCCTTGTGTTAAAGCCCCCGAGCTCTTGGTCACTCGTAGGGCAAAAGCCAGAGTTTGTAGCACTCTATCACAAGCGACGGGCACTGTCGCAGGGTAAAGCCAATCGATATTGCATATGCACAAAATTGACTACAGCTTGTATGGAGTCACTCAAAGATGCCAGTCTGCCTGCAGATTATGCAGGCGTTGAAAATGTATAAAGGTGTGAATGAGCTGCGCCTGTTATCGAATACTCTTACCTATCAGAGTTGTGTGCTTTTCCTGCATAAAGTAAGGGTTTGCGCACGTCAGCGTGTTATTCTAGACATACTTAAATTCGTATAAGTTGGAGGTAGCATGTTCTCAATCGGTCAACACGTCATTCATCCGGGTCAGGGAGTCTGCACCGTCGTCGGTTTTAGGGACGACACACCGCAGCCCATGCTACTGCTCGAGACCAAGCAGGGACATGCGCAGACGATCCTCATGTACCCCGTGGCGCAGGCCGACCGTTTGCACGCCGCCATCTCGCAGCAAGATGCCGAGCACCTGCTGAGCCACTATGACGAGCTGGAGTGCGACACTTTTACCGAGCGCAACAGCTCACTTGAGGAGACGCACTTTAAGCAGCAGCTCAAGCTGGGCGCGCCCGAGACGGTCCGCGTGGCAAAGACCATGATGCACCGCATTCGCCAGGCCGAGGAAGCTGATAAAAAGCCCAGCTCCTACTACATGCGCGTACTCAAGGAGGCCAAGCGCCGCTCCATCGAGGAGTTCGCCGTGGCCTTGGGCGTCACCGAGGAGGCCGCCGAAGCCCGCCTAGCCCAAGCCGCCCTCAACTAACCTGCCAAAAAGGGACAGGTTTATTTTGGCAGGTTTTATCTGGCCAAACGTCAACAAACAATCAGTAAATGGTCGGGTGCTCCGTTTTGTTTAAGAGCGCCCGACCATTTTTCTATCGCCGTAAAAATGCGTGAAGCCCATTTGCGATGACATCACGCGAGGGCCGTCCAGATCGACGTAACCAACGCCCGCATCCACAGCAAGCGCACCCGTCTTACTCAATTACCATTAAAAAGCATCAATTTGAAAACGCAATTATATTTCGGCAGGTAGCAGCTATAGTCGGTGAACTGAATCTCGACAACCGAAGCCCCCGAATGAGGTATCTTCAGCCCATCCAAGCTAAAGGAGGGGCCATGCCGAGAAAACCTCGTTCAAAGTCACCAACCGGTTATTTCCACGTTACGTTGCGTGGAAACGGAGGGCAATTGCTGTTTGACGATACCGAGGACCGAATCGCCATGCTTCAGATCCTCGATGCGATCCTCCCCAAACACAATATCGAGCTTATCGCTTGGTGCCTTATGGGAAACCATATTCATCTGCTCATCGACGACCCGGATGACCGTAAGAGCGACGCGATGCACGCGGTAGCCGTATCGTATGCGGGCAGGTACAATGCGCGGACAGGGCATATCGGCCACGTGTTTCAGGAACGGTTTTGGGATTCGCCCATTAAGTCGGAAGTATATTTACTCGAAGCAATTCGATACATCCATCTGAATCCACAAAAAGCAGGACTGGCGGCATATGACGAATATCCCTGGAGCAGCCATCGCGAGTATCTAATGAGCGCCAGGTCACGGCCGCATGTCACCGGCAGCGTTGTCGGTGTTTTATTCCCAACACCTCGCTCATACCTTAAGCTCATGGAAAGTACGCCGTCGCTTCCCTATCGCCCCAGCGCAACAGCCAAGGTTCGCGAGGAAGATCTATGCGAATTTGGCACGGCAATCGTGCAGAGTGTCGCAGGATGTGCTCCGACGGAACTTAAATCCGTCTCCAAGCCACTTCGCAATGAGGCGATTCTCGCGCTTCGAAAACAAGGGCTAACGGTTAAGCAGGTTCAGCTGCTGACCGGACTGGGAACATGGATTATCAAGAACGCGTCCTAACGTCGCGTTTACCGAGTTACGGATACGGCGAAGCGCAACTGCCTGCCGCGAGGCACCGCATTCGCCAGCGTCTCCATGTCAAACAGAAAACGCTTCCGCTGAATAACGTCCAACGGAAGCGTTTTCCCAGATAAAATCTACCAAAATAAACCTGTCCCAATTTGGCAGGTTAGGCCTGGAAGGTGTCGCGGTCGGGCGCGAAGGACTGCATGGCCGCGATGGTGCGGTCAAAGAGCTCGGGGAGCTCCCAGCCGAGCATCTCGGCGCCCTGCGAAATCACGTCGCGCGAGCAGCCGGCGGCAAAGCGCTTGTCCTTGAACTTCTTCTTGAGCGACTTGGTCGTAAAGTCCATGACGCTCTTGCTCGGACGCATGATCACGGCAGCACCGATCAGGCCGGTGAGCTCGTCGCAAGCAAACAGGATCTTCTCCATCTGCAGCTCGGGCTTGGGCAGCGAGGTATTGAAATCGGACGTGTGCGTCTGAATAGCGCGAATGAGTTCGGGAGAGGCACCCTCGCCCTCAAGGATCTCGCCCGCATAGATGGTGTGGTTCACGGGATCGTCCTCATGCTCCTCCCAATCCAGGTCGTGCAGCAAACCGACGATGCCCCAAAACTCCTCGTTCTCGGGGTCGAACTCGCGCGCAAAGTAGCGCATGGTGCCCTCGACCGTTTCGCCGTGGGTGATGTGGAACGGGTCCTTGTTGTGCTCGTTGAGCAATTCGAACGCACGGTCGCGGGTGATTCCAGCGGAAAGCGTCTGTGACATGGCAATACCTCCAGGTGAGTCGGTGCTAAGACACGGTGTCACTATCGTATATCGCCGCGGCTCAAGCCGAAAGGCAGAAAAAGCATGCGGAGGAAAAAGCCGGGCGAACGCATCGCCCGGCAAAACCGCAGATAAAACCTGCCAAAATAAACCTGTCCCTTTTTGGTAGGTTTAGGGGCGGACCTGGCCGGTGCCTCGGAGCTTGTATTTGTAGGTGATGAGGGCCTCGGCGGCAAAGGGGCCGCGGGCGTGAAGCTTTTGGGTCGAGATGCCGATCTCGGCGCCCAGGCCAAACTCGCCGCCGTCGGTGAAGCGCGTGCTGGCGTTGGCGTACACGGCCGAGGCATCGACCGCATCCAGGAAGCGCTCGCAAGCATCCGTGTCCTCGGCAACGATGGCCTCGGAGTGCATCGTGCCGTAGCGGTTGATGTGTGCGATGGCCTCGTCCTCGTTTGCCACGACCTTCACGCTCATCTCGAGAGCCAGGTACTCGCGACCCCAGTCCTCCTCAGTCGCGGCGACGTAGTCATCACCCTCGGCAAGCCCGGCATCGGCGCATGCGGCGCAGGTTGCCTCGTCGCCGTGAATGAACACGCCGTGGTCATGCAGCACGGCCACGACCGCAGGCAAAAACGCATCGGCCACAGCACGGTCGACCAGCAGCGACTCGGCGGCATTGCACACGCCTACGCGCTGGGTCTTGGCATTAACGATAATGTTGAGCGCCTTATCAAAGTCGGCGGATTCATGCACGTAGATGTGGCAGTTGCCCGTGCCCGTCTCGATCACCGGCACAAGCGACTCGCGCACGCAGCGCTGAATCAGGCCCGCACCACCGCGCGGAATGAGCACGTCGACGATACCGCGGAGCTTCATAAGCTCGCCGGTGGCTTCGCGATCGGTGGACTCAATCATCGAGACGGCCTCGCGCGGGAAGCCCTTGGCCTCGAGCGCATCGGCCAGCAGCTCGGCGATCATGGCACACGAGTGATAGGCCAGCGAGCCGCCGCGCAGAATGCAGGCGTTGCCGGTGCGGATGCAGATGCCCGCGGCGTCGGCCGTCACGTTGGGGCGCGCCTCGTAGACCATAGCGACCAGGCCCAGCGGCACACTCACACGGGTCAGGTCCACGCCGCTTGCAAGCACGCGGTGGTCGAGCACGCGGCCCACGGGATCGGGCAGCTCGGCGAGCTTTTCCAGGCCGGCGGCCATGCCCTCGACGCGCTCGGGCGTCAGCAGCAGGCGATCGAGCAGTCCGGCCGAGGTACCCGCATCGCGCGCGGCGGACATATCGAGCTCGTTGGCGGCGACGATGGAGTCGACACCGTTGCGCAGTGCTGCGGCCATGGCGCGCACGGCCTCCTGACGCT
Organism: uncultured Collinsella sp.; assembly: GCA_905211535.1. Classification (GTDB taxonomy): domain Bacteria; phylum Actinomycetota; class Coriobacteriia; order Coriobacteriales; family Coriobacteriaceae; genus Collinsella. The sequence goes on along the minus strand of CAJMAZ010000007.1, from coordinate 45,144 downwards.
GCTCGTTGCTCGCCGTGGCAAGCGAGGCCGACGCTGCCTTGGCGGCAACGGCAAGATCGTGGACATACGTGGCTATATCGACCGACATGGGCGGCCCTTTCTCCTAGAAGTTTGCAACCATGGTAGCCGATTTGCGCATGGCCTCGCCCGCGGCGGTAGAATTGGTCAACCCGAAACACCGCAACGAACGGAAGACTCACATGGCCCTCATCACTTCGTACCACGTCCCCGGCCTTTACGTCGAGGACCACAGCATCGACGTCCCCCTTGACTGGCGCGGCCTGGAGCCGATGCTCCTGGCCGTCGGCAGCACCATGCGCCGCGGCGCTATGCCGGCACCCATCGCCGGCGCGCCCGAGAGCATCAAGCTCTTCTACCGCGTGGTTTGCGCGCCCGACCGCATCAACGACGATCTGCCGCTGCTCCTGTTTTTGCAGGGCGGCCCCGGCGGCGAGAGCCCACGTCCGCTGTCGCCCACAAGCGACGGCTGGATCGAGGAGGCCGTCAAACACTTCCGCGTGGTCCTTCCCGACCAGCGCGGCACCGGACGCAGTAGCTGCGTGGACGGACGCACGATCAAGGCACTGGGTGAGCGCGCGACGGCGGCCGGCTCCGATGCCACACGCTCGCAGGCGGATTTCCTCAAGCGCCACCTCGCCAGCTCCATCGTGCGCGATTTTGAGTACCTGCGCCTGGTGGGCTTTGGCGGCAAGCCCTGGGTCACACTCGGGCAGAGCTACGGCGGCTTTTTGACGTTGAGCTATCTGTCGCTCTTCCCCGAGGGCATAGCGGCAAGCTTTACCTGCGGCGGCATCCCCCACGTGCCGGCGAGCGCAAGCGAGGTCTACGCGCACACCTTCCCGCGCATGGCCGCCAAGACGCAGCAGTATTACGACCGCTACCCCGCTGACGTCGACCGCGTGGCAGCCCTGGCCGATGCGCTCGAGGCCCAGAAGCCCGTGCTGCCCGACGGCTCGCCGATGACGGTCGAGCGCCTACAGCTCATGGGCAGCGACTTTGGCATGAAGCCGAGCTTTGAGCGCATGCATTGGATTATCGATCACGCGTTTGTTACTGGCGACGGTACGCTTAGCTGCGGCTCCTCGGTATCCGACAGCTTTTTGATGCGCGCCTTCGAGCGCACCAACACGCGTACAAACCCGCTGTACTGGACGCTGCAGGAGTTTATCTACGCCGACGGCGACACCATGCCCATTCGCTGGGCCGCAGCAGAGGAGAAGGCCCATCGTGCCGAGTTCGACACACTCGCGCGCCCGCTCATGTTTACCGGCGAGGCCATGTTCCCGTGGATGTTTGAGCAGATGCCCGAGCTTATGCCGTTTAAGCCCGCCATGGACCTGCTGATGGAAGACACCAGCTGGGACAAGATCTACGACCCGCAGCGCCTAGCCTGCAACGAGGTGCCACTCCAGGCCGCGGTGTATTTCGACGATATGTACGTCGATTCGGGCATGCAGCTCGATACGCTCAGCCGCGTGGGCAACTCGCATGCCTGGGTGACCAACGAGTTCGAGCACGACGGCCTGCACGGCAGCGTGGTGTTCAAGCACCTCTTCGACGAAGCGCTCAACCGCGGAGACCTGCGCCGGATCTTCTAGCTAAGGAGTGTCCCAAAGTGCCGGCACATAAGGAACGTCCCCAAGTGCCGGCACGAGAAAGACAGCGCTGCAGGAAACGATCCGCAGCGCTGTCTTTCTTTATGCAAATACGATCAAGTTATCCCTGTGTATCGCCGGCTTCTCGGCCAGGTTAGCGAGCAGGCGGTTGCTGGCGATCTGGTCCTGGCGGCGGCCGGCTGCAAGCTCCAGCACGTCCGAATCGGCCTCGGCGATACCGCGGGCGACGACCATACCGCTCGGATCGCACACGTCGAGCACATCGCCCTCGGCAAACTGGCCATCGACCTCGCGAATACCCACCGCAAGCAAGGAAGAGCCACGGCTAACCAGCGCCTTCGCAGCACCATCATCAACCGTCACCGACCCATGTGCCTTGTCGCCCAGCGCGATCCACAGCTTGCGGGGTGCGATGTCCAGACGCTCCGCCGGCGGATCGAACAGCGTGCCCACGCTCTCGCCGCGGGCGAGGCGCACGAGCGCATCGGGCTCCTCGCCCGAGCAAATCACGCTCTGAATGCCCGCCGTCATCAGGATGCGGCTCGCGCGGATCTTGGTAATCATGCCGCCCGTGCCCACCGATGTGGAAGAATCGCCCGCCGAGGCAATAATCTTGGCATCGATCTTATGCACGACAGGAACAAACTCGGCCGTGGGGTCCTCATGCGGATTGGCAGTATAGAGACCATCGATGTCCGAGAGCGTCACGCACAGATCGGCAGATACCAGGCAGCTCACGAGCGCCGCCAGTGTGTCGTTGTCGCCAAACTTGATCTCGTCGACGGTAACGGTGTCGTTCTCGTTGACGACCGGCACCACGCCCAGCTCCACCAGACGCAGCAGGGCGTCGCGCGCGTGCAGGTAGGACGTGCGACGCGCCGTGTCGTGACGCGTGAGCAGCACGAGCGAGGTGAGCAGGTCGCGCGCATGGAACTCCTCGTCGTAGGCCGACGAGATGATGCACTGACCAGCCGAGGCGCAGGCCTGCAGGCTCGGAAGGTCGCCGACCGGCTTGCGGTCGAAGCCCAACACGGGATAGCCACAGGCAATAGCGCCCGAGCTCACCACGACCAGACGCCAGCCGAGCTTGCGCAGCGCTGCGGCTTGATCGGCAAGTCCGCCGATAAAGGCGCGGTTGACCTTGCCATCGGCGCCCACCACCGTGGACGAACCGATCTTTACCACCATCGTTTTATAAGAAGTCGTCATACGTCAAACCAATCAACTGTTCAGCGAACGGCCGAGCTGGCGGCCAAGGGAGCGTGACTCGCCCCTACCGCCCAAGGAATCATTTTGCCCAGGGGAAAGCCGAGGACGCGGCCATGTTCTTGCGCACGAGCTCGTCGCGCACCTGAGCCAGGCCCTGCTCCATGCCCACCACATAGGTCTGCGGGTACAGGAAGCGCTTGAAAGCTGCGTCCAGATGATCGAGCGCACAAACACAGCGCTCGCGCGCGTCCTGGATGCTCTCACGCGGAGCCACTGCACTGCCATCGCGCACGATCGGCACCAGCAGCTCGCGATACTCAAGCTCCGACACGTCGGTCACCAGGGCGGCATCATTCACGGCCACGAGGGTATTGCCGCGCGCGGCGCCCTCCCCCACCAGATGGTCCTCGTCGTAGATCATGTCGCAGACCGGGCCGCCAAAGCCGTCGTAATAACGGCGCACGCGCTGCACGCCCGGGATCGTGCGCTTGTAGGGCTGTTCGGAGAGCTTGACCACCGGCGTCCACGGGTCGGCCTCGCTCGCACGGCGGGCGGAAAGCTTGTACACGCCGCCCAGCGCCGGCTGGTCATAGCAGGTCGCGAGCTTGGTGCCCACGCCAAAGCTATCGATGGGCGCGCCCTGGTCGAGCAGCGACTGAATCGTGTACTCATCCAGATCGTTAGAAACCGAGATCCCCACATAGGGCAGGCCCTCGGCATCGAAACGACCGCGGACATACTTGGAGAGCTTGGCGAGATCGCCCGAGTCAATGCGAATAGCCGACAGGCGCTCGCCCACCGCCTCCATCTCCTTGGCGACCGTAATGGCATGCTCGCAGCCCTCGCGCACGTCATAGGTGTCGATGAGCAGTGTACAGTTCTTGGGGCTCGACTTGGCAAAGGCGCGGAAGGCCTCGAGCTCGGAATCGAAGCTCATCACCCAGCTGTGCGCATGCGTGCCAAAGACGGGAATACCGTAGCGGCGGCCGGCGAGCACATTGGACGTAGAGGAGCAGCCGGCAACGTAGCTCGCGCGCGCAACGGCCAGGCCGCCATCGGGACCCTGGGCTCGGCGCAGGCCAAACTCCGCCACGGGGCGACCGTCGGCGGCGAGCACCACTCGCGCCGTCTTGGTGGCGACAAGCGTCTGGAACCCGACGATGTTGAGCAGCGCCGTCTCAAGCAGCTGGCACTCGAGCGCAGGACCGGTGACGCGCACCATGGGCTCGCGTGGAAAGACGAGCTCGCCCTCGGGGACGGCGTCGATATTTACATGCGCACGAAAATCGCGCAGGTAGTCGAGGAATGCGGACCTGAACATCGCGCCACCGGCCGGGGCCTGGAGCGAGGCGAGGTAGTCGATATCCTCGGGCGTAAAGCGCAGATTCTCGACTAGCTCGGGCAGCTCGGCGGTGCCGCACATGACGGCATAGGCGCTGCCAAAGGGATGGTCGCGGTAAAACGCGGTAAAACAACCCTGCTCATTGGCCTTGCCGCTCTCCCACAGGCCCTGGGCCATAGTGAGTTCGTACAGATCGGTGAGCATTGCGATGTCGGTGGGATGAGAGATATCGGTCAAAGCCATGGGGCGACCTTTCGGATGTGTGGTGCAGAATTTGAGGGTTGGACGAGAGCAGAGCATGCGGACATGACGCCCGATGCAAATCGGTTAGAGCAGGCCCATGCTGGTCAGGATCGTGTAGCCCATAAAGATGACAAACGCGATGAGGGCAAGGACAATGATGATTTTTTGAGCCGGCGCCATGCCAGGGATCTCGTTCTCGCCCGTAGGTTCCTTGGAGGTAACCATGCGCTGGGCAAAGGTCATCTCGTCACGGCTCGGCTTGGGCTCGACGGACTTAAGACGAGCGGCCTTTTTAGGCTGAGGTTTGGGCGCGGCAGGTGCAGGCTTCGCAGCAGCGGGCTTGGGTGCGGGCGCGGGCTTGCGCTCGGATGCGGCGTTCGAGGCGACCTCCTCGGCCTTCGCACGCTCGGCGCGCAGGGCAGCCAGCTCCTCACGCTCGCGACGGGCCTCTTCCCGAGCCTCGCGGCGGGCCTTCTCAGCGCGGAGCTCTTCCAACTCAGCGCGCTCCTCGTCGGACAATGGTTGGGACTCAAGCTCTGCCATGGTATAGCCCTTTCTTTTAAAAAAAGCCGCCGACACAATGTCAGCGGCTTATCAAATCCAAGGGTGGAGACGAAGGGAGTCGAACCCTCGGCCTCTGCCATGCGACGGCAGCGCTCTCCCAACTGAGCTACGTCCCCAGGACAAGTCGATATTTTACCTACGGCTCGCCAACTGTCAACGCCCAATAACCAGTCTTTTTGGGGCGCGGCTATTTTGGCAACTTTTCGAACAGGCGATCCTCTCGATGATTTTTTATCCCCGTCCCAGAAAAATCATCGACGAACGCACTACTTTGCGCTGGTAAGAACACCGGTGGTGTCGAAGGCCGGGGTGAAGCTCTCGTCTACCGCGCCGCCCTCTTGCCAGAACATCGTCGTAAAACCCAGGTCGTCGGCATGGTCGAGCACCTGCTCGTACTCCTCACGCGTCACGGCGCGTGCCAGGTCGCCGCCCTGCTCGCGCATGAGCGCATTGGGCGTGTACTGGTTCATGACCGAGATCGGCACGTCGCCCACCGTCTGCCACACTAGGTCCAGTACGCGACACGAATCGTCCGCATGCCCCGGAAGCACCAGGTGGCGCACGATCATACCGCGCTTCATAAGCCCGTCCTCGTCCACCAACTCTCCCCCGCGGCGCTCGATCTCGCGCGCCATCTGGGCCAGGCCCGACACGGCCACACACGGATAGTCCTTAATATGAGAAAGCGACTGCGCAAGCTCGGCATCGGCATATTTAAAGTCGGTAAGCCACACATCGACCAGGTCGCCGAGCGCCGCCACGGCACTCGCGCGCTCATAACCGCTCGTGTTGTAGACGATTGGGATGACCAGCCCGCGCGCCCGTGCCGCGGCAATCGCGGCAGGCAACAGGTGCGCATAGTGCGTCGCCGTCACCAAATTGATGTTGTTGGCACCCTGGTCCTGCAGTTCCAGCATAATCTCGACCAGGCGCTCAGGCGAAATCTCAAGGCCAAAATTGCCGGTCGAGATCTCGTGGTTCTGGCAGTAGATACATTTAAGCGAGCAGCCGCTAAAGAAGATCGTGCCCGAACCGGCCTCGCCCGAGATAGGCGGCTCCTCCCACATATGAAGCGCGGCGCGGGCCACCTTGAGCGTGTCGTTAGCACCGCAGACGCCGTGCGCACCCTCATCGCGCGCCGCACCGCAACGGCGCGGACACAAATGGCAGGCGGGCGAAAAAAGTTCGGTCAACGACGTCGGCATAAAACCATGCTCCAAAACAACGATTCAGCAGCTCAAACGTAAAGGGATCAACCCCACAGACGGCTCGAGCCCAAGGCGCCGTAATCGTCCGACACGATTTTTGTAATGTCAAGACTGGAATCGATAAAGTGCCGCTTTATGATGTAGGTATTCCGCCCCCCGCGGAGCAACTGGGTGAACCGTCGCGTTTATTTAGGGAGCCCACACAGTCGTACCTAGTACAGGTATCCTTCGTTGTTAAGGACGCTGGAACAGTCGATGAGGGCACCCACCTGTTTTAGGTGGGTTCATTTTCGTAACGTGGGGGGTGGTTTTCTTTTGCCGAAAATCACCATTACAGTCCATATGGATCCCCGCCGGCATCCCGACAAGCCATCGACAACATCCCAATATCTGGTAAGCGCGTGATTATCGCTGCGTGCAATTCCATGCACCCCCCTTGGTCGAGTATTATGGTCCGGCTATGCCCTTTGCGCATGGCGTTCTTCTGACCTTTTCCTTCGACGCTTGGCGGTTTTTAGATTCATGGCTTCATCCCCGAGCTACATACCGTACCTATGCGTGGCAGCGGCGGCCTTTATCACGACCTTCCTCGCGGTGCCCCTGGTCAAGCGCTTGGCAATTAAGCTCGATGCCGTCGACTATCCTTCTAAGCGCCGCATCAACACCAAGCCCATCCCACGTTTGGGCGGAGCGGCGGTGTTTTTGGGCCTGGTCGTTGCCTGCATTGTGCAAATCCTAGGCACCTGGTACCTAGGCTGGCCACCCGTCCTGGTGCCGCACCCGCGCCTTCACATTAGCTATCCCATGCTGGCGCTCTCCTTTACCGTCATCTTTGCGACCGGCGCTATCGACGACGTCTTCCAGCTCACGCCCAAGCAAAAGCTGGCCGGACAAGTCCTCGCCGCGCTTATCGCCTGTATCGGCGGCCTAAAAATCGGCGTCATCGTCAACCCGTTTGCCCCCGGCGAGATCATGCTCGGATGGCTCGCCTACCCCATCACCGTGATCTATCTGGTGGCATTCACCAACATCATTAACCTCATCGACGGCCTCGACGGCTTGGCCACGGGCATCTGCGGCATCGCGTCATTCACCATGTTCTCGATGGCCGTGCTCTCGGGCCGCATCGACGCCGCCGCGCTCTCTATTGCGCTCTTTGGCGCCTGTCTAGCCTTTTTGCACTACAACTTCAACCCCGCAAGCATCTTCTTGGGCGACTCGGGGTCGCTGCTGCTGGGCTTTGCGCTGGGCTCCATCTCGCTGCTCAACGTGAGCCGCACCGCCGCACTCACCTCGCTTATCATCCCGCTCATCGTTGCCGGCGTGCCCATCATCGACACGTTTAGCGCCATTGTGCGCCGCAAGCGCGCCCACATTAGCATCGGGCAGGCCGACAAGGGCCACATCCACCACCGCCTGATCCAAGAAGGCTACAACCAAAAACAGGCCGTGCTGCTCATCTATGCCTGGTGCATCATGCTTTCGGCCGGCGCCGCCGCGATTAACCAGGTCGAGGTGCCCATGCGCGTGCTCATCTTTACCGTGCTCGCCATTGGCTCGGCGGCCTTTGCCAAGCATCTACATCTGTTTGAGCCCGTGCTGCGCCACCATTACAACAAGCGCACGCACGAGGACGAGCTCGTCACCCCCGACGACCCCGCCTTTAAGCAGGAGGAGCAGGCAGCCGAGGAGCGCAAAGAAGAGCGCCACCACAAGCTCTAGGGTAAGCTGCCGAGGATGTGCCAAGGCGTTGGCAGCCGTTCGCGCGAACGCCGCGGCGGACTTGAAAGCCGGCCCCTGGCAGTCCCTCACCCACTCACGCCCACCCCTCTCAATAAACACGCTATCATCAAAACCTGCGAACGAACGTTAGGAGCAATCATGCCAAACGAGAACAGCTACGAAGTCGCGCTGCAAAAGAGCAACGCCATTCGCGAGGGCCTGACCAAGACGCCCGAGAAGTTCACCATGCTTACCGGCGACCGCCCCACCGGCCGTCTGCACCTGGGTCACTACTTTGGCACCCTCAAGGGCCGCGTGGAGCTGCAGAACATGGGCGCCAGGACCAACGTACTCATCGCCGACTACCAGGTCATCACCGACCGCGACACCACCGAGCACATCCAGGACAACGTGTACAACATGGTCATGGACTACCTTGCCTGCGGCATCGACCCCGACAAGACCATGATCTACGCGCACTCCGCCGTGCCCGCCGCCAACCAGCTCATGCTGCCGTTCCTGTCGCTGGTGTCCGAGGCCGAGCTGGCGCGCAACCCCACGGTCAAGGCCGAGATGGAGGCCTCGGGGCACGAGCTCACCGGCCTTCTGCTCACCTACCCGGTGCACCAGGCCTGCGACATCCTGTTCTGCAAGGGCAATGTGGTGCCCGTCGGCCGCGACCAGCTGCCGCACATCGAGCTCACCCGCACCATCGCCCGCCGCTTTAACAACCGCTACGGCAAGGTGTTCCCCGAGGTCGACGCGCTGCTGTCCGAGACCCCGCTGCTGCCCGGCCTGGACGGTCGCAAGATGAGCAAGAGCTACGGCAACGCCATCAACATCTCGATGACCGCCGAGGAGACGGCCAAGCGCATCAAGAAGAGCCAGACCGACTCCGAGCGCATGATCACGTTCGATCCCGAGAACCGCCCCGGCGTGTCCGGCCTGCTTTCGACGGCCGCCATCTGCACCGGCCGTTCCGAGGTCGAGATTGCCGAGGAGATTGGCATGGGCGGCTCCGGCCAGCTCAAGAAGTACGTGACCGAGGCCGTCAACGAGTACTTCGCACCGATCCGCGAGCGTCGCCAGCGCTACGAGAACGATCTGGACTATGTGAAGGACGTCCTTCACGAGGGCAACCGTCGCGCCAACGAGATCGCCGATCAGACCCTGGCAGAGGTTCAGGACGCCATGGGCATGGTGTACTAGACCGATTTGCTGGCTTGAGCTTTCGATTGCTTTAGGGCGGGCGCTACGACGTCCGCCTTTTTCGGAGCCGGACTGCTTCGGCTCCGCCCATTGCACTCCCCCGATAAACAGGAACGGGCCCGCCGGCAGATAGTTGCCAGCGGGCCTGTTCCCGAAGTACACCGTTGAATCGCACAGAGGGGAGGAATGCGAATCAAACTCAACAGGGCAGGCTTTTTCATCGCCTATTGCCTGCTCCGTTGCTGAAACCAATATAGTTCACCGTGGTTTACTTTGCAGGATCAATATCCGCCGCCATAGCTTCTCCATAAGTTAGCCCCGGTAAACCTGAAACAGAAAACCACCACAAAGGGGACAGGCACCTTTGTGGTGGTTCTGGCCACGGCAGAGCCGCTAGAGCCCTGCAGGCCAGCGACAGGCGGCCAAGTCGACGTGCATGTCGTCCTTAAACGCCACACCCTCCCCTAGCAAAAGCTCACGTTGAGCATCGGGACCGCCAAAAGCAAAACCCTCGCATATGCGCCCGTCGGCAAACACCACGCGGTGACAGGGAATCTCGCCGGGGCGCGGATTGCTATGCAGGGCATACCCCACATACCGCGCACTTCGTGGTCGACCGGCAAGCAGCGCCACCTGACCATACGTGGCGACCATCCCCTCGGGGATCTGCTCGACCACCTCGTACACCCGTTCAAAAAAGCCCTCAGACGCCATTGCTCGCTCCCTTCTACCCTGAAAAGCATAAACCACCGCAAAGGGGACAGGCACCTTTGTGGTGGTTTATGGCAGGTCGGTTAGTTGGCGGGCTGGAAGAAGGCTACGGCTACGGCGCCAGGGCCTACGTGGGTACCGATGGTGGCGCCGATGGTGTGAACGGGCAACTCGCCCTCGGTGTGGCCAGCCCAAAGTGCCGCGCTGTCCTCGATATACTTCTTGAGCACCGCATCCGAAAGACCCGTATAGCCGAGCGCCAGCGGCATGGAAAAGTCGATGCCGCCCGCCTTTTCGACCTTTTGGTTCAGCAGGTTGCGGCCGTTCTTGGAACCGCGCGCCTTGCCCAGCTGCACGATCAGACCGTCCTCGACAGCCACCACAGGCTTTACGTTGAGCAGCGTGCCCACGGCGCCGGCCGCAGCAGACAGACGACCGCCGCGCACCAGGTACTCCAGCGTCTCGAGCAGGCCGATGACGACCACGCGGTCACGGACGGCCTCGACGGCCGCCGCGATCTGGGCCGCACTACGGCCCTCGTTCACCAGGCGCAGGGCATACTCGACCAGGACACGCTCGCCCAGAGTGACGTTATTGCTATCCACCACGTACACGTCGCCGCCCGGCGCCTCGGCAAGTGCGGTACGGGCACTCTGATTTGTACCCGAAAGCTTAGCGCCCACGGTAATAATCACGGCCTCGTCGCCGGCCTCACGCGCCTCGGCGATGGCCTGCGAAAACGCGTACGGGTTGACCTGGCCGGTCTTGGGCAGCTCATCGCGCTCCACGAGCATCTCGTAAAAGCGCTGGTGATCGATGTCGATGCCATCCATGTACACATCGGTGCCAAAGGTGACGGACAGCGGCAAAACGGCCAGTGCTGGGTGCTCGGCCGGCGACATATCGCTTGCGGAATCGGTAATAATGCGGACGGACATAGCGAATCCTTTCTTGCGCAGGTCCCGCGCAGGGAATTTTGACAGCAAGGCCCCGGCACGGTATACGCGCTCAAACGGGACTATGCAGTTGTTAATGGGAAGCAAATACCTTGGCGGCCTTAGATCTCGCGCAAGGTATTGAGAATCGTGCGCAGCGACGCGTACATCTGCTCGCGCTGCTCCACGCCCATGGCCTTACCGGTGGTGTCGAGCACTTCGCGAATGATGCGATCGGCCTCGCTCATGCTCTCGCCGCCCAGGGCAGTCAGGCGCACCGGGGCACGGTACTTGACGGCCGCATCACCCGAGTCATCGACCTCGACGTAGCCGCCCTCCTCCAGATGTGCCAGTGTGCGCGAAACGGCGGCTCGGGTAACGCCGGCCATGCGGGCGAGGTCGGCGCCAGTCAGGCCGTCCTTGCTGCGCTCAAGATAGTACAGGCACATGACGTCGGAGCCCTTGAGGCCCAGCCTTGCACCTTCGGACGTCTTGATGCGCTGAATCTCCTTGTAGAGCCCGCTGATCAGTCCGACAAAGTCCTCGAAACGTGTCTCGTCGTTCTGCTGCATGGGAGACGACCGCCTTTCGCTTGCATAATGCTTACGGGTAAACATCTTAGTCGCATAAGGCGACACCCGTACCCAAATACCCCATTTGTTAACCCATCAACATAAAAACCACCACAAAGGGGACAGGCACCTTTGTGGTGGTTTGCGTAGTGGTTTGGACCGAGTTACAGTTCTACGCGCGGGTTATCGCGAGTCACAAGCGTCTTAACAAGAACGTTGGCGCCCAAATAGTGCTCAAGAAGCTCGGCCAAGCGATCGATGGCGGCCTGACAGTCCTCCATGCGCTCGGGCTCAACACATTCAATCGCCAAAAACGCGTCGGCCGAATCGTCGGACAGAGCCGTGCGAACGCCGTCGCGCCAGTTCCAGCAGCGGCACACAGCGCCCGCATCGTCGATATAGGCGAGCTCGCCGGGCAGCGTCGGATCGTCCGCCTCCTCGCCAAGCGGCAAGAACGCATCGCCACCGTCGGTCACCCTCAAGCGAAGGTCTCCCTCGATCGCATGCAGATCCTCGCCTCCCACGGGCAGCGCGTAGGTCAGCGACACCGTGTTGTAAATATCCACCGCGGGCGTAATGTGGCCCACCGGCTTGCCTTTGAGCACGCGTTTGAGCAAGTTCTCGATCGAGCAGCGCGCGCCTTTCTTGGTCTTGAACAGACGATAGGCCTCGCGCCATGCCTTGACCGGTGCGTTCTCGCTGATAGTGTCGCTGGTCAGATGACGCTCCGCATCGATATTGGCGCGGTCGAGCAACGCCGCAATCGCGTCCACGTCCTCTTGAGGAATCTGAGCCGTGGACTTCATGCCCTCCACGACCACAACACCGACCGCTGCCTGCGGAAACAGCTCCCAGAATGAATCCTCGGCAATAAAGCTCTTCATACGCTCTCCCTTCATTGTGCGCGCCCGAGTGAGGGCGCCTAAACAAAAAGCGCCCTTACAACGGCCACCTTCAAAGTCCTACGGTGCCGTCACAAGAACGCTTGCGCTGTCCCCATCCGGAGAAGGGGACGATATGTCAGGCGTATTGTAACCCGAGTCATCCACGTGAGCAAAACCACCACAAAGGTGCCTGTCCCCTTTGTGGTGGATATGGACTCACGGCGAAGCTAGTGGCGGAGTCCCAGCAGGCCGCGACCGCGATGACGGGCCTCGGCGGACACCTGGGCATGCGGGCCGGCGGCTTTGACGGACTCGGGCAGGTGCGAGTACTTCTTCTCGAAGTTCTCCTCAAACATCACCGCCAGGTTGTGCGCGGCCTCGTCGTAGCGCGCGGTGCTCTGCCAGTATTGGCGCGGCACAAGGATGCCATCGGGCACGCCGTGGCACGTCGTGGGAATGTCGACGTTAAAGATGTCGTCGTGCACGAACTCGCTGTCCTCGATGGTGCCGTCGAGGGCGCGCGCGACCAGCGAGCGCGTGTAGGCCAGCTCGATGCGATGACCCACGCCGTAGCCGCCGCCAATCCAGCCGGTGTTGACCAGGTACACGCGCGTGCGGCCGTCAGCAATGCGCTCGCCGAGCATCTTGGCGTAAACCATAGGATCGAGTGGCATAAACGGCTCACCGAACAGCGAAGAGAACGTGGGCGTGGGCTCGGTGACGCCGACCTCGGTGCCGGGAATCTTAGCCGTAAAGCCCGTCACAAAGTGGTACATGGCGGCGTCGGCCGTCAGGCGCGAGATGGGCGGCAGCACGCCAAAAGCGTCGCAAGTCAGGAACAGCACAACACTCGGAGTGGTGCCCATGCCCTTAGTCCACGCGTTAGGAATGTGCTCCACGGGATAGGCCACGCGCGTGTTGTGCGTGATCGAGATGTCATCGTAGTTGGGCTTGCGGTTCTCGTCGAGCACCACGTTTTCGCAGATCGCGCCAAAGCGGACAGCGTTGAAGATCTCGGGCTCGTGGAAGGCGTCCAGGCCCTCGCATTTGGCGTAGCAGCCACCCTCGATATTGAAGATACCCATGTCGGACCAACCGTGCTCGTCGTCGCCGATCAGCAGGCGCGTGGGGTTGGCAGAAAGCGTGGTCTTGCCCGTGCCGGACAGGCCAAAGAACACGGCAGTCTCGTGCGTGACGGGATCCATGCTGGCCGAGCAGTGCATGGGCAGCACGTCGTCCTCGACGGGCAGCAGATAGTTCATGACGCTAAAGATCGACTTTTTAATCTCGCCGGAGTAGCCGGTGCCGGCGACCAGAATCACGCGTTCCTGGAAGTTGATGACCACGGCAGCGCTGGAATTGAGGCCCTTGTTGGCGGGGTCGCACTGGTAACCGGGCGCTGCGAGCACGCAGAAGTCGGGCTCACCGGTGCGCGCGATTTCGCGGGCGAGCGGGCGGGCGAGCATCTGCTTAATAAAGAGTGCCTGGCTGGCACGCTCGCAGGCAACGAGCAGTCGACGCGTGTGGTTACGGTCGGCGCCCGCCATACCGCGGGTGACGAACACGTCGCGCTCGTTGAGATAGTCGACGATGCCGGCCTTGATGGCCTCATAGCTCTCGACGGACAGCGGACGGTTGACCGCGCCCCAGGCGATCTTGTCGTGAACATCGGGGGTGTCAACGATAAAGCGATCGTTGGGAGAACGGCCGGTGCGCTCCCCCGTCTCGATCACCAGCGCGCCGTTGGATGCCATGCGGCCTTCTTCGCGGCGGATAGCGTACTCGACGAGCTCCGCGGCGGGTAGATCGACCAGCAGACGGGGCTGACTCTCGGCGGGATCTTCAACGAGCGTAATACCAAAGTTGGACAAAACTTCTGCAGGGGTAACACCAGGCATGGGGCCTCCTTTAAAAACGCGACACATGGACGCGGCGCGCACTTTACTCACGTAAAGTCCTTTGTACCCGATATGCAAAAACGTTTTTGCGGCAATGGTGAAGCGCCCGCCCAACGGTCAAAAATCGCAGACAAGCGGCCTAGTCATTGGGGACGTTCTTAAACGACTAGTCGTTGGGGACACTCCTTGAACAAGCAACATTCAAGGAGTGTCCTCGGATGCCGGCACTTAGGGACGTTCCCAAAGTGCCGGCACATAAGGAACGTCCCTAAGTGCCGACTACTGAATGGCGCCGCCGAAATTATTGAACAACCTGTTCAAAAACACGTGCGGACACCGCGGTGTCTATACTAGAGCGCAGCAATAGAAAGGAACCGCCTTGAGCATCACGCCCCTCGATAGCATTCGCCGCGCCATCGCCCGCCGCAACGGCATCTCCAACCCCGCTGCATCGAGAGACGGCGCCGCGAAGGCCCAGGGCGGCCGCATCGAGAACGGCCTCTTCCCTGCCTCGCACACTGCCGAGGAACTCGCACGCATCCAAGAGCTGAGTCAGCGCAACGCCGGCGGGCCCGATAGCAGCCAAGCCACACGTCGCCGGCGCGAACGCGATCGCAAGCCCGGCCCCGTCCGTCGCATGGTCAACGCTTGGTGGAACCGCCTGCTCGGCGCCGTCTACGGCGGCGGCTTCTCCATGCAGGAAGCGGAATACGAGGAGCACGCCACCAGTCGCGACTATCTTTGGAACACCCTCGGCACCGCCGTGTGGGGCTTGGCGTTTCCACTGCTCACCATCGTGTCTACGCAGCTCGTGGGCGCCGAAGAGGCAGGCAAGTTCTCCATCGCCTTTGTCACCGGCACGCTCATCATGATCGCGTGCAACTACGGCGTGCGCAATTTCCAGGTCTCGGATATCGACGAAAAGACGTCCTTTGCCTCCTACCAGCTCAATCGCTGGCTTTGCGGAACGCTCGCCCTAGGCTGCGGCCTCATGTACAGCAGCGCCCGCGGCTATGACGCGCAAATGGCGACGATCGGCCTGGGCGTCTACCTGTATAAGGTCATTGACGGCATCTCCGACGTGTACGAAGGCCGCCTACAGCAGGCCGACAAGCTCTACCTGGCTGGCATGAGCCAAACGCTACGCTCCGTCGGCGTCATCGCGGTCTTCAGCGTGGCGCTGTTCCTCACGCGCAGCATGCCCATCGCGACCATGGCCATGGGCATCGCCGCGATCGCCTCGCTCGTGCTGGTCACCACGCCGCTCGCCCTGCTCGAGACCGAAAAATCGCGCCGCGTGAGCCTGCGCGAGGTCGGCCACCTGTTTGTCCAGTGCGCCCCGCTCTTTGGTGCATTGTTCCTGTTCAACCTTATCGAGAGCATGCCCAAGTTTGTGATGGAAGGCACACTGGCCTACAAATACCAGCTGTACTTTAATGCCCTGTTCTTTCCGGCGCAGGCCATTTTGTTGAGCATTGGATTTATCTACAAACCGCAGCTCCTGCGTCTGTCGAGCATTTGGGCGAATCCGCGCAAGCGTCGCCGCTTTGACCTGATTATTGTTGCCGTTATGGCACTGATCGTGGTCATTACCGGCGTGTGCGCCGCATTTATGGCAGGTCCCGGTATTCCCCTCATGAGCTTTATGTACGGTCTCAGCTTTGAGCGCTACCGTACGCTGGCGCTGCTGATGGTCGTCGCCGGCGGCGTCACCGCGGCCATCGATTTTATCTACGCCATCATCACGGTGCTGCGCCATGCCGGCGACGTCACCAAGGTCTACCTGATTTGTTTTGCCGTGAGCGTGGTGCTCCCGGTGATCCTGATCAACCTGCTGGGCCTGATGGGCGCTGTGGTAAGCTACCTGGCCATCATGGCCCTACTGCTGGTGCTGCTGATTATCGAGTACCGCCGCATCCGCCAACGCATAGAGAGGGACCGGAATCCGTACGGCGCCTAATTGCGGCGATGGGAGCAGCTAATTTGCGGTGGAATCACCCCGGCTGGGGTCTCGTTGCGGACACGCAAAACTAAGTGAGTAGACTTTTACCGAATCCCCGACCACACCGACAGAGCACTAGTCTGTGACCTGCGGTTTTATTGAGGCAAATATGTTGGGTGCTCGGCATTTCCAAAAAAGTCTACTCACTTAGCCAGCGGGCAGCCAAATGATTATTTAATCCCCGTCCCAGAGAAATCAATTAGCGGGCAGAAGGGCAAAAGTAGTCAAAAAAAGCCCCGTCCCAAATTAGCTACCGCTTGCACCGATTATTCGCCCGGGTTGATGTTCGCGTAGAACTCCGCCCCATCATCGAGCCGCAGGATGCCCACGCGGCCGAACTCGGAGCCGGTGGCGGCGGCGCAGTCGATGTCGATGCGATCGGGCACACCGGCAGTGTCCTCGCCGCCCAAGCGCACGATCTGCCCGCGTCCCGATTCCTCATCGAGCCCTGCCAGGCCGCCAACCTCGCAATAGCGCCCAAGCGATACCGTGGGCGTGTGACCGCTCACCACGACCGGGCCCTTGCCCTCGGCAGAAAGCAGCCCGGTCGGCACATCCCAATAGCCGTGACGAATCCATAGCAGGTCATCGGACGACTGCACCGCGAGCATCTGCTGCAGCAGCTCGCGATCGGCATCGACCGCTCCCCTGCCGTCGCCGCAATCGACACCATGCTCAAGCAAAAACGCACGCGCCGCCTCGGTCTGAATGCCGGCGTGCACCAGCAGGTACGGCCGCTCGGCAGTCTCGACCACCGCGTAGAGCGGCAGCGCGGCCATCCATCGCACGAGCTCCTCGTATGCCTCAAATTCCATGTCGTTGAGCTGCTCGCGCGTCGTCCAGCCACCGTTGATATCCCAGGTCTCGGCATCGAGCGGATCCTGGCCAATGATGGCATCGAGCATGATCTGCTCGTGATTGCCCTTGAGCACGCGGGCGTTGGGTAGCGAGCGCACGAGCTTAATAACGCCGACCGGATCGGGCCCGCGATCGATCATGTCGCCCAGCACGTACAGCGTGTCGTCGGACGTCAACGAGATCTTAGACAGAGCCTCGTCAAGCGCACGCACGTGCCCGTGAGCATCAGATGTCACATAGATCGCCATGGTACGCCTCTCCTTGCATTGCGGCCGAAGCCCGGCGCCGCAACTAAAACTTCAAGTTGAACTTAAACGTTACCCATTGTACTCCGTTGCAATAAAGCTGGAAAGGGTTTCCGAGCAGAGGCAAAGACGACTGCCGTCTATGACGATATCGCGCACGCCCGCAATCCAACCCCATAAACCCACCATCTTTGGGTACAAATAACCGCAAACAACTGACCGTGCCACGCCAACCACCCAGGAGCGGACACCATCCATGAACCAGATCCTTCTCTTTATCGGCCTCGTTATTATTCTGTGCCTGACCATCAAACCCGTCGGCAAAAAACTCCCCTTCCCCACCCTGCTCATCTTTATCGCGCTCGGCATGCTGCTGGGCGTCAACGGCCCGGCGCATATCGACTTTAGCGACTATGCGCTCACCGAAACCGTCTGCAGCACGGCGCTGCTGTTCATCATGTTCTACGGCGGCTTTAACACCAATATCGACCGTGCCAAACCCGTCTCCGTGCCCGCGGTGTTGCTGAGCACGCTCGGCGTCGTCATCACTGCCGGCATCACCGGCGTGTTCGCCCACTTTGTGCTGGGCTTCGACTGGATCGGCGGTCTACTGCTGGGCTCGGTCGTAGCATCCACCGATGCGGCCAGCGTCTTTAGCGTGCTGCGCGAACACAACCTGTCGCTGAGAGGCGGTACCGACTCGCTGCTCGAGGTGGAATCGGGCTCCAACGATCCCGTCGCCTACATGCTCACCGCGGTACTCGCCACCCTCGCGGCTGGCGGCGACATCGACATTCCCATACTGCTGGCCAAGCAGATCATCTTGGGTGTGGGGCTGGGCCTTGCCATCGGCTGGATATCCAGCCGCCTGATTGAACGCGCACACGCAACGGCCGAGGGCGCGCAGACCATCTTCTTGTTCGCCGTGGCGATCGTAGCCTACGCGCTGCCGAGCTACCTGGGCGGCAACGGCTTTTTGTCCGTATACCTGGCAGGCATTGTGCTGGGTGCGAGCGACATCACCGGCAAGGTCGAGATGGCGCACTTCTTTGACACCCTTACCGAGATGGCCGAGATGACGATCTTCTTCTTGCTCGGCCTGCTCGTGACGCCCGCACGCCTGCCGCAAATGCTGTTACCCGGTCTGGCGCTCATGGCGTTTATGCTCTTTGCGAGCCGCCCCATCGCTGTCGGTCTGCTGCTGGCGCCCTTTAAGACAAACCCCCGCCAGGTCGCGCTCGTAAGCTGGGCGGGCCTGCGCGGAGCAGCTTCGGTCGTCTTTAGTCTCTTTGCCGTGGTGGCCGACGTTCCCGGTGGACACGACCTATTTGACCTGGTCTTTGTGATTGCCGTGTCGAGCATTGTGGTGCAGGGCTCGCTGCTGCCGGCGGTGGCGAAGAAGCTCGATATGATCGATGCGACCGGCGACGTGCGCCGCACCTTTAACGACTACCGCGACGAGGACGGCATGTCGTTTGTAAAGCTCAAGGTGGGCGCTGGACATCCGTTTGCCGGACGCTCGCTCGCGGACATTGGCAGCGCCACCGACATGCTCGTGGTCCTGGTGCTGCGCGACGGGGCGCACCCGGTACTGCCCAATGGCGACACCGGGATCCAGGAAGGAGATCTGCTGGTGATGGCCGCGCCGACGTTTGAAGAGCATGCTGAGGTTACGCTGCGCGAGGTCACCGTGACCCCCCACGGTCGCCTGGCCGGTCAGCGCCTGCGCGACGTGCCGCAAGGCAAGCATCCGTTTATTGTGGTGATGCTCAAGCGCGACGGTCAAACGATCATCCCCGACGGCAACACCCTCATATACGCCGGCGACGAAGCCGTCATTGCCACACTGGCGTCGTAGTGACCAGGAGGTAGCTAATTTGCGACGAAGAGATCAAGCGCCTAGAGAACCTCATGCCTTCGCTCGCTGATTTGGATTTGCCTGAGGAGTAAAGCACCCCTCCCCCATGTAACCATCCTGTAAATCATAGCGGCGCACTCGGGTTTTACCGTGATGCGGTCGCGCCCGGCGCTCCACTGTGCTAAAGTATCCCGAAGGTTCAAACGACTACGAGGGGGAACTAGAAGATGGCACGTGTGCACAACTTCTCAGCTGGCCCGGCCGCGCTGCCTACCAGCGTGCTCGCCGAGATCGCCGACGAGATGATGGACTACCGCGGTTGCGGCATGTCCGTGCTCGAGATGAGCCATCGATCTAGCATGTACCAGCAGATCATCGACGACGCCGAGACTACCCTGCGCCGCCTGCTGAGCATCCCCGACAGCTACCGCGTCCTGTTTTTGCAGGGCGGCGCCACGCTGCAGTTTGCGGGCATCCCCATGAACCTCATGCGCCGCGGCCGCGCCGGCTACATCGTGACCGGCAACTTTGCCAACAAGGCATACAAAGAAGCCGCCAAGTACGGCGAGGCCGTGCTGCTCGCGAGCTCCGAGGACACCAATTTCGACCGCATCCCCGACATGGCCGACATCAACGCGCGCATTGCCGCCGAGGCCGCGAGCGACGGGCTCGACTACGTCTACATCTGCCAGAACAACACCATCTTTGGCACCATGTACCACGAGCTGCCCAACTGCGGCGACGTGCCGCTGGTCGCCGATGTCTCGAGCTGCTTTCTGTCGCAGCCGCTCGACGTTGAGCGCTACGGGCTCATTTACGCCGGCGCGCAGAAAAACGCCGGTGCCGCGGGCGTGACCGTGGTCATCGTGCGCGACGACCTCATCGCCGACGGCCCCGCCTTTGCGCAGACGCCGCAGTACATGGACCTTAAGACCCAGGCCGCCAAGGGCTCCATGCTCAACACGCCCAACACCTTTGGCATCTACGTGTGCGGCAAGGTATTCCACTGGGTCGAGGAGACCGGCGGACTTGCCGCCATGGCCGAGCGCAACTGGGCCAAGGCCAACCTGCTCTATGACCTGCTCGAGCACAGCGAGCTGTTCCATGGCACCACGCAGGCCGACAGTCGCTCCATCGCCAACGTCACCTTCCGCACCGGCGACGCCGAGCTTGACGCGGCCTTTGTCGCAGGCGCGGCCGAGCACCAGATTCAAAACGTCAAGGGCCATCGTCTGGTAGGCGGCATGCGCGCGAGCGTCTACAACGCCGTAACCATGGAAGACGTGCAGGCACTGGCCACGTACATGAAGGACTTCGAAGCGCAGCATAGTTTGAGTCCGCGATCTAACTAGCCCGCAACACGCGGGCCGACAAGCCACCTCAGACCACCCTGTTTAGATCAAAACCTGCTAAGGAGTTTTTCCATGCGCAAGATTAAGACCATCGACGACATCACTAAAGACGGCAAAGTCGAGTTTGGCGAGGGCTACGAGTTTGTAAGCACCGCCGAGGAGGCCGACGCCATCCTGATGCGCTCGACCGACCTGCACGGCTACGAGCTGCCCGAGGGCATCCGCGCCATCGCCCGCTGCGGCGCCGGCGTCAACAACATCCCCGTCGAGGAGTACGCCAAGAAGGGCGTCGTCGTCTTTAACTCCCCCGGCGCCAACAGCAACGCCGTTAAGGAGCTCGTCCTAGGCATGCTGGTGCTCTCGAGCCGCGGCGTGGTGCAATCGATGAACTGGGTGCGCGACAACGCCGACGACCCCGAGATCCAGGTCGACGCCGAGAAGGCCAAGAAGGCCTTTGTGGGCCGCGAGCTCAAGGGCAAGCGCATCGGCGTCATCGGTCTGGGCAACGTAGGCTCCAAGGTCGCCAACGCCTGCGTCGATCTGGGCATGGACGTCTACGGCTATGATCCGTTCATTTCCGTCGAGCACGCGTGGGTGCTGAGCCGCGAGGTGCAGCGCGTGGGCACGCTCGAGGATCTCTGCCGCGGCTGCGACTACCTCACCGTACACGTGCCCAGCAAGGCCGACACCATCGGCATGATCAGCGCCGAGCAGATTAACCTGCTGGCACCCGACGCCGTGCTCATCAACTACGCACGCGAAACCATCATTGACGAGGACGCCGTCGACGCTGCCCTGCGCGAGGGCAAGCTGAGCTGGTTTAGCTGCGACTTTGCCACGCCCAAGACCGTCAAGATGCCCAACACGTTTATCACCACGCACTCGGGCGCCGGCACTGGCGAGGCCGAGGCCAACTGCGCCGATATGGCCATCAGCGAGCTCAAGGATTACCTGGAGAACGGCAACATCGCACATAGCGTCAACTACCCCGCCTGCAGCATGGGCAAGGCGCGCGCCGCAAGCCGCATCGCCTGCCTGCACGCCAACGTGCCCAACATGATCGGCCAGATCACGGCCATTCTCGCCAAGGACAACGCCAACGTGCAGCGTATGACCAACGAGTCAGCCGGCGAGAACGCCTACACCATGTTCGACACCGACGAGCACCTGAACAGCAGCACGATCGAGGCGCTCAAGCAGATTCCGTCGATGTATCGCGTGCGCGTAATCAAATAGCGCCGGCTGATCTGACGGGCAGTTCCCCATGTGGCCTGCCCGTCACTGACATTGAATGCCCGCGGGGGCGCCTTTCGCACGAGAGGCGCCCCCGTTTTTGTGAGCACTCTATTAAATGCACTGAGCCGCTTCTTGGCATACAATCTGTATGTTGACCTAACTATCTGTGAGGTGCCTATGGTTGATACAGATTTTGCTTGGCGGCTTACGCAAGGGCTCGTGCGGATCGACAGTTCCGACCCAGGTGCGTATGAGGGCGAGATTGAACGCTATATCAAAGCGTTGGTTGAGGAACGGTTGGCGCAGCTGAGCCATCCGGTACTCGATGCCGTGCAGATTGCAGAGCTCGAAGTACTCCCCAGGCGCCGCAACCTTATGATTACCGTGCCGGGCGTGAGCGACGAGGCGCGACTCGTCTACATCTGCCACATGGATACCGTCACCCCGGGAGATGGCTGGGACGCGGACACGCCGCCGCTCGGGGCGACCATGCGGGACGATAAGCTCTATGGTCGCGGTGCGTGCGACATGAAGGGCGGTCTGGCCTGCGCCATTGCCGCACTGGTCCATACGCTCGAGCGCGTGGCGGCGGATGGCGCGCTGCCCCGCCGCGGCTTTTCGCTCATCTGCTCGGTCGACGAGGAAGACTTTATGCGAGGCTCCGAGGCAGCCATCGATGCCGGCTGGGTCGGTTCGCGCGAATGGGTGCTGGACACCGAGCCCACCGACGGACAGATCCAGGTGGCGCACAAGGGGCGTACGTGGTTCGAGATTGAAATGGCTGGCGTGACGGCGCATGCGAGCCAGCCGTGGAAGGGCGCGGATGCCGTCGCCGCCATGGCCGAGGTCGTGTGTTCGCTCCGTCGCGCGTTTGTGGCGCTGCCCGCGCACGATGAGCTGGGGTCTTCGACCATCACGTTTGGCCAAATCGAGGGCGGATATCGCCCCTATGTCGTGCCCGACCGCGCCAAGGTCTGGGTCGATATGCGCCTGACTCCGCCGACCGATACGGCCGTCGCGAAGCGCATGGTAGAGCAGGCCATCGCCGGCGCCGAAGCCGCCCTTCCCGGCTGCCATGGAAGCTATACCGTGGCAGGCGACCGCCCCGCTATCGAGCGCGATCCGACCTCTCCCCTTCTAGCAGCGCTCAAGCGTGCCGCCGATGACGTGACGGACGCGGACACGACCGTCGGCTTCTTTACCGGCTACACCGACACCGCCGTCATTGCCGGCAAGACAGGTAACCGCAATTGCATGAGCTACGGTCCCGGGTCGCTCGCGCTCGCGCACAAGCCCAACGAATATGTGCCCCACGCCGATATCGTTCGTTGTCAGCAGGTGCTAATCACGCTCGCCAATAACGTGCTCTGGGACGCGAGCGGCCAAGTTGGGGCATAATAAGCCGCGAACAAACCGACTCGCGCGTTAGGACCGCCCATGAAAGCACTTCCGTTTCCCTGCATCCGCCCGGCTCAGGACCGCGTGCTCGAGGCGCTGCCTGCAATGGGCAGTATTCTGAGTGACAACGAAGCCCTGCGCGAAGCCATTGCCGATGGTCTGATGCTCAAGGACCCGGGTGCGGCGTATTACGTGTACGAATGCTCGGGCGAGCCGGGACGTGTGACGGGTGTCGTGGCGATCTGCCCGACGAGTGTACTTGCGGGCGGCAAGGGCGACGCCAGCGCCGACGTGGCCGCCGCGCGCGCGATCGCCGAACTCAAAGTTCAGCCGCGCCCCGTGTCGCTCGCCTACGAGGCGTCGCCCGTCATGGACATCATCCTGGGCGCTGCCAAAGAGGGCGCCTCGCTCTACGCCGTCACCGACCCCGCGGGCATTACGCACCGCGTGTGGGAGGTCAAGCGCGAGGACGCCGTCGGGGCCATCCGCGCCATGCTCGACCAGGCGCCGGAGCCGGCACTGGTCGACGACCCTACCTACGCTGCCGCACTAGTCGGGGCATCACAGCTCCTGGCCGACGATGCACATTCCACCGGCACCTACACGGGCAAAGAGCCGTTCAACTTTGCCGTAGCTGCGCTCTTCCCCGCCGCGCAGGTCAGCGGCGGCGCGCCGCAGGTTCCGACGGGTCTGCTCACCCACCAGATCGCACGGTTCTAGCAAGACCAGACCGCCCAGCACAAAAAACGGCAGCTCATCAAACAGGGGCGGAGATGCAGCAGGTACATGCATCTCCGCCCCTTTTGCGTCGAGAAGTTATGCCGGCGACCCGTGCCGCCACGCTCGCGTTATCCGCGCTGCGGACCCGCAGTAGCCACGAGCGGTTCAAGCCCCAGCTCGCGCGCGTAGTCTTCCTGCGTAAAGACTTCGACCAGTTCAAACGTATCGGCCGCATCGTCAAACACGAAGTGCAGCACCGAGCAATTGCCCGGAACGCGATCGCGCTCGTCGGCCACCGCGCCCTTGGTATGGTCCAAAAACTCCTTGATGGCCGAGCCATGGCTTACCGCGAGCACGCACGTATGGTCCGGACGCTGCATAAGCTCGGTCAGCGTCGCCACCATGCGCTCACGCACCTGCATCTGGCCCTCGCCGCCAAACTGACGATAGAAATCTCGCCACGGGCGCTCGGGCATAAGCATCACGCGCTCGGCCTCAAAGTCGCCAAAGAACCACTCGCGCAGACCGTCCAGGCGCTCGTACGCCAAGCCCGGCCACAAGTTGGCGATAGTCTGCTCGGTGCGGTGAAGCGTGGAGGTGTAGGCATGATCGGGCTCAATGCCGCGCGCACGTAAAAACATGCCGGCGCGCGCCGCCTGGTCGCAACCCAACTGCGTAAGCGGCGAGTCACTCCACCCCTGAATGATACGCTTAAGGTTGAATATCGTCTGTCCATGACGGACCAGATACAGATCTTTATTCATAGGGGTCCTTTCGTTCGTTACCAACCCAAGAGCGAAAACGCCCCGTCGCAATAGCCAAAATGAAGCACGGCACCGTTGTCGGGCAGCTCTCCCTCGCCAGTCACATACTCAAGAAACTCCTGGCAGGCTGAGCCGTGGGAAACCGCCAGCACGCAGTCGTGCTGCGGCCTGGCCATGATGCGGGACAGCGCCGCGACCATACGTGCGCGAAGCTCACTTTCCGACTCGCCACCAAAGGCAACCGGATAATCTCCCCAGGGCTGCGGCGGCATCTCGCGATTTGATGTGCCCTCCAGCGAGCCAAAATGCCACTCACGCAGGTCATCGACCAGCTCTATGGAACGGCCCTCGCCAACGATAAGCTCGGCCGTATGCCGCGCCCGGCCCAACGGCGAGGAATACACATGATCAAAGGCCACGCCACGCGCCGCAAACGCCGTACGCGCCGTCAGCGCCTGCTCGCGCCCGCGCGCCGTAAGCGGCGAATCGTGCCAGCCCTGCAAAATGCTCTGCACATTGAGCTCAGTCTGCCCATGCCGCACCAAATACAGATCTGCCACACACCCTCCCCTCGTACCACCACAAAGGGGACAGGCACCTTTGTGGTGGTTTACCGTCTGATCACGCCGCGATGACGCTCAACTACACCAGCACGTCGGCGAGCGAACGCTTGGGTACGTGGTGCACCTGCGCCTCGTCGCGCCAATAATTGATGGAGCCGTCGGGGTTGGAATCGATCGCATCAATCACCTGTGTCTCGGCCGGAACGCCAAACGCCATGATCAGCTTGAGCTCATACTTGTCGTTATCGAGCCCCATGGCATCGATCGCGTGGGGCGTAAAGGCCTTGAACATGCAGGCTGCCACCTCGGGCGTGGCGCTGCGGGCGGCGAGCATCATCGTCTGCGCGGCAATGCCCGTGTCGACCTCGGTAATGGGAGCGGCGGGCTTGCCCGGAACGGCGCGCTCGGCCAGAATCGCGATGTAGCCGGTCGGGCGCTCACCCTCGGCAGGACCCGGCCAGTCCTTAAGTGCGCCGGCCCATGCAAGCTCGTCAAACACGCGCGCGCAGTCCTCGGCACCGCTCACCACATGAAAACGAAGACGTTGAGCATTGGCACCACAGGGAGCTAGGTGAGCCAGCTCTGCCAGCTCGAGCAAAAACTCACGCGGCACGCGCATGGACTCGTCAAAGCGACGGCACGTGCGGGCGCGACGAACCAGCGCATCAAACGTGTCCAAGCCGAGCTTTTCGCAACCCTGTTTTGCCATCGATTCGACACTCGACGGTGCCTCGGGAACTGCTTCGTTCATAGGGACCCCCAATACAAGCCAATTGTCCTTAGGAGAATCTAACCCAAAACGTAGGCAATAACGAACAGGGCTGCAATGTTCTACACCTGTTGAATAGAAAATCGCGACGTGGGGAACAACGGAAACAATTCGGGACCTTTGGGTTACGTTTCGCCCTCCCCGACCCATACGCCAGCGCCTTTAGGCGATACTGGTTGTAACAATCAAGGCTTACGCCGCACGGAAAGGAGACATTATGGGCATCTTTAAGAACGATGACCAAAAATCGAGCCAGTTTGGATTTGACGAGAAAAGCATGGCAGGCAAGGCCGTCAAGGCCGTGCGCTGGATTTACGCCATCACGGGCGTCTTGGCGCTCGTCGCCGGCATCGCACTGCTGTTTGCGCCCGCCAAGTCCCTCGTCTTCCTAACGACCGTCTTGGGCTTCTACTTTGTGATCACGGCCGCGATCAGGCTGTTTACCGCTGTTTTCGAGCCGCTGCTGCCCACCGGCTGGCGCGTGACGAGCATCATCTCCAACCTACTCATTATCTTGGGCGGCGTCATAATCCTGCGCAACCAGGCCTTCTCGACCGCGACGCTCACCACGATGGTGGTTATCGTGGCCGGCTTTGGCTGGATCGTCGAAGGTGTCATGTCCATTCTGGAGTCCGAGCTTTCGTCCAACCGTGCCCTCGCCATCCTGAGCGGCGCGCTCTCCATCATCGCCGGCATGTTCGTGTTTATCTATCCGCTGTGGTCGGCCAAGATGCTCGTCATCTTTAGCGGCGCCGCACTGCTGGTGTTTGGCGTAACGCTGATTGTTCGCGCTATTCAATTTGGCAAACTGGTGCACTAGATGCCACGAACGCTCTTTATTGATGCCGACGCCTGCCCGGTCACGCGCGAGTCGATTGACTGCGCGCGGCGGGCGGGCGTCGCCGTTGTTATCGCCGGCAACAGCACGCAAAACCTGGAACGGCACATTCGCCGCGACGACCCGCGCGATGCCGAGCACGCGCGACGCGGCTTTTGGGTCACGACGCTCGATGTGAGCGTGGGCGCCGACAGCGCCGACTTCGCCATTGTCGAACGCCTGCAGGCGGGCGACGTAGTCGTGACGCAGGACATTGGCTTGGCGAGCATGGTGCTCGGGCGCGATGCCGCCGCCATCGGTGTGCGCGGGCGCGTCTACGACAAAGCGACCATCGACATGCAACTGTTTATTCGCCACGAGGAAAAGAAGGTGCGCCGCGCCGGCGGTCGCACTCGCGGTCCGGCGGCATTTACCAGCGAAGACCGCTCCCGCTTTAAACGCAACCTCACCGAGCTGTTACGCTAAACAAGGTAGATTTTTGGGCTTAGAGACCAAAGGCGGAGAGAACGAGTCCCCAACCGGCGCCGATGACGTACATCATGACCAGGAACATGACGTTCTCGCGGGCACTGCGGTTGGTGCGGAACAACACCAGGTAGCCCACGCCGGCGGAGATAAGCGTGCCGGCGAGCATCGGTGCCAGCTGTAGCGCGCCCTCCAGGTACAGCTGCGTAATGACCACGCTCGCCGAGCAGTTGGGGATCAAGCCGACAAGCGCCGAACCCAGGACGGCGAGCGTCTCGTTGCCACGCAGGAACTGCTCGATCGCGGACTCGCCGAAGGTCTCGAGCACGGCGACCAGAATCAGCGTCACCAGAAAAATGAATACCGATACCTGCACGGTGTGCGAGATGGCGCTGCGAATAATCGACAGGAGGGGCGCGCCCTCGTGAGAGTGGGAGTGACCGTGGCCATCATGGTGTTCATGCTCGCCCCCATGACCGTGATCGTGTCCATGTCCGTGTTCGTGCTCGTCCTCGTCTTCATCGCAACCGCAATGGTCGCGCTCGCACAGTTCATGGATGTGATCGGCGCTCACGCCCGCCTCGGCCACCTCGTCGATGATGTCACCGCCGCTGTGGTCGTCGTGCGCGCAGTTCACATGAGCCGGATTAGCAGCGGTCCCCAGCACGGTACGGCGAATCGCCGCATGCGCGCGAGCGTTACGACGCAGGCCGCGAATGGCGGCGTCCACGATAAAGCCCGTGACCAGCGCGATCAGTGCCTTCGAAGCCAAAAACATCGCCATAGTCTGCACGGGAACCTGCTCGGCAAGTAGCAGCGGCAGCATCTCGTCGGAGGTCGAAAGGAACACCGCCACCAACGTGCCCAAGGTCACGACACGACCGGCGTACAGCGTTGCCGCCATTGCCGAAAAGCCGCACTGCGGCACCATGCCCAGCAGCGAGCCAACCACGGGACCCGCGGCGCCGGCGCGCTTGATGGCCCCGTTAACGCGGTCGCCCGCGACGTGCTCCAAGGTCTCGAGGGCCAGATATGTCACCAACAAAAACGGCACCAGCGAGAGCGTGTCCTTGCCGGCGTCGAGCAGAATATCAATCAACAAACCCATGACGGATGGAACCTTTCGTGTCTTTCGGCAGCATTGTAAAAGTCCTAGCGGTCAACTAGGGTATTGTAGTTGTCCTAGGCGCGATGCCAATAGTTGCCCATGGTAAACTATCATCTCGCCACATCTTAATGACCCTGAGTCGCACGACGCGACCCATCCAAGGAGCAGTTATATGAACGTTTCACAAGCACTCGAATACGAGCGCCAGCCGTTTATTCCCATGTTTATCTATGGCGATCATGGCGCCATGGAATCCGAGCGCCAGAAGGGCGAGGAGGCCCTTAAGGTGCTCGAAACCGAGTACTTTACCGCCGAGGGCGACCCCAGCTTCGACTTTGCCACCGTGCGCGACCTGGCTGACCGCAACCGCGACCTGTGCGACCAGATTGGCGAGGCACGCCTGCGCAACGTGACGCCCGCGACGCTTTCGCGCGGCCTCTCCGATGCCGACACCTGCGCCGCCATCGGCAAGATGCAAAAGCGCACCGCCGCGTCCGTTATGCGCGAAATCCGCGGCGACCGCGACGCGCTCGGCGTGGCCTACGCCCGCAAGCCCATCCAGGGCACCGTGCTCGGTATCGACATCGAGACCACCGGCCGTGCACCCGAGCGCGGTTATATCATCAACGTGGGCTGGGAGATCATGGAACTCACCAGCGATGCCGTCCCGCACGACGCCGAGGCACACTACTGCGGCCTGCCCGACATCTACCGCGGCGAGGATGTGCCGTTGTCGAATATCCACCACATCACCTGGGACGACATCGACGGCAAAAAGCCGTTCCGCGAGAACAAGGAGCTGCAGAAGCAGCTGCTCAAGCTCATGAAGAAGTACCCGTACATGGCACACAACGCCGCCTTTGAGGACAGCTGGTTCAAGATCCACCTGGACGGTTACGCCGAGGCACGCCGTGCCGGCAAGATCATCGTCATCGACTCGCGCCAGATCTGCCGCAGCCTGGATGCCGACGTCCGCTCGCTCCCCCGCGAATCCGCGCCCGCCGCGCTCGAGAACTGGGCCCGCCGCCGCGGCACCCTCGCCGCCGACGCCAACGAGCAGCATCTGGGCCTGGACGACACCGACCTCATGCTCCGCACCGTCCAAGCCGAGTTCAACCTCAAGAACCTGTTTGCCAAGTAGAAACGCCTGCGGCAAACCCCGGCGTAGATCACGAGCGGCCTCGCAGCGGGAAACCCCGCAGCGGGGCCGCTCTACGTTCCACAGATAGATCTGTCATCACAAATTCTGAACCCTCATTTTGAACGATTTCGGCCAATTCCCGACACGTAATTCGTTGTCGGATGGTGATGCATCGATATCAAATGCGCAGCAACTGAGTATTTCTATGCTATAGCCGAGCTGCGAAAACATTAATTTAGGGCGTACCAACCCATTATTGCGTCAAGCTTTTGGACAGCATTTGGTTAGACCTCTAAAACGATTTTTCCACTCAGCGCCATCAGCACGGTATTAGCTGACACGATATATACCATGAGTATCGTATTGTCACATACCACTGCAAAAGCGGTCTACCAGGCCGCGCATTCGGTGTCTGCGAAAGGCATCGAGTCCTGTAGTCCTGCCGCAATTTACGGATCATGTCCCACCGGAACGCTCCTTGACGCAGCCGCAGAATGGCTCACCAAACATGATGTTTCCCTCGGCGCAAATGATTCCCTCGAGGTGATGGTGTTTGATCGCAGGAATGCGCGCTATGCAATGAACTGTCAATGCCACGTATCTTCAAAACGATTCTCGAACTCACGCTTTATAGAGCTCAAAGATGGCATCTTCGTTGTTGGCGTTGAGCTTTGCGCGCTTCAGGCTGCCACCTATCTTTCTTTTCGCGAACTAGTGGAGTACTACTTTGAACTGTGCGGCGCTTATTCCCTTGGAACCGACTCTTCCACCTCCTATACCGAGCGTTTCGCGCTCACCTCGACCGAGAGGTTAAAGCAGTTCTTTAATTCCATTACCAGATGCGACGGTCTGGCTCTTGCCCGAAAGGCGATCCAATGTGTGCGCGACGGATGCCGGTCTCCTATGGAAACGGCCTTTGTCATGATGCTAACGCTGCTCAAAAGCGAAGGAGGGCTTGGTATTAGGGGAATTGAGACCGATTACGAGGTGCAGGTCACCGTTGCCGCAAAGAATCTCACGAGACGCAAAAAGTTCTTTATGGATGCGTATCTAAAGAAATCTCGCACAGACATTGAATACAACGGTTTTTATCATGACGCGGAAGAAGACCGCGCCATCGATGAGGAGCGCAAGAATGCACTTGCGTCCATGGGGTACGGAATCATCACCGTCAGCCGTTATTCCTTTATGCATGCCAGCTCTTTTGTTAGGGTCATGGAAGCGATCCAACGGAAAGAGGGCATACGCCCCTCGCGTCTGCCAAAAGACTTTCAAATCATGCAAGAGGACCTGAGACAGTTTGTGCTCAGAAGGTTTATAGAAGAGAAAAAGCGAATTCAGAAGCAGCTTCGCCAGGATTCCGAAGAGCGTCAACGAATCGACCTCGAAAAAGCAACACTCGAAGGCATCACGCTGGATGACCCGACAATTAATGAAGTTCCGACAATCGATGACATGCAGACTGTCGAATCCGACAGCCCATCATTTGCCCAAACAAGCAGCCTCGCGCCCGAGGGCAGGATCTTCGGGGCCGGAAGCTAGACTGGCTAACAAGGTGGGTACCCTAGCGATGTGCAAAATTGCGAGTATTCAGCAGGGCCGGCCCTCCAGCACCCACAAGTTGATTCAAGTAAGAAGCAAAATCGCTATAGAACGGCAACGTTTGGCAACATTTGAGGAAGAACTCATCGGTTTAACGCTCTAAGATAACTCTTGAACTGCATTATTTGGCCTGTAATAAGTTAACAGACCCCCTATTGTTGCAGAATACTCCAATTTTTGCACGGCGCAGGGGCACCCACCCCAGCATCGCTTATCAAAACCGCTTAGGCCGGGATCTCGTCCACTATCCCCCATCATTTTGTACGACGAATTACCTGAACGTTATTGACATGTGAACATGCGCCCATATAATCGGAAGCAAGTTATATGAGCGCATGTTCATATGAAAGGATATTGCAATGAGCATCCGCGTTGATGAAACGAAACCCGACATCGAGGCCACCGAGCCCGTGATCCCCACCACCTGCTCGCCCGAGGACCTTCCCGACGAGGAGCTTCTCTACGACCTCGCCGACCTGTTCAAGGTCTTCAGCGACACCACGCGTATCAAGATTCTCTATGCCCTCATGGGCCGCGAACTCTGCGTGGCAGACATTGCCGAAGCGACCGAAACCTCGCAGTCGGCAGTATCGCACCAGCTGCGCACACTCAAGCAGTCGCACCTGGTTAAATTCCGGCGCGACGGGCGCAATATCCTCTACTCGCTCGCCGACGACCACGTCTACACCATGCTCAACCAAGGCATGAGCCACATCTGCGAATAGCAACCAACCACGGTACCAGCGCGGCCTGCACCCAAGCCGCAAATACAGAGAAAGGAACCCACCATGAAAAAGCAGTTTAAGCTCGACGAAATCGACTGCGCCAACTGCGCGCGTGAGCTTCAGGACGAGCTGGCCAAGCTCGAGGGCGTCAAGTCCGTTTCGGTCAACTTTATGACCCAGAAGTTGACGCTCGAGGCCGACGACGCCGAGTTCGACAAGGTCCTTGACCGCGTCGTGGAGTTCACGGCCGACGCCGAGCCGGACTGCGAGATCATTCTCTAGCCCGGGTTTACGCCAACCTGCAAGGCCGCGCTTGCCGCGGCCTTTGCTCGCGAAATTATATGAGCGAGTGTTCATACATTCAAATGGGAGGATACGAGTCATGGCCACCGCCGACCCCAAGAAGAAAAAGAAGAAGCGCAAGAAGAAAGAGTCACTCGAGCATAAGCGCAACCGCATCCTGGTAGCGCTGGGCATTTTTGCCGTGGTGTACGCCCTCGATGAGTTCGGCACCCTCACCGCCGCATTCGGTACCCCGGGCGACATCTACGCCAGCTTTATGCTGTTCCTCATACCGTTTTTGATTGCCGGCTACGACGTGCTGCAAAAGGCATTCAATAACATCCGCCGCGGCAAGGCCTTCGATGAGAGCTTCCTTATGGCAGTCGCGACCATCGGCGCGTTTGCCATGGTGCTCTTCCCCGATACCGACCCGCACATGGCCGAAGGCGCCGCCGTCATGCTGTTCTACCAGGTCGGCGAGCTGTTCCAGGCATACGCCGTGGGCAAGAGCCGCAAGTCGATCAGCGCCATGATGGACATCGCGCCCGACTACGCTAACGTCGAGCAAGCCGACGGCACACTCGAACAGGTCTTCCCCGATGACATCGCCGTCGGCACCGTGATCGTGGTCAAGCCGGGCGAGCGCGTGCCCATCGACGGCGTCATCGTCGAAGGCGAAACCCAGCTCGACACCGCCGCACTCACGGGCGAGTCAGTCCCCCGCCCCGCCAAGTCTGGCGACGATATTATCAGCGGTTGCATCAACATGACGGGCCTCATCCACGTACGCACCACCAAGCCCTTTGGCGAGTCCACCGTCGCACGCGTCCTGGAGCTCGTGGAGAATGCCAGCGAAAAGAAGGCGCGCACCGAGAACTTCATCACGCGCTTCGCCCGCGTCTACACCCCCGCCGTCACCGGCGCCGCCGCGGTGCTCGCGCTCGGCGGCGGCCTGGTCACCGGTGCCTGGTCCGACTGGATCCTGCGCGGTCTGACCTTCCTGGTCGTCAGCTGCCCGTGCGCCCTCGTGATCAGCGTACCGTTGAGCTTCTTTGGCGGCATCGGCGGCGCGTCCAAGCTGGGCGTTCTCATCAAGGGCTCCAACTACCTCGAGACACTCGCCGACGTGGACACCGTCGTCTTCGACAAAACGGGCACCCTCACCAACGGCACGTTCTCGGTCGTCGCGGTGCACCCCGAGGCCGGCTATACCGAACAGTCGTTGCTCGAAGTCGCCGCCCTTGCCGAGTCGTTCTCCGATCACCCTATCGCGCAGTCGGTGCGCGCCGCCTACCAGGGCGAACTCGACCCTACACGCGTGACGGATTCCGCTAATGACGCGGGCCACGGCGTGACGGCGACCATCGACGGCAAGCACGTCGTCGTCGGCAACGCCAAGATGCTCGCCACAACCGGCGTTGAAGCACCCGATTGCGAGGTCGTCGGAACGATTCTGCATGTGCTCGTTGACGGCGTGTACGCCGGCCACATCGTGATTGCAGACACCGTTAAGGCCGATGCCGAGCAGACGATTCGCGACCTGCACGCCGCCGGCATCAACCGCACCGTCATGCTCACAGGCGACCGCGAGGAAGTGGCTGCGTCCGTTGCCGAACAGCTAGGACTCGACGAGTTCCACGCGCAGCTGCTGCCGGGCGATAAGGTCGAGCGTGTTGAGGCGTTGCTTGCGAGCGAGAACGGCAAGGGCAAGCTCGCTTTTGTCGGCGACGGTATCAACGACGCACCCGTGCTTACCCGTGCCGATGTGGGCATCGCCATGGGCGCCATGGGCTCGGACGCCGCAATTGAGGCGGCGGACGTCGTGCTCATGGACGACAAGCCGTCCAACATTTCCCGCGCGATCCGTGTGGCGCGCAAGACCATGTCGATTGTTTGGCAGAACATCATCTTTGCGCTGGGCATTAAGTTGCTGATTCTGGTGCTTGCGGCACTGGGCATCGCCAACATGTGGCTTGCTGTGTTCGGCGACGTGGGCGTGGCGATCATCGCCATCCTGAACGCCATGCGCGCGATGGGTGTCAAGAACCTGTAGCACTCGTGGTCCCTCCGGCCGGGGCCGGGCTTGGTTTTGAAAACGTCCTCGCGCTGCGGAGTGTTTTCAAAACCAAGCCCGGCCCCGGCCTACGGTGACGTTGCTGGTGGTTCTTGGGCATCGCTTGCTGGCAGGGTTCCTTTGCTGAAATGGACTTGGCCGAAAGGGCCGCTGGTCCCAGTCGCTGGTTCGCGCTTTGCGTGAACTCCGCGCTACTGTGGGACAGTTAGGCTTCTGTTGTTGGACCCGCTGCATCTTCCCGGCCCAACATCGCCCGTAGCTTCTCAAAGCTTTCCTCGCTCAGGCAGTGCTCCATGTGGCAGCCCTCTTGCGACGCGACCTCAGCCGAAACACCTGCATCCTCCAAAAGCCCCACGAAAAAGCAGTGACGCTCCCACATTTGGCGAGCGACCTCCAGACCACGCTCCGTCAGATGAACGTCGCGCTTGCCCATTTCGACATAGCCGTTGCTCTCCAAGGTCGCCATGGCCTTGGAAACGCTCGCCTTAGTTACGCCGAGGTACTCCGCAACGTCGATCGAGCGCACGATGCCCTGACGTTCCGACAGAACGTAGATCGATTCGAGATAGTCTTCTCCGGATTCACGTAGGGCCATGGGCCGCCTTTCGCGATGATTGCTAGTTAGCCTTTGGATACTTTCCTTGGCTTACTTTACCGCAAAAGTTGCCCATGTCTTACTACTTTGTATAAAAGTTAGCCGTGTTTCACAAAACGTGCGGGACGAAAACAAAATGGGGACGCCCCGCAAGGAGTGTCCCCAGGCGCCGGGTGCCGCCCCGCAGTTACATCAATCCAAAGTGCTTCGCGGCGTTGTAGATGCCATCGTCGTCCACGGCGGTCGTCACATAGGTCGCTGCAGCTTTCACCGTGTCCTGCGCGTTGCCCATGGCCACACTTGTGCCCACGGCCGAGAACATCGACAGGTCGTTCTCGCCGTCGCCAAAGGCAATCGCCTCGCTCGCGTCGATACCAAGCCGCTCGAGCGTCGCCGCCACGCCCAGGTCCTTGCCGCCGTTAGCGGGAATAATGTCACAGAACAGGTCGCACCAGCGCGTGGTGAGCG
Source organism: uncultured Collinsella sp. (assembly GCA_905211535.1). Taxonomy (GTDB): domain Bacteria; phylum Actinomycetota; class Coriobacteriia; order Coriobacteriales; family Coriobacteriaceae; genus Collinsella. The sequence continues at coordinate 9,947 of CAJMAZ010000007.1, read as the reverse complement.
AATGCGACACGGCATCGGTCACGATATGCTCGTCGTCGGGGTCCACAAAGGCGCAAAACTGGTAGACCGGCGCGTCAAAGGCGTGCTCAAACGGCTCCTCGTGGTAGACGATTCCCGCGTTGCTGCCAGCCGTCACCACGCGCTCGGACAGGCGGTTCACAAACGAGTTCTCGCCCTGCATGCACAGCGAGTCGTAGCACCCCTGCGCCACCTGGTCCACGATCACCGCGACGTCGTCCGGATCGATCGGGCAGCTGCGGTAAACGCCCCTGGCATCGAAGCAGTGCTGGCCCGAAAGCGTAATGTACGCATCCCAGCCCAGGTCGAACAGCCAGTCCGGCATCTGGTAGGTCGGACGGCCCGTGGCGATTACGCACGCGATCCCCTGCTCGTGAAAGCTGTCGAGCACCTGCTGCGCCGACGTCGGAATCCGGTGCGTCTTAAAGCTCAGCAGCGTGCCGTCGATATCGAAAAACGCGGCTTTGATCATCCTCGCCTACTCCTCGCCCTCGAGCTTCTCGCTCGCCTCGAGCCACGCCATCTCCAACTCGTCCATAGCGGCGTGAGCCTCGTCGATCTTTGCCTGCTGCTCGCCCAGCGCCGTGTAGTTGGTGGGATCGACCTGGGCCATTGCTGCCTCGGCCTCCTCCACGCGGGCGCGCTGCGTCTCCATCTTGCGCTCGAGCGAGCTCACCTCGCGGCGGAGTTTCTGACGCTCGGCGTTGGACAGGCCGTTGGGCTGACCGCTCGACTTGGGCTTTTCGGCCGCAGCTGCCGCGGCACCGGTGTCGAACGTGCCGGTCTTGGCGCTCGGTGCGCCCACGGGCTCGCCCTCGGCGGTAGCGTTGCACAGGCGCAGGTACTGGTCGACGCCGCCGGGCATATGCGTCAGGTGGCCGTCGAGCAGCGCCCACTGTTGGTCGGTCACGCGCTCCATCAAGAAGCGGTCGTGCGTCACCAGAATCAACGTGCCCGGCCAGCCGTCGAGCAGGTCCTCGACAATCGCCAGCATGTCGGTATCCAGATCGTTGCCCGGCTCGTCCAGGATAAGCACATTGGGCTCGTCCAGGATCGTCAGCAGCAGCGACAGGCGACGGCGCTGGCCGCCCGAAAGATCGCCGATGCGACTCCAGAGCTGCTGCGTCGTAAAGCCCAGACGCTCGCAGAGCTTCTCGGGCGAAGTCTCCTTGCCGTCGATGACGTAGTACTTCTTATAGTTGCTGAGCACCTCGCGGATCGTGTCGCCCATGTAGGGTTCGAGCTCCTCGAGCTGCTGCGACAGCACGCCAAAGCGCACTGTCTGGCCGATCTTTACACGGCCGCGCAGGGGCGCGATCTTGCCCTGAATCACGTCAAGCAGTGTGGACTTGCCGGCGCCGTTCTCGCCCAAAAGGCCATAGCGGTCGCCCGCGCCAATGAGCCAGGTCACATCGGTGAGCACCTGCTTGGGCGCGCCATCGGTATCCGAATAGCCGGCGTCCACGTCGACCACATCGATAACCTGCTTGCCCAAGCGGCTCACGGCCAGGCGCTTGAGCTCCAGCTCGTCACGAACGGGCGGCACGTCGGCGATCAGCTCGCGAGCGGCATCCACGCGAAACTTGGGCTTGGTGGAACGAGCCTGGGCACCGCGGCTCAGCCACGCGAGCTCCTTGCGCGCCATGTTGCGGCGGCGCTCCTCGGTGACGGCGGCCATGCGGTCGCGCTCCACGCGCTGCAGGATATATGCGGAGTAGCCGCCCTCGAAGGGATCGACCTGGCCGTCGTGGACCTCCCACATGCTGGTGCAGACCTCGTCCAGGAACCAGCGGTCGTGCGTGACCACGAGCATCGCGCCCTGACCGCGCTGCCAGCGGGCCTTTAAGTGGCGCGCGAGCCAATTGATGGTGCGCATGTCCAAGTGGTTGGTGGGCTCGTCGAGCATAAGCACGTCATAGTCGCCGATCAGCAGGCGCGCGAGGTCCACGCGACGGCGTTGACCGCCCGAGAGCTCGCCCACCGCGCCCTCCCAGGGCACATCGCTAATAAGGCCGGCCAGGATCTGACGCGTACGCGGGCTCGACGCCCACTCATACTCGGGCGTGTCACCCACAACGGCATGATGCACGGTGTCGGTATCGGCCAGGTTGTCCTTTTGGCCGAGCAGACCGATCGTCGTGTCGCGGCGGTGCGTCACGCGGCCGTCGTCGGGCTCCAACGTGCCGGCGAGCACGCTCAGCAGCGTCGACTTACCGTCGCCGTTTTTACCGACAATACCAATGCGGTCGCCCTCGCCCACGCCGAGCGTCACGCTATCGAAAATATGCTTGGTGGGAAACTCTAGGCTGACGGAATCGCATCCCAAAAGAATCGCCATATGCCCTGCTCCTTCGTAGAAATTCAACGTTGTCCATGATAGCAGCGAGCCCCACCCCAAACCACCACGAAGACGCCTGTCCCCTTTGTGGCGGTCGTTTCGGTCGCAGAGCAAAAAGGCGGGCCATCTCGCAAAAGAGATGACCCGCCTCTCCAATCAGTCCCGCGGCAACCGTGGCCGCCGCGGGCCTCAAGCATGTCCCGGACTAGGAGAACATGCCGGTGAGGTAATCATTCAGCCGCTTATCCTTGGGCCGTTGGAAAATCTCGTCGGTCTCGTCGTACTCGACCATATCGCCCATGTAGAAGAACGCCGTGCGGTTGGACACGCGCGACGCCTGCTCCATATTGTGCGTCACGATGACGATGGCGCGCTCGGCCACAATCGACGACATAAGGTCCTCGATCGCCAACGTCGAGATGGGGTCGAGCGCCGAGCAGGGCTCGTCAAACAGGATCACGTCGGGGTTGAGCGCCAGCGTGCGCGCAATGCACAGACGCTGCTGCTGGCCGCCCGAAAGCGCGTAGGCGCTCTTGTCGAGCTTATCCTTGACCTCGTCCCAAAGCGCCGCACCGCGCAGGCTTTCCTCGACCATACGATCAAGCTCGTCGCGGTCGGTGATGCCGTGGCGCTTAGGCGCAAACGTGATGTTGTCGCGAATGGACTTGCGGAACGGGTTGGGCTGCTGGAACACCATGCCAATGGAGCGACGCAGCTCGTACGTGTTCTCGGTCCTGGTGTTCACGTTGCGCCCGCGATAGTTGATCTCGCCCTCCACGCGGCAGCCGCGAATCTCGCGATTCATGAGGTTGAGGCTACGCAAGAAGGTCGACTTACCGCAGCCCGAAGGCCCGATGAGCGCCGTGATCTCGCCCTTGTGAAAGTCGAGCGACGTATTGTGCAGCGCATGGTGGTCGCCATAGTACACGTTGACGTCCTTGGTGGAGAGCACGACCTCGTCGCTCACGGCCTTGCCGCTCACGCGCACGCGCTTCTCGCTCTCCCCCACGCTCGATAGGAAGTCCTGGGTCTCGGACGTGGCTGCCTCGGTTGCGGGCATTGCATTCATCTCGCTCATTCGGCCGTCATCTTCCTTGCCAGTTGCTTGCCCACAATGCGGGCGATTACGTTAAACAGCAGCACGCAAATCATCAGCAGTGCAGCGGTACCCCAGACGATCTGCTGGGCCTCGAGGCTGCCCTCGCCATAGATCTTGTAGATATGCACGGCGAGCGACTCGCCGGGGCGGAACACGTTCCAGGCGCAGGTAGGGCTCGACAGGTTAAAGCTCAAGAAGTTCAGGCGAACCGGCGAGCTCATGCCCGAGGTGAAGAGCAGTGCTGCGGCCTCGCCAAACACGCGACCGGCCGAAAGCACGATGCCCGTCACGATGGCAGGCATGGCCTCGGGGATCAGGATGTGCAGCGTGGCCTCCCAGCGAGTGAGGCCCATGGCCAGGCACGCATCGCGCTGGGCCTGCGGCACGTCCTCGAGCGCCTGCTGGATCACGCGCACCAGGATGGGGATGTTGAACATGGTGAGCGCGACGGCGCCGGAGATGATGGAGTACTTCCAGCCCAGCTGCACCGAGAACACCAGAAAACCGAACATGCCGACGACGATGGAAGGCAGCGAGGACAACGTCTCGATGGCGGTGGAGGCGATGTCGCGGATGAGTCCGTCCGGCGCGTACTCAACCAAAAAGACCGCGCCACCCAGGCTGATGGGCACCGAGATGATCAGGGTGATCAGCAGCAGGTAGAACGAGTCGAACAGCTGGTAGAGCACGCCGCCCTGCGTTCCGTTGGCGCGCGACGGCTCCGTGAGAAAGCCCGGCTGGAACAGCGTCGAGATGCCCTCAAACAGGATATAGGCCACCATGGAGACGACGATGAGCATGACGATGGCGACGATCGCCGTCAACACGCCCGTGGCGAAGCGGTCCTGCTTTTGGACACGCCCGAGCCTCGCCTCGTCGATGTGGATACGCGTGCTAGCCACGAGCCTTCGCCCCCTTGCGGCCGATAAGGTGGATGATCAGGATGAAGATGAGACTCATGCCCATCAGCAGCAGGCCGAGCGCCCACAGAACATCGTCTTGGGCCGAGCCCTCGGCATAGACTGCCATGGACGTGGTGAGCGTGGTGGTGATGGTCGAAGCCGGCGACAGCAGCGACGTCGGCATGGCCTCGATGCCGCCGATGACCATGCGCACGGCGAGCGTCTCGCCAAAGGCGCGGGTCATGCCCAAGATAACCGCGGTCATGAGCGACGGCATGGCGGACTTGAGCACCACGTGCCAGATGGTCTGCCAGCGGGTGTAGCCCAGCGCGAGCGAGCCCTGACGGTAGCTATCGGGCACAGCGCGCAGGCCATCGACCGAAAGCGTGGTCATGGTCGGCAGGATCATGACAGCCAGCACTATGGCGCCGGGCAAGATGCCCAGACCCGTACTCACGTGGAAAACGCTCTTCATAAGGCCGACGACCACGTGAAAGCCAATCAGGCCAAAGACGACCGAGGGAATACCGGTCAAAAGCTCAATGAGCGGCTGAAAGACCTTGGAGCCAAACTTAGGGCTAATCTCGACCGCAAAGATGGCAGAGCCGATGGCGATGGGCAGCGCGATGAGCGTGGAGAGCACCATGACCGCAAACGAGGTGACGATCAGGGGCAGGGCGCCGGTATAAGGCAGGCCGTTTTCGGCCGTGTTGGCCAGGTCCCACTTGGTGCCGGTGAAAAACTCGACGACCGAGACGCCGTCCTTGACAAAAGCCGAGAGGCCCTTTTGGGCGACCATAAAGATGAGCGCGGCAACGACAAGCGTCACGAGCGCTACGCACGCGCCCGTGACGCCCAGGCCCACGTTCTCAAGGTCGCGCTTTGGCAGCTGTTTTGCCATTGCAAACCTTTCCGGGGCGATTACTTATTTAGCAGAGACCTTGCCGCTGGCGTCCTTGACGACCTTCATGGCAGAGACGGGGATGAAGCCCTGCTCCTCGACGAGCTTGCCCTGGACGTCGTCGGAAAGCATGAACTCCAGGAAGGCCTTGGTGGCCTCGTCGGCGTCCTTGGAGCAGTACATGTGCTCGGTAGCCCAGATCTTGAAGGAGTCGTCGGTGACGTTTGCGCTCTTGGGCTCGACGCCCTCGACCTTGACGGCGTTGAACTTGGAGTCGTCGAAGTGCGAGAAGTCGAGGTAGGAGATGGCGTTGTCGGTGCTGGCCATCTGGGTCTGGACATCGCCGGACTTGTCGAGCTCGGCATCGCCCTTAAAGTCGACGGCCTCGTCGCCAAAGACGGCGGCCTCGAAGGTAGCGCGGGTACCGGAGCCAGCCTTGCGGTTGAGAACGACGATCTTGGCGTCGTCGCCGCCGACCTCCTTCCAGTTGGTGATCTGGCCGGAGAAGATGCCCTTGAGCTGCTCAAGGGACAGGTCGTCGACCTTGACGTTCTTGGAGACGACGGGGCCCATGCCCACGACGGCGACCTCGTGGTCGACGAGGTTCTTGACCTGATCGGCCTCAAGCTTGGTCTCGGCGAAGACGTCGGAGTTGCCGATGGTGACGGTGCCGGCGGCGACAGCGGTCAGGCCCTTGCCCGAACCGTTACCCGAGCCGGAGACGGAGACATCGGGGTTGGCGTCCATGAACTTCTCGGCAGCGGCCTCGACGAGAGCCTGGAACGAAGAGGCACCGTCGTAGGTCACCTCGCCGGAGACGGACTCGGCAGCAGCGGCGCTACCCTTGTCGGCGGCATCGGATGCGCCGGAGCCGCCGCACCCAACGAGACCGAGACCGACGATGCTGGCAAGACCACCAGCGAGGCCGAGGAACTGACGACGAGAATAAGCCTGATCGAGCATGATCTTCCTTTCATACATGCGATTCGCGGGCACCCTGCCCGCTTTGCTGTTTGGAAAGATACGGCCTCGATCGGGCAGTGCCCGCGCCAACTGCGGTTTCTTACGGGCTATTGATAGACCTTTACCGCAAGCGCAGCACGGCCTTTACAAACGAATAACAAACCCGCCACCAAGCATGGCGCGCCTTTTACACCAATAAAAACAAAGTTGCGGTGAAATAGTTCCTGCTTGGCCATCAAATGACCCATTCTAGGAACTATTCCACCGCAACTTAGATTGGGAAACCGCGAAACCTTAAAGCTCTAATTCATTCAAACGGAGGATCGCAACGATATAGATCTTGAGCGCTTGCTTGAGCTGTTCCTCGTTGGCGCACTCGTTGGGGCCGTGCATCTGGCCGCCCCATGCGGGCAGCTCAAGGCCGGTCTCCTCAGGGCCAAACGACACGGCGCGGGCAAAATTGCGCGCGTACGTGCCGCCGCCCATGGCAAAGGGCTCAGCATGCTTACCCGTAAACTCGTTATAGGTATCAATAAGCGCCTTCACGGCCGGATCGTCGGCAGACACCGAGAACGGCACCTTAGCGCGACCCAGCTGGCACGTCACGCCAAAACGGCCCACGAGCGGGTCGAGCTGCTCGCGGATGGTATCGGCACTGGTGCTATCGGGGAAGCGCACGTCGATGACCTGCTCAATATGGCCATCCGCCACGCGGATGACGCCAGCGTTGCAGGTAAGCGGGCCAAACGCCGGACTCGTCGCATCGATACCCAGGCCGCGGCCATAGGCATCCGCATGCACAAAGGCCAGGAACTTGACGAACTCGTGCTCGGCAGGCGTCAGCAGGCGCTCATCGCGTGCACCAAACGCGTCCTCGGCCTCGCGCAGATACGACACGATCAGGCCGACGGCGTTGATGGTGCCCTCAGGCATCGAAGCGTGGCCGCCAATACCGTGGGCGAAAATCTGCGCATGCCCGTTATCGAGCGTCGTGATCTCCAGGCGGTCGGCGTTCTCGACCGGCGCCGGCAGCTCATCGGCGGCAATCGCGAGCTCGCAGATGGACTGCGACGGAATGGCATTGCTCGCCTCGGCGCCGCTCCAGGACACAATGCGCCCGCCGTCGATCTTGGGGCTCACGAACGTCGCCCCAAACTGGCCCTTCTCGGCATTGCAGACCGGGAACTCGGCATCGGGCGTAAACAGAAAGTCGGGATTCGCGTAGTTCTCCAGATAATGGTGAACGTCGGACATGCTCACTTCCTCATCGCAGCCCAGCAGCGCGCGGAAGGTATAGCGCGGCACAATGCCGTGCTTGAGCAGGTAGGCGCCGGCGTAGAGCGACAGCACGGCCGGACCCTTGTCGTCGATCACGCCACGGCCGAGCAGCCAGCCCTCGCGACGCTCCATCGCAAACGGGTCGGTGTTCCAGCCGGGGCCGGCGGGCACCACGTCCACGTGGCAGATGGTCGCGAGCTGCTTGTCGCCGCGACCCGGGATATCGGCGATGCCCACAAAGCCCTCGTCGTCGCCCGTCTGGTAGCCGAGCTTTTGCGCAATGCCGAGCGCGCAATCGAGCGCGTCACGAACCGGACGGCCAAACGGCGCGCCGGGCTCCGCATTGGCAGAAACCGCGACGGACGGATAGCTCACCAGCTGCTCGATATCGGCGACGACATCTTCCCAGACCTCGTCGACATACTCGGTAACGTTCTGCTCCACCTGATTCATGGACGGCCTCCTTACCAATGAGCGACGGGTACGCCCGCCCCTCACATTACGTCTATTAGATAGCGAAAAGTTTAGCAAGCTCGGCCACCGAGTGCACCACTGCATCGGCACCCGCCGCCTCGTGCTCGCCCGGCGCCGCCGCACCCGAATAGATGCCGATGCACGGTATGCCCATTGCGTGCGCGCCCTCCACATCGTTAAAGCGATCGCCGATCATCACGGCATCGCCCGCCGTCGCGCCGAGCGCCGCCAGGGCATCGCGGACCGAATCGGCCTTGGTCTCGCGCCCCTGCGGCGGATTCATGCCAACCACCGCCTCAAACTGAGAAAGTCCCAGCTCTCCCACCATGTCGATACACTTCGCCTCCATGCGCGACGTCGCCACGGCCAAGCGCTTGCCCTGGGCGACCAACCCATCCAGCAGCTCGGGGATCCCGTCGAACACGGGATACTCCTCCGGTCCCAGCTCATCAAAAAAGGCACGGTACTCGTCGGCCACCACAAGCGACTCCTCGCGCGTAAAGCCGTAAAAGTCGTGGAAGCTCTTCCACAGCGGAGGCCCGATCATGCGGCGCAGGTCACCCATCTGCGCCTCCGAAAACCCGCGCGCGGTCAACGTCTTGCGCGTCGAGGTCATCACCGCCCGACCCGTATCGGCCACCGTGCCGTCAAAATCGAACAACACGACCGGCCGTTTGCCTATCTCCAACGCCTCCATCGGCATTCCTCTTCCCCAGTTGACGATTTCCACACCGACACTTCAAACTGTTGACTATTCAACAATTAAACCTAGTAATGTGGAACGACTCTACTATACTTGTCGCACTTTGCTCTCAGAAGGCGGCGCGCAAGCGCCCCAACGAAAGGTGCAATTATGTCTTTTGCCATCATAACCGACTCCACGTCGGACATCTCCCCCGCCCGCGCCCAAGAGCTCGGCATTTACGTGATTCCGCTGCATGTGATTATCGAGGGCGAGGACCTGCTCGACCAAGTGCAGATTACCGCCCAGGAGTACGTCGCGCGCATGGCCGGCTCCGAGCAGCTGCCGCACACCTCGCAGCCGAGCGCCGGCGAGTTCAAGGCGCTCTTTGACCGCGTGCTCGCCGACGGCCACGATAGCGCCATCTTCATCTCGCTGTGTAGCGAGTGGTCCGCCTGCTATGCCAACGCCAGTCTGACGGCCGAAACGCACGAGCTCGACGTGCGTTGCATCGACTCGCGCACCGGCTCGGGCGCCGAGGGCCTGCTGGTGGAGTACGCGCTGGCCATGCGCGAGGACGGCCGCAGCCTGGACGAGACCGAGGCGCAGATCCGCGCGACGCTACCCGACGCCCACCTGCTGCTGATTCCCCGCACGCTCGAGAACCTCGTTAAGAACGGCCGCGCGCCCAAGCTCGCCGGCCAGCTCACGCAGATGCTCAACATTCGCCTGGCCGTTTCGCCGGAGTGGAAATCGGGCGAGATCAAGGCCATCAAAAAGGGCCGCGGCGCCAAGCGCATCGTTGCCAACACCATGGCCGATTGCCTCGCATTTTTGGCCGAGCACCCGGGCTCCAGCGTGCGCGTGCTCACGACCGGCGCCGCCGAGGAGCAGGAGCTCGTCAACCAAGCGCTCGCGGGCCAAGACTACGTAGACGCCGGCACCGGCCCCATCGGCTGCACCATTGCCACCCACGTAGGCGTCGACGCCATCGCCATCAGCTACTGCCCCCGCTACCAACCTGCCAAATAGGGACAGGTTTATTTTGGCAGGTTTTATCCGGGCAAACGTCCAGCGCCAACAAATACCAGCCTGACAAGATCGGGCAGGCAGGGGCTATCGAACAACCAAGGCACAACCAGCCGTAGCAAAGTCATCATGCCGGCGCACCCCAACTCAAGGCGCGCCGGCATCCCTTTAGGAATTGCGGCGGGAAGGGGGCCGAATAGTCGAAAGACAGACACTATGACCCAATCCAGGGGCACGGAAACGACAGGAGCCCCCGCTCGTGA
>CAJMAZ010000006.1:0-62594 GCA_905211535.1 uncultured Collinsella sp. | reverse complement strand
CCGCCCGACCCTAAGGTTGACTCGCATGATGATAGCAAATACGACAAGCGAGATGCCTGCGACTTGCGGGCATCTCACTTTATCTAAATAACGTGGTTGTGAATCAACCGCTAATTGTTACCAACCCAAGCATGGTCGGGTTTTCCAAGTGCCGCAGATTGCCGTGAAAGAGGAGCGACGCGTACTTTGGTACGCGAGCGACGGTTTGAACGGCAAGGTGCGGTGCTTGGGAAAGCCGCTTAGCGGTAGCTGACGCTCTGCTGGGAATCTTTCACGACTACGTCGTGGGCGCCGCCTTCGACGATGGAGGTGGAACTCACCAGGGTCAGGCGTGCCTTTTCCTGGAGCTCGGGGATCGAGAGGGCACCGCAGTTGCACATCGTGGACTTGACCTTGTAGAGCGTGCCGCCCACACCGTCCTTGAGGGAGCCGGCGTAGGGAACGTAGGAGTCGACGCCCTCGACGAAGCTGAGCTTCGCGGCGCCGCCTAGGTCGTAGCGCTGCCAGTTGCGGGCACGCGCGGAACCCTCGCCCCAGTACTCCTTCATGTACTGGCCGTTGACGTTGACGCGCTCGGTCGGGCTCTCGTCGAAGCGGGCGAAGTAACGGCCCAGCATCATAAAGTCTGCACCCATGGCCAGGGCGAGCGTCATGTGGTAGTCGTAGACGATACCGCCGTCGGAGCACACGGGCACGTAAACACCGGTCTCCTCGTAGTACTCGTCACGGGCGCGGCAGACGTCGATCAGCGCGGTGGCCTGGCCACGACCGATACCCTTGGTCTCGCGGGTGATGCAGATGGAGCCGCCGCCGATACCGACCTTGATGAAATCGGCACCGCAGTCGGCCAAAAAGCGGAAGCCCTCGGCGTCGACGACGTTACCGGCACCGACCTTGACGTCCTCGCCGTAGTTGGCGCGGATCCACTCGATGGTGCGCTTCTGCCACTCGCTGAAGCCCTCGGAAGAGTCGATGCACAGGACATCGGCGCCGGCCTCGATGAGCAGCGGCACGCGCTCGGCATAGTCGCGGGTGTTGATACCGGCACCGACCATGTAGCGCTTGTCGTTATCGAGCAGCTCGTTGGGGTTGGTCTTGTGGCTGTCGTAGTCCTTGCGGAAGACGATGCCCATGAGGTGATCGTTATCGTCGACGATGGGCAGGGCGTTGAGCTTGTTGTCCCAGATGACGTCGTTGGCAACCTTGAGGCTGATGTTCTTGTCGCCCACGATGAGCTGCTCACGCGGGGTCATGAACTCGGAGACCTTCGTCAGGTGGTCATCGCGACTGGGGCGATAGTCACGGCTGGTGACGATACCCAGGAGCTTGCCCTTGGGGGTGCCGTCGTCGGTAACCGGCATAGTGGAGTGACCGGTCTTCTCCTTGAGCTCGATGACCTGCTCCATGGTCATGTCGGGGGTCAGCGTGGAATCGGACTGAACGAAGCCGGCCTTGTGATCCTTGACGGCCTTGACCATAGCGGCCTCGGACTCGGCGCTCTGGGAACCGTAAATGAAGGACAGGCCACCCTCGGTAGCGAGCGCGACACCCATGTCGACGCCCGAGACGGACTGCATGATGGCGGAAACCATGGGGATGTTCAGGGTGATTGCCGGCTTCTCACCGCGCTTAAAGCGGGTCAGCGGCGTCTTAAGAGAGACGTTGTTGGGGATGCACTGCGAGGACGAGTAACCAGGGACCAGCAGATACTCCGAAAACGTGTGGGACTCACCGGGAAAGAACGTAGCCATGTTTCTCCTTTTTCCATGCGACCGGTCGGCTGCAGGCCTCGTAGGACCCAGCCCAACCTTGGGCGCCCAATACTGGGGAAGTATCTTAACGCACTTTGACTGCTACAATGCATGATTTAAGAAGAGCACACGAGGGTTTGACGCAGGCTTTGCGTTTGCCCAGCAAACACTTTAGCGGGGAGACGTGGAGCGTATGGAGTACAAGACGACGGCAAAGTTGGTCATTCAAGCGTGCGACAAGGATTTGCCGGGCGTGTTCGGCCACGGCTGCGTCTTGCTGCTGCAGGGGATTGCCCGCGAGCACTCGCTCAACCGTGCTGCCAAGAGCATGGGCATGGCGTATTCCAAGGCCTGGCGCATCGTGAACGAGGCCGAAGGTCAGCTGGGCTGCAAACTCATCGAGCGAGACGGCGCCCGCGGATCCACGCTCACCCCCGCCGGCGAGCGTGCCATCGAAGTCTACGAGGAGCTGCAGGCCGACATCAATGAAGTCATCGCCTCAAAAGCCAACGCCCTCATCGCAAGTATCAACAAATGATCCCTTGGGGACGGAGGAAAACGGATCACTCAGTCAGAACGACCCCTCGAATGATCCGTTTTCCTCCGTCCCCAAGGGATCATTTTCGGAGAGCGTTATCGAGGGTGGCGGCCACGATCAAGGGGTCGTCGATACCGGCGAAGAGACGGATGGCGCTCCCTTGCTTGCCGCGAGGGGCCGAAAGGCGCGTCGTTGCGCCGCCAGCGGGCGATGTGCGAAACTCCCCCGGCAAGGCATCGAATAACTCGCCCGCCGTGCGGCCGATAAGGTCAAACTCGACTGCCGGACCAAAGCCGTGCTCGAGGATTCCTGTTGCAACCGCATGGTCGGGATGCGAGCTCAGACCGGGATAGCGCACGTCACGCACCATCTCATTCGCAGCCAAGTACTCGGCCAGCGCACGGGCGCGGTCGAAGTGAGCCTGCATGCGGGCATCGAACGTGTCGAGCGCACGCTTTAGAACCTCGGCCTCATCGGCGGACAGATCGAGTGCGGCCATTCCGCACCCCTCGAGCAGGGCATGCGCGCACTCGGCCGCGGCATCCAGACGATGGCGCTTGAGCTGCGAGCGCGCCACCGATACGGCAACCAACTTGCGCGGAGCCACACCGGCGCATACGCGGTCAAGTGCTTCGAACGACAGCGCAGCGCCCAGCCGCAGCGGATCGCAGCCAAAAGCCGACGCCACGGTGGTGTCCACAACCAGCAACGCATGGGCCTCACGCGCTGCCCGACCCAGCGCACGCAGATCGGGCACGCGCAGACCAAACCCGCCGATGGAGTTGACAAACCACCACAGGTGCGGCTCCTCAGCATCAAACGAAGCATCAAAGTTCTCGGACGCGGCGACAAACGCCTCGGCGCACGGATCCCCCACCAGCACAACGTCGCAGCCATCAAAGCCGCGCGTAAACGCATCGGCAAAGTCGTCCGCAAAGGCCACCAGGCGGTCACCGGGACGCACAATCCCCAGCTGCGACAACGCCGCTGGCACATGCGGGGCCGCAACAAGACGCGCCTCACGCGCGCCGGCCCTTACAGCCCAGGCCTCTTCTAGCTGATGTACATCCACACGGCACCGTCCCTTCATAAGCAAAAACCCACGATGCGGGTGTTCCCCGCATCGTGGGCAACGGGTGCAGTATAGCGCCGATATGCGACGACTCGCCTAAATGCTGAGCGTATGGTAGTTTACGTTCGCGCCCGGAGCGTCAACGGTCACGCCATAGGCCTCGGGATAGATACGCGTCGAGAACACGAGCGCGCCGTCATTCACAAACACCTCGACCGACGAGACATCGCCAACAATGCGCACGTTTCGAACCTCGTCGACGGGCTCCCAACGCACGGTGCGACCGCAGCCGGCAGAAGCGCGACTCTCATCGGTAAATCGCATCTCAAAGCGCGAGGGCAGTTCGCCCTCGACGGGCACATACGCCAGCCTAAGCTCACCATCAACGGTTGCGGTAAACGCGCCGTCGACACCGTCGACAACAACGTCAAAGCAGGTATCGCCGGCAACCTCCAACGAGCCCTCCCCCACACGCACCGAAGAGTAATGGTGCTCAATCTCGCGCGCCGGCTGCTGCAGCAACACGCCGCCGTCACCGGCTGTAAGCTCACGCGGCACCGTCATGCAGTGCTGCCAGCCGCACGCCACGGTGGGTGCGTTGCCATAGGTCGGCTCATCGGGCATGCCCATCCAGCCGATCAGAATGTGGCGACCGTCCTCGGCCGTGAACTCCTGCGGCGCATAGAAGTCAAAACCGGCGTCCCACAGGCGGAACTCGCCCAGCTCATAGGCACCGTCACCACCGGTAATGTCGCCTGTTACAGGCATGTAGCCAGCAGCGTATACGTTGCCGCGGTCCCAACGACCGCCCTCAAGACCCTGGGGCGAGAAGGAAAGGAACTTCGCCGGCACACCGTCATCGGCCTCAAGCTCCAGATACCCCGGGCACTCCCACATAAAGCCAAAACGTTCGGGCGTAGACACACGGCTCTCGAGCTCCCAGCTCAGCATATCGGCCGAGCCATACACCAGGATCTCGCCTACATCGCGCCCGGCACCCTCGCCGTGCATCGCACAAAAACGGCTCTCGACATGCGGACCATCCACGCGACGACGCGCGCCCAGCACCATGTGATAACGCCCATCATCATCGCGCAACACCTTGGGGTCACGCACATGGCAGGTCAAATCCTCGGGATAATCCTCGCAAGCCAGCACCACGCGCTTTTGGCTAAACTCCCGACCGGCAAGACCATCAACGCTCTCGACATAAACGGTATCGGCGCGGCGGCCGGTATTGACGTAGTCGTACGTGCCGTCTGCATCGGAAAGCTTAACGTTGCCCGTATAAAGCACGCGAATGCGGCCATCCTCGACAAGCGCAGAGCCCGAATACACACCGTGGCAATCGAACGGCTCGTCGGGCAGCAGCGGGGCGCCAACGTAGTCCCACGTCATAAGATCGCGACTCGTCGCATGGCCCCAAGCCTTAACGCCACCCTCTACATCAAACGGCGCATACTGAAAATAGGCATGGAACACGCCGCCCGCCTGGCAAAGACCGTTGGGGTCGTTGAGCCAGCCCGCCGGCGGCATAATATGGAAGCGCTGGCCATACGAGCCATGACCGCACTCAGAGGCGGCAGCGTCAACAGCGGCAACCAATTTTGCAAGGTCGCGACCAAGTGCATTAGACATATAAAAGTCCTAACGGATCGAAAGTAACAAGGCACCAGAGATCGGCACCGGATACGGGGAATGCCCGCGAGCATACAGCCCGCGGGCATTCCCTCAATCAAAAGCTCTTAGGCCTGCTCGGAAGCCTTGGGCTCGTCCTTGTACAGGACAAACGAGACGCCAAAGGAAACCAGCGCGGCGACCGCAAACATGATCGCGTACTGTACGGGCTGGGACAGGCACAGCAGGATACCGAAGATGCCGGTAACGCCGGTGCCGGAAGCGGCAAGCGAGGTGAGCGCGCAGACCAGGGCACCGCAACCGCCGCCGATGCAGCCGGCGATGAAGGGCTTAAAGAAACGCAGGTTCACGCCGAAGATGGCAGGCTCGGTAATACCCATGAAGGCGGACAGAGCCGAAGGAAGCGCCAGGCCCTTGATCTTGGCATCGCGGGTCTTAAAGGCAACGTCGAGCGCGGCGCCACCCTGGGCGATGTTGGCGGCGCTGGCGATGGGCAGCCAGTAGGTCACGCCGTACTGGGCGAGCTGGCCCAGGTCGATGGCGGTGTACATCTGGTGGATACCGGTAACGACCGTGGGGGCATAGAACAGGCCGACGATAAAGGAACCGATGCCGAAGGGCAGGGTCAGCAGGGCCTGGATCAGACCGAGGATGGCGTTCTCGGCCCACACGAAGATGGGGCCGACGGCAACGAGCGTCACGAGTACGGTCACAAACACCGAGACGAGCGGGGTCACAAAGAGGTCGAACATCTCGGGAACGATCTTGTGCAGGCGCTTCTCGAGGAAGGCCAGAATGGCGCAGGCGATAACGATGGGGATCACGTGGCCCTGATAGCCGACCCACTCAAAGCTGTACACACCGGGAATGACGGTGACCATGGTCTGCACGCCCTCGGAGGCAACCGTGTAGGCGCTCTGCAGCGAGGAGTTGATAAACGCACCGCCGACGACAGCACCCAGGTACGGGTTGGCGCCAAAGGCCTTAGCCGCGGAGTAGCCGATAAGGATCTGCAGAATGCCAAAGGACGTTCCCGAGACCAGATCGGCGATCTTATAGATAAAGTTATTGGTGTCGAGCGCGATAAAGCCGTTGGAGGCCATAAAGTTGAGGGCACTCATAATGCCCAGCAGCAGGCCCGAAGCCACGATGGCGGGGATGATGGGGACAAAGACGTCGCCGAGCACCTTAATGGCACGCATAAAGATGTTCTGCTGCTGCGCCGCGGCCTCCTTGACCTCGGCCTTGGTGGCAGCCTCGACGCCGCTGAGCGCAATGAACTCGTCGTAGACCTTATTGACGGTGCCAGTGCCAAAAATAATCTGGAGCTGGCCCTGGGCCTCAAAGACGCCCTTAGCGCCGTCGATATTCTCGAGGGTCTCCTTGTCGACCTTGGCGTTATCGGCAATCACCAGGCGCAGACGCGTGGCGCAGTGTGCGGCCGAAACAACGTTGCCGGCGCCACCAATGTTGTCGAGCACCTCTTGGGCTGATTTGCGGTAGTCCATGACTTCCCTTTCCTCCAACGGGCGAATTTGCACCCGGCCATCTTTGACACTTACACTGTAATCGTTTTCAGTTTTATATAGCTGCAATCGTTTTCATATTAGGTGAACGGTAGGAAAAAGCCGGCGAATGGTAGTTTTGAGGCAAAAGCAGGGAATCAGAGGCCGGCAGACGCGTCCAAGGCCTAGACATTCATGAGTTGATGCCCAAGTTTGAGCGTCTTTAGGCCGTTCTCCCCCTCCACACCATCGAGCGTGTTGAGCAACATATTGGTCGCCTCGACGCCGCTGGTCAGGTAGCCGTAATGCACGGTGGGAATGCCGCCCGTCAGCGCGCGCAAAAATGCGTTGTCGCCAAAACCGCTCACGCGACGCACGCCCTCGCCCATACCGCGCACCTCGTCAAATGCGCGCAGGGCACCGGCCGCCATAGTATCGGTCGCGCACGCGATAAACGAAACATCGGGGGCATCGGCAAGCAGCTCGCGCGCAGCGCGATAGCCCGAGTCAAGCGTAAAGGACCCCTGGCGAATCAGGCTCGGATCAAGCGCCACGCCCACGGCGCCCATGCCAGCCTCAAAACCGCGACGACGGTCGTAACCGGCCGCGCGGTCCTCTTCGGTAACGCCGATGTAGGCGATTTTGCCCTCAACACGCTTCGCGAGCGCCTGACCCAGCTCAAAGGCGGCCTCGTAATCGTCGTGATAGACACACGCCGCGCCCTCGACATGTTGGCCGATCAGCACAATGGGCACGCGGCACGACTCAATCGCGCGACGGTGCTCGTCGGTGATCGTGGTTGCCACCAGCACAATGCCATCAACCGGGTGGTTTTGGAATAAATCGAGGTACTCGAGCTCGCGATCGGCCGCATTGTCGGTATTGGCAAGCAACATCTGGTAGCCACGGCGACCGAGCACCTGGCCAATACCGGCGGTAATGCGGCTTACGGATTCCGAGTTAATCTTAGGTACGATGACGCCGATGAGCTTGGTGGAACCGGTGCGCAGCGCGCGAGCCTGGCTGGATCGCACGTATCCGGTCAGCTCGATTGCCTGCTTAATGCGATCGGCCTTGTCCGCCGAGATATATCCACCATTGAGGTAGCGCGAGACCGCGGCACTCGAAACGCCCGCCAGCTCGGCCACATCTTTCATACGTACCAAAAAGCACCCCTGACAACGAATTCACAAGCACCATGATACCCAACTA
The DNA here is from genome assembly GCA_905211535.1 of uncultured Collinsella sp. Lineage (GTDB taxonomy): Bacteria > Actinomycetota > Coriobacteriia > Coriobacteriales > Coriobacteriaceae > Collinsella. The sequence goes on along the minus strand of CAJMAZ010000006.1, from coordinate 54,878 downwards.
TCCATGATACTCGCCGTTGTACTGGATGAGCGTGAGGTCTTCAACGCCATCGAGCGCGCGAATGGCGTCCGCATAGGGCATGTCAACGCCGTCCGAGAACACCTCGACGGCCATCTCGACCTTGTCGCCGCGCATGGTCTTGGACTTGACGGTGAACTTGGTACGCCCAAACGCGCGCACGATATCGTCGCCGGTGGACTGGCCCGTGTAGTGGATGACCATCATGTACACGCGCGACTTGTCCTGGTGGCTCGCAAAGCCGGCAATCATCACCACGATCACCACTGCCGTGAGCCCCACGAGCGCATACATGCCGGCTCCGGCCGTAATACCCGTGGTAATGGCCCAAAACAGATACAGCAGGTCGAGCGGGTCCTTGACCGCCGTACGATAGCGGACGATTGACAGGGCACCGACCATACCGAGCGAGATGACCACGTTGGTCGAGATCGCGAGCGTGACCATGCAGGTAAGCACGCACATGCCCACAAGCGTCACAGCAAAGCTGCGCGAATACACCACGCCGGTAAAAAAGCGCTTGTACACGTAATAGATCAGGATGCCCATGGCGAGCGCCACGAGCAGCGACAGGCCGATCTTGGCAGGGTCGACCTGGCCAAACGCCTCCAAAACGGAGTTCTTAAAAAAGTCCCTGGTGCTCATGGCCTAAATATCCCCTCGGTTCTCAAAATCCGATTCCCAGTAATTAAATCCGCGCAGGTAGGCGGTCTTTTCGTAACACAGGCAGTACTTGGAGACCGCCGTGAGCTCGGCCGCGCCCGACGGCACCATATCGCGCACCAGCTGTGGGCAAAACTCGGTAAACTTGACCTCCATCACCAGCTTGCCGGGCTCCAGCACGGGCAGCGCAGGCAAGGTCGCATCAAAGATATCGAAGCTTCCCACCGCGGCGCGCACGTTCATGTCAAACGTGATGCGCACGGTGCCCTCATCCATCACCCATGGCTCGCGCTCGTAATCCACGATGGTCCGCGGTCGCATCATGTTGCAGATGCACTCGATGTAGAACTCGCGGCAGAGCGGATAGGGGCTCCTCAGCAAAAAGTCGTAGTCGCCGGCCAGAATCTGCTCAAACTCGCCACGCGTGAGCGGCGCGTCCTCCTTGTAGATCCAGCTACCGTACTTCTTTTTGCGCTCGAGCTTAATCACCTTGTCGCCGCCGTTATAGATGCGCACGCGATACTTTTTGCGCATGAGAATACCGGCGTCTTTTTCCTCGTAGGCCGAGTTGCAGTAGTCGTCAAAGTACAGGCTGCGAATGGTGTAACCGCCCGCTTGCGCATGCTTGTCCAGCTTAAACACCGGCGCCATGCGGCAGGCAAGCGCGGAGTGCTCGCCCTCGTTAATGAGATATTTGAGCTCGTGGCGGTAACGCTCCCGTGTGGCATGCGCGGGAGGAGCCGCCAAGCGCTCAAGCAGCGCGCTAGCCCTCCTCATACGTGTCCTCCACGACTTTACCGCCGTCCTGCACGTAAAAACACTTCATGCCGTACTGTTTGCCGCCGTCGGTCACATAGTAGTCAAACGCATCTTGCGTATAGTCGTCGGAGTTGATAGCACGCACGCGCACAAAATACTGGCCGGTATCGGGCGCATCGCAGGTCACCTCGGGAAGCAGCACGTCCTCGCCCTTAAAAAGCACGTCGCTTATGGCATAGTCGCGCGCAAGCTCGACGGTATAGCGAATATCGCACGCCTCAAAGTCGTACGCGGCATCCCAGTTCAAGCGCAGCTTACCGTTATCGATCTGCGGCACACCAATGTAGAACGGCATGGGCTTTTTATAGCTCTCGCAATAGCTCTTGTAGTTCTCCTCGATCTCGGAGGGAATCGCCGCGGCAATCTGCTCATATTGATCCTTGGTGACAGGCAGATTGTCGATATCGGGCGAAGCAAAGACCAGGGATTCGGTAACCTCGCGATAGTGCTTGATCATCTTGGCCAGACGTTCCTCGGACAAATACGAGCGCAAGTCCTTGACGGCACGGTCGAGTTCGCTGCGGAACGACTTGCTGCGCAACGCGCGGTTGAACAGCACGTTGCCCCAGTAGTTGCTCACGCCGCGCTCCCAGCTCGCATAGTCCGAGAACCCCTTCAGGCTCAGCTCAAGCTTACGCAACATGCCGTCGTTATCCCAATCCAAAAAGTACCAGGTATTTGAGTTGAGCGGGCTGTACAGATAGCAGTTACGGTTCTGCGTATCGCAGTTGCCCGTCAGGATCTGAAACGCCAGCCAATAGACCAGATTCTCGGTATCAAAGTAGGTGTCGAGCACGTCATCGATCTTTTGCGATTCGTCGTTGAGCGCATCGAGCATCTCGATGAGCTTGGTGTGGTCCGAATCGCCCTTGATCTCGAGCATGCCCTCAAAGTTGGCCTGGTTGTAGTCGGGATCGTCGGCAAGCTTAATGGTGTCCTCGTAGCGATGGAAATCGAAGTTGTTCACCTTGTACAGATGTCCGTTCTTATCCAAGCCGTGCGCCTTAAGCGCCGTCTTGTTAAGCTGCTCCACTTGCGTAAACAGCCCATAGTCCTCAAAGGTATCGTTGGACTTTTCGGTCTGGTCGCACACCCATAGGTGCACAAACTGCGTGCGCAGGCCCATCATCTGGGGAATACCGCGGATAAGGTCGTAGGCCATCTTGTTGCGAAAGCGCACGCCCTCGCCCAAGTGCTTGTTGAGCGCAATCGCACGCTGCTGGCGCCAGGTACCCTTGCCCTTTTTGAGCTCCACCTTGTAATTCTTTTGCGTGTAGGAGCTCGACGTCTGGCCGCGCACCTGCACGGTGGCATTTGGCGCTTCCTCGCCATAGCCCACCTCGCCGGCCACCGGGCCGTCTTCGTCGCCAGCCTGCAGCAGGCCCATAACCTGATAGCGTGCCACGCCCATGTCGGCATAGTCATAAACCGAGTACGTATTGATCTCGGCCCAGCTATGATCGGTGTTCTCGGAGCTGTTGCCGCGCGAAACCGTCAGGTACATGGTCACAATGCCCGAGTCATCGTAGACCTCGTAGAGCTCGTCCTTGTCGCGCAGGTGCTTGGCCTCATTCGAGGCCTCGGCCTTTTTAATCTTGTCCTGCTTTTTGACCTTTTTGGTCGAGGAGTCTTCCTGTACCGAGCAGCCCGAAAGCAGCAGCGCGCCGGCAGCCGCTTCAATCAGGCGACGGCGAGACATCATCCTATCGGTCATCAGAACCTCCCCAATGGTTGCGATACATACGGACCACCGTGCGCTCAAACCCACCATGCGGCTCACCCTTATGGCGGCCTTCCTCATAGCGCTGCTCGGCACGGTCGAGCAAGCGGCCCAGTTGTGTAAAGCGACCCGTCTTGTCGGTCGCCACCATGGGCTGTTGACTCAGGATACGATACGGTAAGTTGGCGGTATAGGTATCTAGCCGGAGCAGCGCCACGATAAAAAACACTGCCGCACCCAACAAAAAACCAAAGCCGTAAAACTGCTGCGGAAAAAGCAACGACACGGCGGTTGCCAGCCCTGCCACACCGGCAAACAGGCCCGAGGCCAGCACGGCCCCCTTGTAGTCGGTAAAGTACAGCAAGATGAGCATCACCGTATTGCCCACGGCATACAGGCCATAGCCCACGCACAGCGTGCGAAAATACCCGTGCATAAGGCTGTTAAAGCCCAGCGGCAGGGCCGAGAGCACCGTGGTCTCGAGCGAGATAACCGCCGCGGTCACAAACAGCTGCTTGAGCGCGCAAAACCACAGCTCCCGGTTGAGCGTGGCGAGCATTTCCTCCTCGGCAACCACAATATCGCCCACTACGCCGCCGTCGTTAAACAAGCTGTAGTAGTCGCGGTAGCGCGGATAGAAGTTGACCTCGACCGAGACCACAAAATTGACGGTCGTGACCAGAATGGTCAAAAACGCGATGAGCGCCGGCACATCGTGGTAGGGCGCACCATAAAACAAGCCCTTGACCTGCACGCCAATGGGACCGGCCCAAATAATCACCAGGTGCGCAAAGAGCCCCAGGTTGGTAAACAGGCCCGTGAGCGCCAACGGCATAAACTGATCGAACCACTGCAAAAAGAGCCAGGGGCTGCGGTCGCTCTGCGGAAAATACCGGTACAGCAGCATCACGTCCCAGGCGAGCATGACGCCGTAGCCCAGGGCGATTGATGCCAACAGGCCCTCGACCGGCGGCAGTCCCAGCGCCAGCGCGGCCAGGGCGCACAGACACGCCACGAAAATGGCAGCCGCAAAGCTGCACAGGATACCGCGGTAATCCTTGATGGCCGTGAGGTAGCTCATGCCGTTCCAGTTGACGATCATAATGTTGAACAGCCACAGGCACAGCAGCCCCTGCAGCAGCGTGGCGCCCGAGAACAGCAAAAAGACGCCGTAGAGTACTGTGCCCGCAACCAGCATGATGGCGTTGGAACCCCAAAACGAGGGCAAAATCTCTTCTTCGCGCTCAGCAAAGAGCATGTCCGCCAAAAAGCGCGTGACCGGCATGGAGAAAAAGCTCGTGAGCGTGAGCGACGCCAGCAGCGTATAGGTCACCATGCACACCAGCAGATCCTGGTTGGCGCGCCCTACGCCCCACAGACCGCACAGCACCAAGATACCCACCTGGAGTAGCACGCCCAGCAACATGGGGCCCGTGCACACAATGCCAGCGTAGCCATAGGCGCGCATCGTGGCAAACAGGCCCTTGCGCCTAAACAGGCGCTTGAGCTCAAAACCGATTCCGGCCACCGGCTACTCCCCCTCTCTGGGCAGGTCAAACGCACGCGCCGTCTCGTCGTACAGTGCGCGATAGTTAGCGAGCATCTGCTCGTGTAAAAAGTACGTTGCCACGCGACGCTGGCCGCGCTCCCCCATCTCAATACGACGGGCACGGCTTGCGCACATGCGCTCCATGGCATCGGCCAGGCCTTTTCGATACATGGGCGGCGTCACAAAACCGGCCACGCCAAAGTCATCGCCCGGGGCACCTTCGAGCAGCTCGCGACAGCAGCCGACCTCGGTCGTCACACAGGGGCGGCGCGCGCCAAGCGACTCCAGCACGCTGAGCGGCTGGCCCTCGGAGATACTCGTCAAAATGGTAAAGTCGAGCTTTTCCATGTACTCGACCACGTTGACGCGGCCGGTAAAGATCAGGTCGCGCACGCCCAGGGTATCGACGAGCGCGTGGCACTCGGCACCGTACTCCTCGTCGTCCACGCAGCCCATGATATGCAGGCGCACCTTGGGCAGGCGCTCGTGCAGCTCAAAGAAGGCATAGATCATGGTCTTGACGTCCTTGATGGGCGCCAGGCGCACCACCGCGCCAATGTCCACCCAGCCGTCATCGGGCTTTAAGGGAATATCCTTAAAGCGGTCGAACTGGATGCCGTTGGGAATAACCAGGCATTTGTCCGCATCGCAACCCATATCGATCTGCGTCTTGCGGGCGTTGTGAAACAGGCTCGTCACGCGAAAGGCGCGACGGTAGATCTCCTCCGAAAGCAGGTAGAAAAAGCGAATCCAGCGGTCCTTAAACGACGGCACCACCCAGTCGGCGCGAATGATCTCTTCCTCGCGTTCACGGGTATAGATACCGTGCTCGGTGAGCAGCACCGGCGCATGGTGAACGCTTGACCCCAGGCAGGCGAGCAGGCCGCCGTAGCCGGTCGAGATGGCATGGTACACATCGGCCACCGGCACCTCGCTGCCCAGCAGGTAGAGCACGGGCAGCAGCATGGAGCGCATGGTGTGGAATGCGTCGGCAAAGGGCGTGTAAGGGTACTCGGCTAGGCACACGTCGCGAAAGATATCCATAAAGGCGCGGCTCTGCAAAAACGAGAGCGGATGCACGCGGCGGCGGTGGAAAATATCGAACAGCACGTCCCAATCCGGATTGGAGAGCGACACCAGGCGGCGCAGCGCCTCGCGCTCGCGGTCGTTATAGTCTGCCTCTTCCTGCTCGCCCGAAAGACGCAGGGCATCGTCCAGAAACACCTCGTGTACCTCGACCACGTTACCAGGCAGCTCGTAGACAAACTTGCCGCGGTCGTCAGCATGCGCGCCAATCACCCACAGCACAAACTCGTGCTCGGGCATGGCCTGGATATAGCCGTGCATCCAGGTGGACACACCGCCGTGCACATAGGGGTAGCAACCCTCGAGTACCAAGCAGATTCTCATTTGTCGCCACCCTCCTTGCGCGCAATGGTCACCGTCTTGTCCGTGGCTTTGACCAGGTACAGGTCGCCCGTCAGATGCGTAATCTCGCCACCCGTGACCGCACCCGGCTCGCCGTCGTTGGCGCGGAACATGAGCCACGCTTCGTCGTGGAAATTGCCCAGACTGAGCGTCCAGGCATCCGCGTCTGTATCCACGCTCACCGTCACGGACGAAAAGCGCTGGATGGCGCCCGAGCATTCCGAGCCGGTCTGGCGACGCAGGTCGGGCGCAGACTTGGTAAGCCAGTCCAGGTAGTCGGTCAGGCCGCCCTTGTAGACCTCCCAACCCTCCGTAGCGCCGCGATCGGGATCGAGCAGGTCGTCCGGGTGCATAAAGTTCGTGCTCACGTAGTGCATGTTGAGCTCGGACACGGCAGCCAGGCGCATATAGGAATCGTCGACCATGCCGCCCGAGACAATACGCGGCTGCTCCACGATGCCATCGCTCGCCACGCCAAACTCCTGCACGTACGGCAGGTCGGTGCCGTCCTCAAAATACGTACTGGCAACGGTCTTAATGCGCGGCACGTCCTCGCCAATAATCTTGCGAGCGCGTACCGAAAGGATATTTGACGGCGGCACGTAGACCGAGCCGTGCACGTTGGGCAGCACCTCGTCCTGAAAGGCGATAAGCTCGTCGAGCGATGCGACGAGCGTCTCCTTGTTCTTCCACGTCTTGTAGTCGTACAGCGTGCCGTAGTCGGTATCCCAGAGCGCCAGCGGCTGATGGTTGTAGCCATGAAAGCCCAGCTCTCCGCCCATCTGCAGCAGCATGCCGCCAAAGTAGCGGAACTGCGTGGTATCGGCTTGACGAGCAGGCTCGGTCTGGTTGACCGCGTCCTCGTAGTTTTCGATCATCACGCCGGTATAGCGAATGCCGTACTTTTGCGCGAGCTTTTGCAGATCGGGCCACCAGACCTTGGTATAAAAGTCGGCGATGGAAAGGCCGTAGTCGCGCTTGATGTAGGTGCCGTCGCCCGAGGGCACGGGGCTGGGAAAGTCATCCAGATAGAAAACGGCGCTGTTGATGACCGGATAGGCCGTGGCATCGCCCAGCAAGCTGATCGCCGCGGCGTAAAAACCGCGCATGACCTTGTCGTAGATACCGATGTTGCACACCACGGTGCGCCCGCTACCGCAATCATTTGACCAAATGAGCGGCGAGCCCGCATCGCCAGTCTTAGCCCACACACGCGCCGACTCGCGCAGCGATACCGAAAGCGACGAATCAAAGGGGTCCGAGAGCTCGTAGCGCTCTCCCCCGCCCAGCATAAAGTCCTCGCTCGGCACAATGCTTTCGGCTTTTACATAGTCATATCCGGCCAATTCAATGCCAAGCTTGGAGGCAATCACTTGCAAATAGCTCGAGTTATCCGGCGGCATGGCGAGCATAAGCGAACCGCCGGCACTCACCCAACTCATAATGTCGCTCAGGTGCGTACTGAGCCCATCGAGCGACGGCATGAGCAAAATCACGCGATCGAAGGAGGTCAGCGAGGGAATGGCATCCGCGCCATCCAGGGCAAGGTCAACGTCGCGGTGCGCGATCTTCATGTCGAGCAAAATCTGGTCGAACTGCTCCTTTACGTCCTCGACGCCAGCTTGATCGGAATCGGTAATGACCAGGCACGTGGGCTTTTGGCCAAAGATTGCCGAGGAGGCCGGCACCGCATCGTTGGCGGCAAGCATCCCCAGCTTATGCTGACCCGCACTGTACTGCACGCCGGCACGCTCCACCAGCAGCACGGCGGCCATAGCAATAAAAACAGCCCACACTACAAGCAGTCCCATCCAGCGAAAGCGGCCTGCACGGTCGCGGATATGTTGCACCACGCTCATCGGGCCTCCTCCCCGTCGCGCCAAAACGCCAACTTTTCGCGGTTGTCGGCGCTCAAATACACATGTTGCTTGTCAATCGCATCGATCACACGGTGGACCTCTTCACCGTCGCGGCGCATCACGGCCAGGCGCAGGCAAAGCATCCAAACCTCCTGCTCGTCGGGCACGTCGAGCACCAGCTGGTCGGTCACGGCCTGCGCCTCGTCGATCTGTCCGACATCGGCCAGCGCCTTCGCGTATCGAATGCGCAGCTCAAGGGTATCCTCGCGCTCGCAGCGACGCGCAAGCAGGCGCGCGTATTGTTGGCGCTGAATCTGAGCAACGCGCCCCTCAGCCAAGCCCGAGCCCAAATATTCACCAAGAAAATCGCAGTATTCGTTGAGGTTTTGCGCGCTCGGGTCCGTCTTAAAGGCACGCTCCAGCTGCTGCAGTTTAAGGTCGGACTCCTTGGAGATCTGCGCCACCGCCGTCGCGGCATAATGCGCCACCTCAACGTCGTCGTTAAGCTTAGCCGCCTGCAGCTGCGCCAGGTACGCGTCGGGCTCCTCGGTGAGCATGGAGAGCATTAGGCGGCGCCGGTATGCCGGGTCGTTGACGATGAGCGCCTCCTCGAGCGGGACCACGCCCGCATCGGCGTCACGGTCGTGCGCCAGGATGCTGCGATGCAGGTCGTCGTTGAAGCGCAGCGACTCCAGCGCAGACTCTTTCAGCCCCTCGCCAAACACCGCGCTGCGGACCGATAGCAGAACCACCAGCAACGGGCCCCACAGCGGCACCAGCACTATCACAGCCAGCATGTGCCCGCGCACCGGCAGCAGGCCCAGCTTCATGAGCGTCCACAAGATCAGGCAAACCAGCGCATGAATCAGCAGCGAGACGGCAGCAACGACAAGCGAGATCAAGCGGCACCCCCCTCACCGTCACCGGTGTATGAGATGTGCTGCAACAGCGCCACGATGTCCTCGCCGTCGACGGGCTCCACCGCAATCTGCTTTGCGCTCAGGCGCTCGCGGATAATGGGCAGATCGCACGCCTTTGCCTGGCGCATAAGCAGGTAGAGCACATCGCCGTCGACCAAGCCCGCCGCGTCGCTCTCGCGGATTGTCGACCCAATTGCGCCCACCAGCTCGCCGACAGGCTCCATGCCCGGTACCACGCGCAGGAGCAAAAAACTCCCCATCTTGCTATCTGCCAGCGCCTGCTCCGCCGCGAGCTCTTGGCCAAAGGCAGCCTGCTTGAGCACGCAAGTGCCGTCAACGCAGCGTTTATCCTGCGCCACCGCCTCATAGTCAAAGGCACGGCCCAGCGCGCTTTCGACCAGCCCGCACAAGATGCGGAACAGGTTTTGATAATAGAGGGTCATTTGGTTTTCGGCCGCGCTACGCACAAAGATCAACACGGCGGGTGCCCCGTCGCGCTCGATCGTGTATCCAAACATGGGAAGCCCCGGCGTCAGCTCGCGGTTCACCCACAGGTTCGAACGACCCCCGTCGCCCAAAAGAGGTGCAAGTTGCTCAAGCGTAAGCGAGCGCGCGGCATCTTCGGCAATCGCGGGACTTGCTGCCACCAGGCGTACAAATGCCCCGCCCGAAACATGGTAGATCGCCACCGAATCGTTCTCGAGGATCTCGCCCAGAAGCTCGCAGCACTTGCGATAGATGTCGCGTGGGTTGAGCACGTCGAGCTCCTGCGTCACGGCAAAGATCTTGCCAAAGCTGTCGTGGCGACCCACGATCTGGCGCCTGTACGCGCGCTTGTCCTCGATCGCATCGTGGTAGAGCTGCGAAAGGAACGTATTGCGGTTGCGTACGAGTTCGTTTTGATCGCGCTCCGCCCTAATGGCTTCGCTGTTGCGCAGCTGCACATAGCCGCACACGGCACCCACCACAAAGTACGCAATAAACGGCAGCCAGTTGGACGGCTCGTAGAACAGGCCCTGAAAGGTATAGCCGTATTGGGTAAAGTAGCTCGTGGCCAAACCAACCGACGCCAGCAGCGCCGCAACCAGGCCAAAGTCCAAGCCATACAGCGTGCCAATGAGCACCACGTAGAGCAAGCGATAATCGAGCACGTTGAGCTGGGCCGATTGGGAGAACAGATGCTCCAGCACCTCGAACAGAACCCAGGCAACGCCCGTCTCCAGGCATTTGATGGGCAGCGAGCGCATCTGGATGCGGTCGATGGCGACACGCAGCGGGTTGATCTTTTTGATGCGTCCAGCGCCCCAGCGAGCTTGAATGGTCGAGAGATCGCGCAGCAAGTCGTAGCGCTGAAACCAGCCATAGCGCACGCGAGCGACGTCGCTGGCGGGCAGGGCGTAGCCGGCAGAATCGCCATAGGCAACGGCAAGGCCGGGGAACAACGCCTTGAGGGCGTCCCCCACCTCACCCGCCGTGTGATGGAAGGTATCGGCTACGTCGAGCGTCTCAAAGGAGGCGTCCCAGCTATCGAAGATACGGCGTACCAGCACCGCGAGCTCCTCGGTGCACAGCAGGGGAAACGCCGCATTCTCCGCGCCCTGCAGAGCAACCGAGCCGGTTGAGCACGCGTCGAACAGCGGCACCAAAAACGGATCTTCCAGCGCGGCAGACGCGGTGTACAGGAACGGCACGCGCAGGATCTTGGTTTGAACGCCCTCGCGAGCAGCGTAGTAGCGGCAAAGGTCGTTTGCCGCGCGGGCGATAATGCCCTTGCCCGTTCGCCCCGCGGCATCGGCGGCACCCTCGGCACCCGCGGGCCCCGCTACATATAGCAGTTGGACCCGGCGACCCGCGCACGCACGAAAGACCGAGCGCAGCGTCTCGATATCGCCCACGGTATCGGTATGCGGGGTAAGGTAATTGGATAGGTAGACCACGCGGTCGAACTCGTAGGCCTGATCCAGGTGTTGCAGAAGCTCTTTCCACGAGGCATGGGGCGATGACTCGTCGCGGCGCGCTTCCGCGACAGCGACGACCTGGACATGGTCCCCGGGGAACGCCTTGGCACAAAAGTCATCGTCAACATATGCGGTGTTGCCAACAACCAGCACCTCCATGGCGCACCCCTCCCCTAAAATCCACTTTTGTCATAGTCAAACATGCGTATTGTACGCTGTCAACGCGAGCTGGAGCGCCTTTAAGGCTGTTTTAAGAACTTTTTTAGAGGATGTGGGGACATCGAGAGTGCTGAATGAGTGCCCAATCCGGAAGTGCGGTGAAAATCCGAGATCGGCAGGCCAGACCCCGGTTTTGGACTTCCGCGACCTGCGGTTTTGTTGCCAAAAAACGGGTCACGCTCGGCGAGTTTCTATCTTTCCCCGCACTTACGACAACGACGATAAAGCCCACTGCCCCAAGGCGAAAACACGACAACATCCAGTAGTCGTGAATACATCAAAGGACCGTTGCCGGAAACCGAACAACGACCCTTCATCGTCTCCGTTTCACATAGAGCACACGGCAACTGTACCGCTGAAAACAATGAACGCGTGGGGACATCGGTGCCGTTACAGATATTGGCAAGAGCGGCATTCATATATTTTAGACGGGTAGTGTTTCATGCGCGCCAAAAGGCACATGCGCAGCCCTACTCTTCGTCACGATTCCCCAATGAACAAATCGCGTTTTCTATTCCGCGAAGGCGCTTACCAAACTGCCTAATTTCGCGATAGGCGGCCTTTTGATCCTTCTCAAATGCCGTCTCACGAGAAATAGTAATCGTGCTCTCAAATGAGACAATCTCAACTGGACAGATAGTCGAGAAACGTCTGCGCCTATATCTTTTTGAAAACAAGACCTTCACATCAACAATGGAGTGCCCCCACAATCCTTCGAGGTCCTCGAACCTTCCCAAGAGAATGTTCCTCTCCTGTTTAGGTGGCAAAATGGCATAGCCTCTATCAAAAACAACAAAAGCATGGGCGTATTCGAAAGAATCTTTTACAAACAAGTCAGGAGAAAGTCGATACGCAACATCGTACGCAGGCGCTTCACCGATATTTCTAATAACGAGCCGCGCTTATGAGGGCAAAACGTCATCTGGCCGGATGAACATAATAATATCCGGAGAAGTTTGAATCGCCAGGGCCCTTAGGGCCGCCCACGATGCAACAACCGTCGCTATGGCAGCCATCGAATTAATCTAAAGGGACACTATATCTAATTCGTTCATTAGCTGTCCAATCTATTGGCGCCGCCAAACGACATGCAAGAACCGGAGGCGGCACATATGTCGAAAGACATCAAATAACAACGCGGGTCCCCGACGCTTGAATCTCGCCGAGGACCCCCATAAAATGTTTGATGTTGGCCCGCTATGTCAACATCACGCTAGGCTTTAGTTGCCGCTAAAGCCTAGCGAATCTTTACCCTTACTGCCTTCGTAGTCGTTCCAACCTTTCTGACCGCACCCGTTGAGCTAATTCGGTACTTCGGAATCTTTACGCGAATCGTCTTCGAAACCATATATATATCACCTCCCTACTGCTACATCACGCTTTGCTCGCAGACTAGCGATGCTTAGCAATCTGGTGCTTGACCAGAGTCTTCGCAGCCGCTGACTTCGCGGCTTTACTCGTCGAGGAGCTCGCGGGCGTCTTGGCAGCAGCGCCAACCTTACCTCCATGATGGGTCGCCATGATCTCACCTCCAATCTAGAGCAGTTTGAATCTTAACAGCCCAATCCTACCATACTTCATTGCGGCAATGTCCAATCAATTCTTGCTTTGTCTCTTCCTGTCTCATACAATAACAGTAAGGAGAGGAGCACACATGAAGAGATCAGACATCATCGACTTGATCCGAGCGCATTCGGAACACGACGATATCGCCTTCAACAACGCAGCCACTATTATCGCGAAAGATTTTGAGACGTCTGGGCAACCCGAGCTAGCAAGCTACATCATGGCCCTCATTGCTAGAACACGCACATTTGTACCGCAAGAAGTCACTGAGCAGAAATACGACTTCCTAGAAAAGGTAATCAGCAACAATATCTCGCTACCCCTTCCTCAGGCCATCGCTGGCGATATCCAGGGGCTGCTCAATGCTCTATCTAAAGATGTGGGCATCAACACTGTCCTCTTTTACGGCGCATCGGGAACCGGCAAGACCGAAGCCACAAAACAGATAGCCAGAATACTTGGCTACCAGCTATATGCCGTTGATTTCAATCAAATCATCGATAGCAAACTCGGAGAAACGGCCAAAAACATCGCAAAAGTCTTCCAAGAAATCAATGATATAGGCGACTGCGCCATTGTCTTGTTCGACGAAATCGATGCCATAGCCCTAGATCGAATTAACCAAAACGACGTCCGTGAGATGGGGCGGGCCACAAGTGCACTTCTAAAAGAGTTCGACAAGCTGAACACGCGATCCGCCATCATCGCAACAACGAACCTCTACGACAAACTAGACCCGGCACTCGCCAGGCGCTTCGATGTACAGATTGACTTTAATAGATACACACATGACGATCTCGTTGAAATCGGCGAATCAATCGCAAAGAATCTGACCAAAAACAATCAGACAATCAATAACGACTCTCGAACCCTTAAAAAGGTGCTGCAGAGTTGTCCGGATCTGCCCTGGCCCGGCACGCTCAAAAACCTCATTAAGACCTCCGTCGCGTTTAGCGATCCTCTTAATCCAAACGACTATCTCCGCAAGCTGTATCAGCGTCTACATGGATATGAGCCCGATTCACTCAAACTGCTTAAAACTCAAGGTTTCACTTTAAGAGAAATGGAAGTTTTAACAGGCATTTCTCGAAGCACTATTGCGCGAACCCTAAAGGAGTAGCTCATGAATAGCCTAATCAGGCTCACTGGCGATTTTCAAACGGCAAAAGGCTCGCGACCGGGCCCCGCAACGCTCCCCGCTAAAGGAACGGTTACCGCAAAGAAGATTTCGCACATTCGTAAGAGCCTCGAAACCGTTCTGAGCAAATGGCCCAAAGATGCCATAATCGAAGACATCTTGGCCTCCGTTGAATACCGCCAGATTGTAGCCAAGAGCAATAGAATAAGAGAGATGCTGAATGGCGGAAAAGACCAAGAACCGGAATTATCCATCCGTGGTGCCCGCTACCTCGATTTTAACGGGAACCACCCCAGGCACCTGATGACTCATTACGTGCCCAAGACGACCATCCTGTCCACCATTAACAATCTGCGTGAGTGCGAGCGAATCGTAGTCGATCATTTTGATGGACTGATGAACGCAGACAAGATGGTCGATCTGGTTAAAAATGACAAGCTCAAGCAAAAATGGAATCCTGCTATTTCACACACGCTCACCCGATCGGGTTTTGCGCAACTCATACGCGATTCCTATTACGTCAATGAATTTAGAATAGAAAAGCCGCCGGCGGCTACCAACGAGAACGCAATCGTTACCCTATTTGAAACTGAGAGGGACCCGCAGGATGTATTTGAGGAGCTTCACATTGACGTACCCCCTGCAAACCTCTTAGATAACAGTGTCCTGTTAACCGAGACAGAATATCGCACGCTACTCGAGCGCGCTCCCTACCTTGTAGCCATGTCGGTTATCGACCTGTCTTCCTACGCTCCCATGAATGATGAAGGCTCGACCTCCCCCGCCATCAGCAGCCTCCCCGAATATCCCACCGACGAACCCATCATCGGCGTAATCGACACTCCATTTGAAGAGAAATATCCCCCGTACTTCAGCAATTGGGTCGAATACATAAGCTGCTTACCCAAAGACATACATCCTACTTCGAGCGACTATCGACATGGCACATGCGTCAGCTCATTGATTGTTGACGTTCAAGCCCAAAATCCATCGCTGGATGACCATTGTGGCCACTTTAGGGTTCGACATTTTGGAGTTGCAACCGCAGGCAAGTTCAGTTCGTTTGCGGTGATGAAGCACATTGAGCGCATCGTTGCCGAGAACCAAGATATCAAAGTTTGGAACATCTCCTTGGGGTCAATGGAGGAGGTGTCTCGAAACTCCATATCGCCCGAAGCGGCCCTGCTAGACAAACTGCAACAGAAATACGACGTCCTCTTCGTTGTTGCTGGCACAAACCAGGAAAATGGTAAGCCCACGTATCTTGGCTCCCCAGCGGACTCCATTAATGCCCTCGTTGTCAACGCCGTCAATAGAGACAACGAGCCGGCGTCCTACACAAGAAGAGGACCGGTCTTGAGTTTTCACCACAAACCGGATCTTGCCTACTACGGAGGGGAAAGCAACGACCCTATCACCGCCTGCTGCGGAACCGGGGCCTATCCGGCTGTCGGCACCTCTTTTGCAGCTCCGCTAATTGCAAGGAAAGCTGCCTACCTCATTTATAAAATGCACCTAAGCTGTGAACTTGCCAAGGCTCTGCTAATCGATGCAGCATGTGCGTGGACAAACCCTGAAGATATGAATCGACTCGGCTACGGCATCGTTCCTGTCCAAATTGAAAAAATACTCGAAACCAGTAACGATGAAATTAGATTCATGCTCAGCGGCGTGGCGACTGAACGCGAGAATTACAACTTCAACTTTCCTGTCCCCGTTTCAGGCACAACCTACCCATCTGTGGCGAGGGCGACTCTGTGCTATTTCCCTAAATGCAACAGAAATCAAGGCGTCGACTACACGGACACCGAGCTCGACTTGCATTTTGGACGTATCGGAAACGACGGGCGAATCAAGTCGCTGCTGCCCAACAACCAAGGCGAGGAAGACTGTACAACCGATGAAGAAAAGGCTCGAAAAAAGCTGCGCAAGTGGGACAACGTCAAGCACATAGCGGAACCGCTAACCAGCCGCAGTAAGCCCAAAAAAGTGTATGCCAACCCAATGTGGGGCATGATGATTCGCAAGTCGTCGAGATATCAAAAGGGTTCGCATGATCCGCAGCGTTTTGGCGTAGTGGTCACAATCCATAATCTAAAAGGTGAGAACCGGATTGATACATTCATACGACAGTGCTCCGCCATTGGCTGGATGGTAGAACGGGTCGAAATTGATAACGAACTCAAGATTTACGAGCACAGTCAAGTTGAGGTGGAGTTTGAGTAACCACTGACTACAGCAACACTATGCATCAAGAGGGCATCGGGGGTTGTCGCCCCAGTGCCCTCTTACGAGCATCCTTACCATTGGTAACGTGCGGCGTCCTAAGAGGACGGCAATGGTAAAAGCAGGTAACATCTGATTTGCAACGTCGAACAGCATAGCTAAGGACTATTAGATGGTTGATTTTAAAAAGATGGCAGCATCGCAGAACCCTACGCTGCGAATCAAGCCTGATGAGATTTTCGACAGGTTGCCGAAACCCCAATCCTTTGATGATTTACATAGCAGCCAGGCCGAGGTACTTGATGCATGGTTTAGTAACAGAAATAAGAAAGACACTGTTATCAAGCTAAACACGGGAGGTGGCAAAACCCTTATAGGACTGCTGATTGCCCTCTCCAGTGCACGAGAGCTAAAACGTGGGGCATTGTATCTTGTTGACAACAAACAGCTTGTTCATCAAGTGTGCGAACAAGCGAGGACACTTGGAATACCTGCTTCCGAATATAATGGAAGAAAATCTCTTACTGCAGATTTCAGAAATGGCTCAACGATTCTCGTTGCCCATTATCAAGCCCTCTTTAACGGCAAGTCTTCCTTTGGCTTGGAGGGAGAACCCGAAACGGAGGAAGTTTCAGTAATCGTCATAGATGATGCGCACTCATCTTTTGACTCGGTTCGAAGCGCATTCACGGTGGAGATAAATGCATCGGATTCGCCTAGCTTATATCAAGAAGTTACGACGCTCTTTCGTTCAAGCTTTGATGATATCGATAGGGTGTCAACTTTCGACGATTTCGTTTCTGGGACTCGCACGGCTGGCGAAGAGGTGCTATAAGTCCCATTCTGGGCGTGGGATAAGCATCGACAGAAGGTCGCCCGAATCATCTCTGATTTCGCAGCGTCAAATGAAGAAGACACGCCTACGGGAAACTCTATAAACTTCGGCTGGGACCTCATCAAAGACGATCTCAAGTACTGTCTTGCAACGCTGAGTCGCGTCAGATTCTCAATTACCCCAATTCTTCCCCTTGTAGAGAAGTTTCCGACATTCGAAGAATCGCCTAGAAGGGTGTACATGTCTGCGACATTCGCTGATGAGAGTGCGATCGTGAGATCTTTCGGGTGCAAGAAAGATGAGATTAATATTATTTCTCCCAAAACCCTTGCCGGAGTAGGGCGCAGGATGATTCTAGAAGTTGGGACAAAGGAGCAGCTACGAGTCGCGCTCGTCGAAAAAATGATCGCTCTCGCTAAAGACAAAAAAGGTGTTGTGGCCCTCGAACCGAGTTTTGCAGGCGCGAAGCAATGGGAGCAATTGGGAATCGTAAGTGTAAAAGGAAGCGATGTTGCTCAGGCGGTAAGCGATCTAAGGGAAAACAAGCTTGACGTGCCAATTGTATTTGCAAATCGATATAACGGCATCGATCTGCCGGGCGATGCATGCCGCCTACTTGTCGTTTCGGGCATCCCCAAAGGGATGTCTGATCATCATAAACTGATGTCGAAAATCCTAGCTCATAGCAAAGTCTATGCCCGCTCAATTGCTCAAAACATTGAACAGGCAATAGGTAGAGGCACGAGGGGCTCAGGTGACTACTGCGTCGTCGCATTAACAGGATCCGATCTATGCGAGTGGATTAAAGACAACCGCCATGCTGTATTTTTGACCCCAACAACAAGGGCCCAAATCGAATGCGGTCAAGGCATCATGAATGAAATATGTTCAGTAAATGACTTCAAGGAGGTCGTCGACCAGGGAGTCAATGACGACCCCAATTTTGCATCCTATTTGTCCGCCTATGTAGCAGACAAGGTCAACGATTTTGATTCTATTGATGACAGCATGCTCGAAAATTTTGCTCTATGTGAAAGAAAAGCGCTAAACGAATGGCGCAAAGGTATGAGTGGACGAGCTGTCGAACTCCTAAAACAATTTGCAAATGGTGAAAATATAGACAATTCAGTAAAGGGGCTTGTTCTCCGCCTGGCAGCTCAAATCGCCTATTCGGATGACGATGTAGAGACTTCCAGAAAGCTACAAACTCGCGCAAACGGGCTCAACCGTTCACTAGCTAAGCCCATATTCTCCAGCTCAGACTCTGACGCTAGCTTGCAAGCAAAAAAGATTACTGAATTTATTTCGTACCAAACCCGAAAGAGTAACGATGTGTCGACGAAATTCGACACAGACCTGAAATCCTTATCGGAGCAATGCCATTCAAAAGAATTCGAATCAAAACTTGAGTTGCTGGGGAAATACCTCGGTGCCAGCTCGAAACGTTACGACAATAACGGTGACGGGCCCGATGTTGTCTGGGTTTTTGAAGAAGCGCATATTGCTTTTGCCTTTGAAGCAAAAAACGAAAAACTTCCGGATAATCCGCTCACGAAACAAGAGCATGGACAGCTTCAGGTCGCAAAAGAGTGGTTACGGGCTCGATATCCAAAAATGGAATGCTTTGCAATATCTGTTCATCCAAATAATTTGGCATACAAGAATGCAAGTGCAGAATCAGCATTAGTGCTTACACTTAATAAGCTTAACGAGCTTGTAAAATCAATCGGTCAATTGATTGCGATTCTAAGCTGCGGAACGCTTAATGAGAGAAGTCGATTGGCGCAATGTGAGACGCTAATCAACCAGCACAACCTTCGCCCCGAGCAGATTCTAGGTACCAGAGTTGAAACATTCATAGCTAAGGAACAAGGGTAGACTCGTGGTGGATTCCTCGCCAAAATCGAGCACGTTAAAGCGCCCGAGGCATTTTTCAATCTTGGTCACTACAACATCTGACCTTAGTTTTCAGAAGAGACAGTTGCTGAATGACGGATGCCCGGAAGTTTTATCGGCATCATCCATGCCAACATCCCGGAGTTCATGAAGAAGGCAGAAGGGAGGGATAGAGGGGGAGCTTCTAAGGGTGAGTATTTGCTCCTCTGAGCACCAGTGATTATTGCGAATCAGCGCCGCTTATATTGCCGACCGGCACCGCCCCCGGTGAGTCGGCCTACGAGGCAGTCCTTCCTCCTAGCTTTTCCCTCATGTTGAAGTCGCCCTTGCGACCCATACGGTATTGTGGACTATCCTTTCCATGATGGCGTCGGCGCGCACGTCAGCGCCGAGCCTGGCGAGCCAGTCCTTCTTGCGGTATTGCGTGCAGAAGATCGTGGAGCCGATGCCGTACCGTACCTCCATAGCTCCGGTATCATGCTGTAGAACCCCGCATCGGGCTCATCCAGCAGTCACTCGTCCAGCACCAGCACGGTCAAGGCGCCCAGCTTCTGCACGAGCTTTAGCTCGGCGCCCGCCCCCTCGATTCCGAGCACCCTGGCGCCCGCGACGACGTCGCCGACGCTGTGTCTGGACATCCCCTGGAGCCTCGCGATCTCGTTTTGGGACATCCCCGCTTCGCGAAGCCGAGGGACCAGCTTCACCCTTATCTTTATCACCATGTATCACCTCCTTCTTCTCGGTCGCCGACTAACCGTATTAGTCGCCGGCGCCGTCTCCTATGGCGCCAGCCCACCAGTCCACCACCCCCTCCCCAACATTCCCCAGAAAGTTCGCTGATGTTGACTGGTGTTCCCGTAAAATAATCCCCAACAAAATATGTGCGGAGTGCTGGCCTGGAGCTGCCTTCGGACCCTATTGGCTGCTCACCGAGAGGCTCCGCTATGAAATGCCCCCTTTACTACCTGATCTGCGCGATCGCGTGCATGTCCATGGTCAGCGCGACGATGCCCATGGCAGCCATAGCGGATGCCATCCAGCCTCAGGAGACCGCCGGGCAGCAGGCGCAAGCCGACGCCACGAGCAGCGACACAGGCAAGGCCGAAGACGGCACCGACACAATCGCGACAGCAGATAACGTAGAGGACAGCACCGCAACATCCACCGGCATCAGCGCAGCCAACACGGAAAGCGCAACCGGCACCACCGCCGCAACCGGCACCCCCACCACATCCCTCCGAGCCCAAACCACCCCCACGCCCAAGGCAATCTCCACCACGTCACAAACCACCTACGCCCACTCCGCCACCGCAAGCCAAAACGGCGTCACCTTCACCGTCTCGTGGAACGACGCCCCCGCGGGCACCGCGACGACCTTCCACGTAACCCAGACCAACGGCTCGTCCCAAGCCAAGGCGCGCATGGACGTGCCCACCTACTGAGACGGCGGCAGCCAGGAAAGCGTCTGCGACCCGTCGCGCCCGGCATGGGCCAGCTACTACAGCCTGGGCACCGCGGGCCACAACTTTACTTTGGCTTCACGGCATCGGGCACGTACCGCATCTACTTCTACTTTATGGACAACGACAGAAACGACCCCCAAAACGACAAGGGGATCTACTACCTGCGCACCACGGCGGAGGTGACCGTAAACGACGCCGCCCGCCCAAGCGTCACGCAGATCGTCAACGACGCCGTGGACCTGTGCAGGCAAGAGACAAACGGCTCGGAATACGACATGGCGCTGTGGCTCCACGACCGGACGCTCGACCAGCTGGAATACGACCACAGCCTCAACTGGTGCTCGGCCGAAAGCGGCCTCACGCGCCACCAGGGCACCTGCGAGAGCTACCAGCGCATCTATTCCAAGCTCCTTGACGCCGCGGGCATCGCCAACGGCCGCATCACCGGCAACGGCCACACCTGGAACGCCGTAAAGATCGTCGGCAAATGGTGCCAGATGGACCTAACCTGGGACGACACCAGCGACAACTGGTACGGGGACCTGGACCAGCGCCATCTGTACTTTGGCCTGACCGACGAGCTCATGGCAATCGCCCACTCCGACCACACGGCAAACTACCAGAAGGACGGCTACGCCTACCGCTCGACCGACCTGTCCAACAATTACTTTGTGCGAAATGGCAAGGCCGACGAATGGGCAGAGAAGTACGCCGATCGTATTCAGCAGCACCTGGATGCCAAGGAAGAGAGCTTTTCCATTGATGCTGATAACCAGTCGTTCCCGCCGAGTATCTCCGGGATTCAGAACGGGATTGTTGCTTATGCGATGAATCAGAGGGAGTGGATAGTCCAAGACGCCAAGGTTGAGCTAACTGTGACTTCGAACGTAACCGCCAATCCAGCAGTAAATGGAGCGCAATATACATCTTTGAAGCCAGATACGCGTCAATAACACCCAAAGGTTGGCTGCTAGAAAACGGTATCTGGTATTACCTCAACGCTAACGGTACCTACGCAACCGGCTGGCAAACGATCGACGGCTCGCGTTATTACTTTGAGGACGACGGCGCCATGGCCACGGGCTGACAGGAAGTGTCGGGAAAGCGCTACTACCTCACAGAATCCGGAAGATTTGCCCCATCCGGATGGATGCAGCTCGACGGCATCTGGTACTACATCGAGGAGGACGGTGCGGCGGCGGTCGGCTGGCGCGACATCGAAGGAGAGCGCTACCTCTTCGAGGACGACGGCGCCATGGCAACGGGCTGGCAGGAAGTGTCGGGAAAGCGCTACTACCTCACAGAATCCGGTAGATTGGCCCCATCCGGATGGATGCAGCTTGAGGGTGCCTGGTACTACGTCCAGACCGATGGATCGATCGCAACCGATTGCTGGATAGGCTCCTATTACGTAGATAAAACAGGCAAGTGGATACCAGCCGCTCAAAAATAGCTATATAAAGTATCGGCTAGCCCCATCTGTTCGAAAATACTTTACAAAAATGTGAAATCGAACAAATTCAATTCCATTTGTTCGGTTTTAGTCTATTATTTAAAACATCCGAACAAAGGAGTAATTCATGCAGTTAACCCATAAGCAATTCAACGCACTATATGCCCTGAGCAAGCACCCGGGCATTACGCAGAGGGATCTCGCCGATCAATGCGGTATTGGCCTTGCAACCGCAAATGCCGCCGTCAAGGACCTCTCGGAAGCCGGACTCATAGAGGGCGCCCGCTTGACGCCCAAGGGCATGACCGCGCTAAAGCCCTACGCCGTGGACAATGCCGTCATCCTCGCGGCAGGCCTCTCCAGCCGCTTCGCACCCATCTCCTATGAGCGCCCCAAGGGCCTTCTCAAGGTTCGCGGCGAAGTCCTCATCGAGCGCCAGATTGAACAGCTGCACGAGGCGGGAATCCTCGACATCGTCGTGGTCGTCGGCTACAAAAAGGAGTCCTTCTACTATCTCGAGGACAAGTACGGCGTGAATATCGTCGTCAATCGCGCCTACGCCGAACGCAACAACAACTCCTCACTCATGCTCGTGCGAGAACTGCTCGAAAACACCTATATCTGCTCCTCGGATAATTACTTTGAGGAAAACCCCTTCACGGACCATGTCTGGAAGGCCTACTACTCAGCCGAGTACAACCAGGGGCAAACTGCTGAATGGTGCCTCGAGACGGGCTCCCACGATCGCATTACCAAGGTAAGCGTCGGCGGCTCCGATGCATGGTACATGATCGGCCACGCCTACTTCGACCGCGAGTTCTCCGCTCGCTTCCGCCAGATCCTGGAAGACGAGTACGACCTCCCCCAGACGCAAGACAAGCTCTGGGAGGATCTCTATGCCGAACACATCGGCGAGCTCGACATGCAGATCCGAAAGTACGACCCGCCCATCATCCATGAGTTTGACTCACTCGATGAGCTGCGCGATTTCGACCCCCTATTCCTGGAGAATCTCGACTCCGAGATCTTCGACAACATCGTTGCGGTTCTTGGATGCGACAAGTCCGAAATCAGAAATGTCTACCCGCTCAAGCAGGGACTTACCAACCTCAGCTGCCACTTTACGACCGATGACGGCGAATGGGTCTACCGCCATCCCGGCGTGGGCACCGAGCTCCTCGTGGACCGCAAGGCAGAAAAAACCGCGCTGGAGACGGCGCGAAATCTCGGCCTCGACTCCACCTTCGTGTTCGAGAACCCCCGTCGCGGCTGGAAAGTCTCCCGTTTCGTGACGAACTGCAGGAACCTCGATGCACACGACGATGCCCAGCTTGCACAGGCCATGCAGATGGCGCGCAGGCTCCATGAGAGCGGTGCGCAAGTCGAGCGTGGATTCAGCTTTTACGAGGAGGGCAAAGGCTACGAGCGGGCCATCTTAGAACGCGGGCGCATCGATGTGCAGGACTGGCCCGAGATGGAAGCGCAGGCAACGAAGCTCAACGACATGCTTGTCGCCGATGGGGGCGATCCCGTCCTGTGCCACAACGACTTCTTCGGCCTCAACTTCCTCGTCAGCGAAGATGGCCATATCGACCTCATCGATTGGGAATACGCCGGCATGAGCGACTATGCCAATGACTTCGGGACGTTCTGCGTCTGCGAGCAGCTCTCCGAGGACGAGATGCGCAGCGCACTCACCCACTACTTCGGCCGCACGCCCACCGACGCGGAATGGCGCCATAACTTGGGCCAGGTCGGCATGGCGGGCTGGTGCTGGTACGCCTGGGCCCTGTTAAAGGAAGCCGAGGGCGACAATGTCGGCGAGTGGTCCCACATCTACTACCGCTACGGCAAGACCTACCTCAAGAAGGCCCTTGAGCTATACGAGAAGTCCGGTAAGTAAGTAAACCAGTCACTTTGGCAAACAAGAAAAGAGAAGAAACTATGCATTACGGCATACTCAGCGGTGCTCTTTGGGCACTGGACACTACTGTGCTCTCGATAGCCCTCGCGATGTCCCCGTTTTCCGATGGAACCGCAGCCGCCATCGCCTTCGCCGCGATCGTGAGCTCCGCATTCCACGACATCCTCTGCGCCCTCTGGCTGACGATCTATTCCGCCATCAAGGGTCAACTCGGAAAGGCCCTGGCTGCAATTAAAACCCGAGACGGCTTGGTCGTGGCAGTCGGCGCCTTGCTGGGCGGCCCCATCGGCATGAGTGGCTACGTAATGGCCATCAATCTCATCGGCCCTTCCTATACGGCAGTCATCTCAGCCTTCTATCCGGCATTCGGAACGTTGCTCGCCGCGATAGTCCTCAAGGAGAAGGTAACCGTCCCGCGCATGGTTGCGCTGGCGGCGGCGCTCCTTGGCATTATCGGAATGAGCGCGGGCGCACTCGGTTCTGACGCAATGACCAACCCCGTACTCGGCATAGCCTGCGCGCTCCTGTGCGTCGTCGGCTGGGGTTCCGAAGCGGTGTTCTGCGCCTGGGGCATGAAGGGCGATAGCGTCGACGACGAAACCGCGCTGCAGATCAGGGAGATGACTTCCGGCCTTGTCTACGCCTTGATCGTTCTCCCAGTATTCGGAGCATGGGGCTTTGCCGCACAGGCGGCGCCCACCATGGCGACGGGCACCGTCGCCCTTTCGGCACTCGCCGGCGTGGCATCGTACCTCTTCTACTACAAGGCCATCTCCAAGATCGGCGCGGCAAGAGGCATGGCACTCAATATTTCTTACTCAGCTTGGGCGGTCATCCTGGGAATTGCCCTCGGCAATGTCCCGGAGCCTCTCGAGATCGGCTGCTGCGTTCTCATTCTCGCGGGCACCGTTCTTGCCGCCTGTGACTGGAAAGAGCTGTTCGGGAAGACGGCAGCTCGTTAGATTCTGCGCAGTACAGCTACTTAGAAGTCATTCACTTCGTTGTATGGTGTTGCCATCACGCTAATCTCGATGGGTCAGACTTTGCTGGTGGTCGGCCTGTTCTGGGTAGGTTCCCTTGTGGACATAATCGAGATGAATGCAAGGGATCCTTCTGTCAGTCGCCTTTAGAGAGGGCTCATAAATAAATGGGGTGTGTTGGAAATTTCAACACACCCCATTTATTTGAGGACTAAAGAGTCGCCAAGGCACTTCGCCACGTCGCGTCCAAATGGTCAAATTATCCATGTAAGGAACCAGTGCAAAATCGCCCTTCTATTTCATGTTCGAACACACCAAAGACACGAAAAAGAAGGGCGACATGCATGCAATTTTGAAACCAAGTTTAATAAAAGCCTCGATGATGCTGAAGGCGGTCACAAATAGCCCGAAGGCCAGCGCCAAATGTTTACTATCAGTTTCGATCCTTCCGGCAATGCACACAGCAAACTCGAACCCATTCGGATGCTGAGCCATATTGCGCCGAATATAAGAAACGTCTAGATCTCGCAGCTCACAAGATTAATCTTGCTCGCGTAAATAAGCACCCAACTCGGCAAAAGAATCCGCTAGGCCGGTCTTGGGTTCCCAACCTAGCCCACGCAATCGTGCAGAAGATAGACGCAAATGCACATCAGGTGCATAACCGGCAGAGTTTGACTCGTCAACATCAATTACAACATTACATTTATCGCCACCAAGAATGTCACTTGCCAGCTCAGCTACAAATCGAATAGTGCCGTGAGATTCCTCATTGGCAATGTTGTAGGAAAGACCAGCCTCCCCACGCGCGAGTAAAGTTAAAAGCCCCGCCACACAGTCGATTGTATTTACATAATTACCCTCAGATAGACCATGAGTCCTCAAAACGATACTTTCATCGCGCATGGCAGAGCGGGCAAACTGAGCAAACGCTCTATTCTCACCTGGCAAGACACCCGCCCCAAAAGTCTGTGCCAAACGGGCGCTAAGGGCCTGAACGCCATACTGAGCCGCATAAGCTGAACATAGACACTCGCACATACGCTTTGACTCCGGATAGCAGCTGCGAGGAGCTGTAAGGTCTATCCAACCCAATGCAGATTCGTCTGCCACTTCCCCGTCAGGCAACGTACCGTAAACCTCCATCGATGAAACATACACCATACGCGCGCCCGATCTACGAGCGATCTCTAGCATGGCTTCCGTTCCTCGTAGCGACATCAGGGCGACATCTGCAGGACACTGCACCATTACCTTCGATTTAGTGACCGCAGCAGCATGAAGGATGAAATCGGCAGCATCGATACTGGGTTCATCTTCAGCAAGGTCGCATCTAACAACCTCAAGTTTCCCAAGTTCAGAATAGCCCTGAAGAACAGATGACAATTTAGCATCATCGCGAACTACCGCAACGACTACGCACCCCAGTCCCATACGGTCATCCGCCAGCAAAAGTGCTTTGCAGACAAGTGAGCCAATGAGCCCCGTGGCCCCGGTCACCGCGATCGTCTTATTTCTGAAAGGTTCGTACAAACTCTCATCAATTCCGGCCAGCAAGCCGTCAAGCAGCTCAGATCTCATGCATTCTCTCCTAGATACCGTAAATCTGTTCGTTCTCGCGGGCGTTCAAGATGGCCTGCAGCGAAAAGAAGTCCCCGGGCGTCGTAACCTTTATGTTCTCATCGGGTCCCTCGATGGACGTCAACGCGCATCCCCGTTCGAACATCATAGAAGCTGAATCGATGTAATCGTGCTTTCCAGCGGCATCGGCATCGCGATGGGCAGCCAATATCTGATCGAGCCAAAAGCTCTGCGGAGCTCTTGCCAACCTAAGGTTGGAGCGATCGGGTATCGAATCCACCGCACCGTCCGCGCCTTCGACGAGCACCGTCTCCTTGGCTCGCACACAAGTCACGGCAGAGCCCGTTGCCTCTACAGACTTAATATTATCGGTAATCAACTGCGCATTAATAAGCGGACGCACCCCATCATGAATGAGCACTACGGAGCGCTTTCCATCGGCAATCTTCTCGGCCGCCAATAAGCCCTGGAAAATGGATTCCTGCCCGGTAGAACCGCCCGGCACCACTGCGACAACCTTCGTCATATGGCTTGCGTCCAACAATCCGCGGCAATAATTCAACCATTCTGCACCGCTCACAACAACAATCGCATCGATCATGGGGTGTTCTTGAAAGTGCCGAACTGTGCGCACAATAATAGGCACGCCATGAATGCAAAGAAACTGCTTCGGCAGATCTTTTGAATGCATGCGCGAACCCACGCCGCCCGCAAAAATAACCGCGATATTCATAGTCTCACCCATTGTCTTTCTCATCTTCCGAGAGGATGCCGAGAAAACGCACAAGCCGTTCGCAGCTTCTCGCGTCGCAATCCCCATAGAATTTACTTCTTAATGCCCTTCGCTCTTCGGAATAGCAATCAGACCCTACGGCCACTTCTCTGATAAAGCTGCACAAGCCTTCGTAGGTCATGATTTTAGAGCCGGGCATATAGTCCTCCGGATGATTGATAAGCCCGACCTTGTACTCATCTAAATCAGAAAGCACAAATGCGAGGGGGCGATTGAGCACCAGGTACTGATACGCAGCACCCGAATAGTCGCTAATTAACGCCGAAGCTTCAAGCATCAAATCATAGTTATCGAAGGCTGACTTCCTCACAGTGTCACCAGTGAGCAATACAACATTTCCCAATTTGTCTAAACCAATAGAAGACACGTCTTGTTTCGGATGGAGCTTGACAACGAGTACCATATTGAGCTTCGCTAAGAGCTCATTCAAATCGATAAGACGGCTCTCGCTATCAATCAGCGGTACACCATAAGGGAGAATTGCATTGGAATCTTCCCTGCCATAAGCGACCCCTTTTCGAAACGTAGGCATCCAAAGGATAACTTTCTTGGCAGAATGCGTATTAGACGCGTAACCACTAGTGTGCCTTCCGCTAAAAAGTCTATCAAGATCGGGATAACCCAGATGAAGAATTTCGGTACTCTCGGCATCGATGCCACACTCATCGATGAAATAGTCATCCATCTCGGGGGTCAAGCCAAGTACATAGTCAACTGAGGGAGAAACCTCCACTAAGCCCTTAGTCTCCTTCAAAGAAAACGCAGCGTGCGTCATATACACAGATACTTGATCTTCGCGGACCTTATCCGCTACAGTGCAATCCGCCGTCAGCCACTTGGCCGTACAAATTGCCCATGCCTTCTTCCAGCTCGGGCCGTACACAGACACACAGCTCACGTTCTTGGGAAGATGAGCCGGAGCGTCGTGGTACAAGCGCCACACGATTTTGATTCGATCGTTGTATCCGTTCTCGATAAGCCAGTCGTAAAGAGCCCCGCCGTTACAGTCAAAGTCGTTGTGACTCTCAATAACAATCTTGTTCTCGAGCGTTCGCCCGCGCGTCAGCAACGCGACAATCGACACCTGTATCTTTGGCAGTTTGAACAGCCAAATTACCTGCAAGGCCCTGCGGAGGCCTTTCTCTTTCAGATATGTTAAGGGGTTCATTGGCCTAGCCTAGCCTTTCCTGCGAACGACGGTAAGAATCTCACGACGCTTGACAAAGAGACAGAAAGCAAGCACAACGAGCACGGCATATCGAACAATGGCTATGCCGTAAACAACGTCCATCCCGAGCGTCATAGCGATGACCAAGGCGACAGAAAGAAGCAGATACTTACCTGAGTAGACCTGCCGGCCCAACTCTACGCGGCAAATGCGGGCGCTAAACGCCCAATGCATGAAAGCAAGTGCCATATACGAAGCGAGAGTCGTCCATGCCGCAGCTTTATAGCCGAACAGAGGGATAAGTGCCAAATTAAGTGAGATGTTCAGAACAGCAGCACCAATGGATGCCGCAGCGATCAGCGAAGTTTTCTTGTAGAAGTATTCTAAATTGCTCATCATTGAGTAAAAGAATATGAAAAACACCGACGCCGACAACGGCGGTATGACATCGACAGCGTCCGAATACTCTGGTCCCGCAAATACGGCAAGAATCTCCGGCGCAAAAGCCATCACCATCACAGTGAGAGCAGCGACAAGCGCCATTATTAAGTATCCGCTCTTCCTCACACCATCGACTCTGCCTTCATCGAGTTCCTGAAAAGTGTACGGGCAGTAAGAGTCGTTTATTGCTGTAACGACGATAACCAAAGCCATGGCGATAGAGTACGATACGCTGTAAAGTGCTGCGGCGCTGTTGTTCACCATCTGGCTGATCATCAGCCTGTCTGACTGGTTCAACACGTAGTGCGAAAGAAAATGAGGCAGCAGTGGAAGAGTGAAGCTCAGGCCATACTTCCAGTATTTTTTGTTAAAGAAGCATTTGCCTCTCGCAAAGATGAGAACCATAAGAATAGCGCCCGGTAAACCCTTAGCTACAACATCCATTATCACGCGTGCCTCAACCTTGGCATCGGTACATAAGATGGCAAGAATACCAGCTCCCAAACTGAAAATATTGCTCCCCAGGGTAACAGCAACCAGCGCA
Source organism: uncultured Collinsella sp. (assembly GCA_905211535.1). Classification (GTDB taxonomy): domain Bacteria; phylum Actinomycetota; class Coriobacteriia; order Coriobacteriales; family Coriobacteriaceae; genus Collinsella. The sequence goes on along the minus strand of CAJMAZ010000006.1, from coordinate 25,717 downwards.
CGGTAGCGGTATTCGAATCGCTGTCTCGCGCTCCAAAAACTAGAAGCAGTATTCAGCGCAATTTCTACAAAGAGCAAATACACCAAGAACGGCGTGAGCCCCATCATTTCAGACCAAAATTCCGGAGCCACGCAGAAGATTATGAAAAAGATGAGAGTCAGCACAGAAGAAAGTGCTAAAAGCGAAGATTCGAATTGATTCTCATTAGCCTTAAAATCAAGCCTGCCTCGATTGAACGCACCTCCGAAAAGGTTCAACGTGCAGAATATCGTCATGATGGATACCCACGACTGGAAAACACTGAATGTTCCGTATTGATCCGTCGACAATATTCTCGTAAGAATGGGCGTCGCCAAAAGCGATAGACCCTTATTCAGAACATTACACACAACGAACCAAACTGCAGCCTTAGCAGGTGCGGACATCGTTCTATATTTAGAAAGGAAATTCAAATAAAACTCCAGTATTACTCAACGTTTTATAACTCAGCATTAATGGAATCGGCCAAGCCGCTTGAGCTCCTCGTAATGCTCAACGTTTCTCTGCTTAAACGGAACGGCAGGATGCCCACCGGCAATCGAATATGCGGGGATATTTCTACAGACAACACTGCCCGCTTGGATAACAGCGCCCTCTCCAATAATGACCCCACCTAAAATAATGACGTTATTGCCAAGCCAAACGTTTTCGCCAATTGTCACGTCTTTGTCGATCATTCGGTTGCCGTAGGGAATTGCATCATCGTGATCATAATCATGAAAGGAGGTAATAATTTGACATCCAGGCCCAGAATGGAAGTTGGCACCAACTGTTATCCTGCCATTACCCGACATCGCCATGCCATTGAAGCATACGTTGTCCGAAAGATATGTCTTATGCGTAACGTAAGACTTGCCACCAACATAAACACGTCCCTCGCAGACGGCGGCGGTATTCTTAATTTTCTTGGTGTAATAAAATCGTGCCAGCTTCTGCTTTAAAGCGCTAAATTTCATTTTCAACCTTTTCTCGAAAGCATTCCCTCACGCGTAATGAAGGCCAACATAATAAAAACGTAGCTATAGGGCGTAAAGCTATCGAATACCGTCACGAAAAGAAGTGCGCACAAAACAGATATCGCCACTTTCCGAAAGCTCACATCCAAAATCATGTTCACCTTTCCCGCAATGGAACAAAGCATCCAGACCATAGCAAGCAGAAGGACAATACCGCCATCGATTAAGCATTGCATTACCTGATTGTGCGCATAGCTCATACCGGCGCTCCAAAAAGTCGTAATAACCGAGTTCTCAACGCCATAACCAAAGAGGGGCGACTGGCGAAATAAAGCGTCTGCAGAATCCCAGACAAACAATCGACCGCTGAAGGTCCAGTCAAGATCGGTCCCCATGAGCGGACTCTGTCGGCGGATTGTTAGCATTACGACCAACATGCTAAAAGCAATAAAAAAGATAACGACTATACGAAAATCCAGCTTAAGCAGAATAGGACATATTTTGAGTAGAAGGAGAACTACGGCAAATACGAACAAAGCATAGTGTGCAGAATCTGCGTCAGCAGTCACCATGCAAACAACAGAAAGGCCAAGAAGCAAAAATGCAAACGAAGGGTTAACCCATTTTTTTAGATAGAGAAAGCAGGCTAGGGTTATAGATAGTAGCCCGTACTGACTAAAAACCTGCACATGGCCAAGCATCGTCATATGCAAGCGGCCCGCAAACAGCGACGAGGGAACCAGCAATTGCAATAGAAATAGAACCATCAGAACACGTGCGCAGGCAACGGCATATACTCGTAACTCGTCTTCGGATAAACTCAGCATATAAACTGAAACAGCGGGAAAGAAAAGAAGTTCTTGTAAACCGTTTGCAACTCCTTTGCTGGATAATACCGTCACGGAAATAGCCATTAAAAAATAAATTACTATACCAGCGGGAATGTTTAAAGATAGCTCTCCATGGCACACGCGAAATGTTATATCGAGCAAAACAAAATACAACGCCAGCATTGCCCACAGCGTCGTAACGGTCTTATATCCAGGAATAATAGAACCCAAGCCCTGCGGTAGGAGAAGCGGAATCAACACAAAATAACGAATCAAGCTTGCAATGCTCTTATTTGCTATTGATGTCCGCCGAGGCACTGTAGAATAATTAACCATTATGAAGAGTCCTCTTAATTTTCTCTATCCGTTCAACTCCGAATGAATTAATCAGAAAGCGTCGGGTCTTATCCCAGCGACTTCCCCATGAATTCGCATACAGGGAAATGGACAAAGTCTCATCACACATGAGATTCAGCGAATCGCCAGGAGCAATAGGATCAAAATAGCGTGAAGGATAAACAGTCAATCCGTCAAAACGCTCAACATCTCCCAACCCGTCCCCCGCGTAGCCGTGGGAGCGTACTACACGATCATTCAAATAAGGGCAGGCTAAATCCTTAGAATGCTCCCAGTCAAAAATTAGCCCATTGTATTGTGCAAGCATCTCATGTACCACTGGGTTCGCCTTGGCACAGCCAAAGCCGAGTCCAGTGGTACACAAATGTCCACACTGTTGGACCCCTATATAGCACTGGCTATCCAACAGCCCATTTAGGGGCTTAAGAAGCTGAACGTCAGTATCGAGATATATTCCACCGTTGTCATAAAGAACCTTGAGCCTTGCCCAGTCAGAAACAAAAGCCCATGCGCCCGCATCATACGCAGAAGCCACAAAGGGATGCTGATGAACGTCGAAATTAGACTCATCCCAACACTGAACCTCAAAATCGGGACAAACTTTCTTCCACGATTCAAGGCATTTACGAGCAGTACGCGGAAGCGGGTTGCCTCCGAACCAGCAATAATGAATAACTTTGGGAATCATCAGACCCCATTTCTCACGATTCTAATATTTCTCAATCAACCGAGCGGGATCGCCGTGCACAGCCCGGTTCCTAACAACACGCAGGCAGGAGCGCCCCATTTAAGAGACCTAACAATTCTGTTTATTGTTGCCGCAACATGAACGACCACAATCATTGGAAGGGTTGATACGCCAAGCCTTCAACCCATGAGTGATGCGTTTATCGACGGGCGGGAGCGTCATATAGTCCCCGTACATTAATGAGAGATAGCAGTCGAAATCCTTGAAGCCCAAAAACCGCTCGCCTTCGAACTCGTACTCGACAAGATCGTTGAAAAGGCTCGCGGGAAAAACCTCAAGCGAGCTGCTGACCGCCCACGACAAATCAGCGGCGAAACCTTTGGTGGAAAAGGATCCGTTATCCGTTAACGCCCTGAGCTTACCGAGCGCCCACTGTTGAAGGGAGGTACGCCTGGCAACCGTACCAAGAACAGTCTTGATCCAACCAGCGACCCCTGGCTGGCCCGAACTCCATCTTGACGCTTGAAACAGGTGCTTGTATCGAACAGCGGCATCCCAGGCTTTGTTGGCTTCGGCCTCGCTGTCAAACGATACGATCGGGAAAATATCAATCCAGACATATTCACGTATGCCCTCAGCAATGTACGCAGACTTCACCTCGATGCTGGTATCCACCAGCTTTTCAAAAGGAATTGCAGCGGAACCTTTAAAGTTCAGTTGACTGGCAAGCCCAATATGGGAATGTTCTTCTCCAATTCGGGAGGAAAAACCAGCTATAAAACTCTTATAGTCTTCGACAGGCATGACGACATCGATATCGTCATCCCAGGGGATGAACCCCTTGTGCCTAACCGCACCGAGCAGCGTGCCGGCACTCAACGAGTACCGCAATTTGTTCTTGCGGCAATAGGAATCGAAAATGCGGAGGAGGTGTAGTTCGGCATCTTTCACCTCTTGCATGGATAAATACTCGGTCGGCATATTACGCCCCTTTAGTCATATTTCTATAGCGATCGGAAAGCTGTTCGTAGAGCGACCGCGTGGTGTAACCCGCTTTATCAAGAAACGGAACGTAGTCGACCTTGGCGGTAATTTCCCTTTTGCCGGCGCAGGCTTGCAGCAAATCGGCCCACTCCCTGTCGGAAAGCGAAAGCCCTGCTCGCTGGAGAAGGCCTGTCAGATCGGCCTCCTGGGTAACCGCGTCAGAGCTGAGGATGGGCAGTCCATTTGCCTGGGCCTCAATGAAGGCAATCGGGAGCCCCTCGTGGAAAGAGGGGGCAAGCAGCGCATCCATGGCGCTGTAGTACCTCCAGATATCGTCAACGGTACCGATGAAAACCGCCGATTCGCCCAGCCACAATTCAGCCGCCTTCTCCTTCGCAAGGGGAAGTTCCTCGGCTTGGCCGAAGAGCAGAAGGCGGGAATCGGCCTCACTGGAGCGCAGCTGATTGAAGATATCGAGGGCGCGCAGGGTGTTTTTCGCAGGAATGCCTGCCCCGACAAACCCTATGACGGTGGCATTCCCCGGGATCCCAAGCCGATGTCTAACGGCAGCCCGGTCAGAGGGCGAAAACCGGAATTTATCGGAATCGACCCCGTTGTGCACCAAGGCATAGCCAGCGCCCCGAAAGAGATATTCACCTGCGACCTCGCTGCATGCCCAGCGCTCACTCGCCGCCGGGAGGAACCTCTCTATCATGGCCACGTTGACCATATTCTTCAGACTCGAGGTGCTGCCAAGCGCGCTGTTATGGCAGTGCACGATGCGCGAGGGAACTCCGGCCTTTTTCGCCTCAGAGGCGAAGACAAAGCCGAGTGCGTTGTTCGTGTGAATCTGAATGATATCGAAACGGTGCTTCGACAGAAAAGCGCCAAGGCGCTTCGCCCCCAGAGTGCCAACCAGCAGCGGGCTGTAGCTATCGATTAAAGGACCGAAGAATCGCTCTCCGAACCTATCCCCTTCGACTCTTCCCACCGACAGCACGCTCTGCTCGATATCGGGAGCCGGGCAATCGAGCATCGTGGAGACGAAGGTCCTCACCCCGCCCCTGCCGGGTCCTAACTGTTGAATGATGTGCAGGACCCGAATCATCGCGACCTACCTTCCAACACGTCGCCGATCCGCTCGCTCGCATGACCATCACCGTAGGGGTTCGAGGCATGGCTCATGGCCGCATACTCCCCCTCATCGGAGAGCAGACGACTGAACTCGCGGTAGATGACGTCCTCCTCGGTGCCCACGAGCTTCAGCGTGCCGGCGGCGACTCCCTCGGGGCGCTCGGTGGTGTCGCGCATGACGAGTACGGGCTTACCCAGACTAGGCGCCTCCTCCTGGATGCCGCCCGAGTCGGTGAGGATGAGGTGGCTCGCCGCCATGAAGTTATGGAAGTCGAGAACCTCGAGCGGGTCGATGATATGCAGGCGGTCGAAGCCGTCGAGCTCCTCGTGGGCGGCCTTGCGGACGAGCGGGTTCATGTGGATCGGGTAGATCGCCTTGGTGTCCGGGTGCTCCTCCATCACGCGGCGGATGGCGCGGAACATGCGGTGCATGGGCTCGCCCAGGTTCTCGCGGCGGTGCGCCGTAATGAGGATGAGGCGGGAGCCCTCGGCCCACTCGAGCTCGGGGTGGGAGTAGCCCTCGCGCACGGTGGTGCGCAGGGCGTCGATGCCGGTGTTGCCGGTGACCCAGATCTTGGACTCCGGCTTGCCCTCGTCGAGAAGGTTCTGCTTACTGGCCTCCGTGGGGGCGAAGTAGTACTCGCTCACGATGTCGACCGCCTGGCGGTTGAACTCCTCGGGCCAGGGGCTGTAGATGTCGTGCGTGCGCAGGCCGGCCTCGACGTGGCCCACGGGTATCTGCAGGTAGAAGCACGCGAGCGTAGCGGCGAAGCTGGTCGTGGTGTCGCCGTGTACGAGCACGACATCGGGCTTCTCGTCCTCGAGGACCGCCTTGAGCTTGAGCAGCACGTCGCACGTGACGTCGAACAGCGTCTGGCCGGGCTTCATGATCGCCAGGTCGCGATCGGGAGTCACGCCGAAGACGCGCAGCACCTGGTCGAGCATCTCGCGGTGCTGGCCCGTCACGGTTACGATTGTCTCGAACTCATCCGAACGTGCCTTCAGCTCGTTGACGAGCGGGCACATCTTGATTGCCTCCGGTCGGGTGCCGAAGACGAGCATGATTTTCTTCTTATCCATTGGCCTTGCTCCTCTTTGCTTCCTTACGGAGAAGCATGTAGAAACGGGTGTTGCCGACCACGTAGCGCTTCACCAGGCGCTTGGGCTCCTGCATCATGCGGAAGAGCCACTCCAGGTTCGCGCGCTGCATCCACATCGGGGCGCGCGGGATGTTGCCGGAGACGACGTCGAACGAGCCCCCCACGCCCACGAAAGCGCCCTTGGCGCCCAGCTCGCGGAAACGCTCGATCAGGCGTTCCTTCTTGGGCGAGGTGATGCCCACGAACACGATATCGGGCTCGGCCCGCTCAACCTCGGCGACCACGGCATCGAACTCGTCATCGCCGAAGTAGCCGTCACGGTAACCCGCAAGGGCCATATTGGGATACCTCTCAGACAGTACCTCGGCGGTCTTTGCGACCACTTCGGCCTTTGCGCCCAGCAGGTAGACACTGTGCCCCTCGCGCTCGGCCAGCCCGCACAGCTCCCACATTAGGTCGATGCCTGCCACGCGCCCGGGCAAGTCCACGCCCAGCTTCCTGGCGGCCATGACCATGGAGGCGCCATCGGCGTTTACGATCTCGCAGCGGCGCACGCACGCGTCCATCTCGGGATCGTCGCGCATCTGCAGCAACTTGTCGGCGTTCACGCCGATCAGGTGGGCGAAGCGCCCCTCCTTGATGAGGGCATCGGTCGCCTCGACGGTCTGCCCCATCGTCCAGGGGTCGACGGGGGCGCCCAGGACTTCGACTCGCCCGGGAAGATCAACCGTTGAACCGGTGCCTTCGTAATTCCCTATAGTCTCTTTAGCAAGCGCCATTTCCGCTGACAACCTCAATCACTGTTAATAGGATTATTTTTAAATCGAAGAAAACGCCACGTTTGGCGATATATTCCAGGTCGCGACGAACCATGCCGTCGAATCCCGTCGAGTTACGCTCTGTAACCTGCCACCAGCCGGTGATGCCTGGTTTGACGGCCAAACGCCGCAGGTCGTACTCCGTGTACTCAGCGACCTCATTGGGCAGCGGCGGTCGCGGGCCCACGACGGACATCTGCCCCAGGAACACGTTGAGGAACTGCGGGAACTCGTCGATGGAGTGCTTGCGGATGAACTTCCCGATCTTTGTGACGCGGGGGTCCTCCCTCATCTTGAACATGGCGCCGGCGATCTCGTTCTGCTCCTTGAGCTCGGCGAGGCGCTCGTCGGCGTCCTTGTACATGCTGCGGAACTTCCACATGCGGAAGGTGGTCAGGCTGCCGTCGGGGCGGGTCTGCCCAACTCGGATCTGGCTGTAGAAGGGGTTGCCCTCGCTCTCCAGGCGGATGGCCGCGGCAAGCACAAGGCTCGGTATCGCGATGACGGCCAGCACGCAGCCGCTGAACACGATGTCGAAGGCGCGCTTAACGGTGCGGTAGGCCAGGCGCGTACGGTTCCAGTCCTTCACGGCCTGCATGGCCTTGTAGCGGTCGGCGCCCTCACGCCGGTCCATGGCCTGAGCAATCAGCGCCGCCCCCGCTGGCGCATTGCTCTCTGTTACTTCTTTAGCAGCCATAGTCAAACTTACGTCCCCGTTGTCCAGGGATCCCCCAATCGGTAAATTCAAAAATGTAAACGAATAGCCGGTGCAACGTCTCCCTTACGTCTTGCTGGGAACGTCGAGTGGCAGCAGCTCCCTAAATGAGGAGTCACCCTCGCCCACGTCTACCAGGCACCAGCGCTTATGACGGTCGATCTTCTTTACACGGGCCTCTTGCCCCACCAAAGGGCCCTGTTCTATGTGCAAAACGCCGTCTTCTATGCGCGCGACGCTGTTGCGCACCACGCCGTCGTCGTCCAGAACGCTGCGATACCAGTCCTGCGCGTCGTCCGGCATGGGCATGTACGCCCGCTCCCTACTGCCGGCGATGCGACAACCAAAGCTCAACTGGGCCAAGGCCCTATCGAGTGCGGCGGCATCGTGCGTGGCGACGAAGAAATATTCCTTGTACATGGGTTTGGTTTGGAGCGACCAGGCGCCGTCCCGCTTAAACCAGAACTCCTTTTGCATCACAAAAGCGTCCTGCATCAGGTCGTGCGGGATAATGCGGCGGACTTTTTCGCAGGTCTCGCGCTCTTTTCCGTTGGGGGTGTGGACCAGATACCAGCGGACGCGGCCATACTGGCTGTTGGTGGTGGCGCCGTTAAAGGCGCCTGGCAGCTGCTCTTGGCGCCGTGCTGTCTGTTCCATGTTCTCGCCCCCCTTGGCTTTGCGATGCACGCAAATGCAGGGGCGATTAGAACAGGCTTCTCGCTCGCAGCTAGACGCAGTCGCAAAAGTACAGGTTTTTGTATCTTTCGACGAAGCTCATTATACGAGTAATTTCAGGCCGTTTTCCCTGATTGCACAAATTGCGGCGCGAGCGGATACATCTCCATACCCCTCTACAAAAACCTGTACCTTTTTGTGCAACAAAAAAAGCTGCTTAACCAGCGACTTTTCTTATTTCGGCATGAAAAAAGGCGACCGCCCTATGTGGGCGGTCGCCTTTGTTAATTGTTGTGCAGCTTGCCTTAGGCGCGCGTCTTGATCTCCTCGAGCACCTTCGCAACAAACTCGTCAACGCTCATCTGAACGGTCTCGTTGGAGCGATCGCGGACGGAGATGTTACCGGCCTCGACCTCCTTCTCGCCCAGGATGAGCATATAGGGCACGCGATCGATGCTGCGGGCCTCGCGGATCTTGTAGCCGATCTTCTCGTCGCGGTCGTCGCAGACCACGCGAATGCCGGCCTCCTCCAGCTTGGCGCACACCTCGTGAGCGTAGTCGCGGCTCTTCTCGGAAACCGGAAGTGCCTTGACCTGCACGGGAGCCAGCCAGGTGGGGAACTTGCCCGCAAAGTGCTCAATCAGAATACCGATGAAGCGCTCGATGGAGCCAAAGCATACGCGGTGCAGCATGATGGGGCGCTTCTTGGTGCCGTCGGCGTCCACGTACTCCAGATCAAAGTTGAGCGGCATCTGGAAGTCGAGCTGCACGGTACCGCACTGCCAGGTACGGCCGAGCGAATCCTCCAGGTGGAAGTCGATCTTGGGGCCGTAGAAGGCACCGTCGCCCTCGTTGACCTCGTAGTCCATGTGCAGCTGCTCCAGAGCGGTGCGCAGGCCCTCCTCGGCGCGCGCCCAGTCCTCGTCCGAACCCATGGAGTCCTCGGGGCGGGTGGAAAGCTCAACGTGGTACTTAAAGCCAAACTTCTGGTACACGGAGTCGATGAGGTTGACCACGCCCACGATCTCGTCGGTCAGCTGGTCGGGACGCACAAACAGGTGGGCGTCGTCCTGGTTAAAGCAGCGCACGCGGAACAGGCCGTGCAGGGCGCCGCGCAGCTCGTGGCGGTGCACCAGGCCAATCTCGCCGGCACGAATGGGCAGCTCGCGATAGGAATGCGGCTTGGAGGCGTACACCAGCACGCCGCCCGGGCAGTTCATGGGCTTAATGCAGTACTCTTCGTCGTCGATGACGGTGGAGTACATGTTGTCCTTGTAGTGATCCCAGTGGCCCGAGGTCTTCCACAGCTGCTTGTTCATGATAAGCGGCGTGGAGATCTCCACGTAGCCGGCCTTGTGGTGGATCTCGCGCCAGTAGTCCAGCAGCGTGTTCTTAAGGATCATGCCGTTGGGCAGGAAGAACGGGAAGCCGGGGGCCTCGTCGCGCATCATAAAGAGGTCCATCTCGCGGCCGATCTTGCGGTGGTCGCGCTTCTTGGCCTCCTCCAGCATGTGCATGTGCTCGTCGAGCTCTTCCTTGGTGGCAAAGGCGACGCCGTTGATGCGGGTGAGCATCTTGTTGTCCTTGTCGCCCTTCCAGTAAGCGCCCGAGACGCCGGTGAGCTTAAAGGCCTTCAGCGCCTTGGTGTAGCAGATATGGGGGCCGACGCACATGTCGATGTAGTCGCCCTGCTGGTAGAAGGTGATGCGGGCGTCGTCGTCCAGGTCGCCGATGTGCTCGACCTTGTACTTCTCGCCGCGCTCCTCCATAAGGGCGATGGCCTCGGCGCGGGGCTTCTCGTACACGGAGAACTTGAGGTTCTCCTTGACGATCTTCTTCATCTCGGCCTCGATCGCGGGGAAGTCGTCCTCGCTAATCTTGACGCCCTCGGGCAGATCGACGTCGTAGTAGAAGCCATTGTCAGTCGCGGGGCCGTAGGCAAAGTCGGCCTGGGGGTACAGGCGCTTGATGGCCTGCGCCATGATGTGCGCGGCAGAGTGGCGGATGACGTGCGTGACCTCGTCCTGCGGGAGCTCGGCCACCGAACCGTCATTGTAGAGTGCCTTCATGGGTATGTTTTCTCCTCTCGGATGCCTGATGCAAGTGCGTGCGATGCGCTCGGCGTTTTTGACTTGCATCATTATAGGCAGGTTGCCTTGGTATACAAGCGCCCGCCGCACCTTAATGGCACGGCGGGCGATTTTCTACGCATGCTTCATCGTGTGGGGCGGGGTGTGCGGGGCTTGTGGCGCGCGTGCGGCTTGCGCGTGACGCGCGGGGCCCGTGGCTTGCAGCCGGCCCGGCGATGGATGCGTTACTGGATGCGAGTTCGGCAGTAGGGGCAGACCTTCCAGTGCGCGTCGAGCGGGCGATGGCAGCTGGGGCACACGTTGCGAACCTGGGTGTCGCACACGGGGCAGACCACAAAGTCCTTCTCGATGGGCGCGCCGCACTGCGGGCAGGTGCCGTACTGGGCAAGCTGGCGCTCGCGCAGAGCCATGTCCAGCTCCTGCTCCTCGCGGTCGGACGCGTAGGAGTGCGGACGCAGGACCAGGTAGGCAATGAGGCCCACAAACGGGATGAGGGCGATGATGCCCCATGCCACGTAGGCGCTGGCGCCGCGGCGGCGAGCGTCGATGAACACATAGACGACCGACAGCACATACAGGGCGATGATAAAGCCAACGAAGGCATAGACGACGCCCATAAGCTGCGGCGACATGAGCTCGGAGATGTACTTGGACATTACGGGTACCTTTCGGGGTAGTTACAGCTCGAGTTAGTGTAACACGGGGGTCAACGATTTGGCAGGTCGCAGGCGTAGGCGGATAGAAACATCTCAATCTGTAACGGGTAGGGTACTAAAACCTTTCTTACTGTTACAGATCGAGACAAACGGGTGGGCTGCTTGGCCAATGTCTCGATCTGTAACAGTAACTCGGCAAAATCGGTCCCAGATGTTACAGATCGAGACAAACAAAATTCGACCAGCCAAACATCTCAATCTGTAACAACTACGGGTCAAATACACGGTTAAACGTTACAGATCGAGACATTAAAACCGGCCGAATGGTTTATCTCAATCTGTAGCATCTGGAGACGATATTCCCCTCTATCTGTTACAGATCGAGACAAACGGTTGCCGTAGTTGTCAGCAGACGAGGTTGTCGACGTTATCGGGTCTCCTCTCGCCTGCCGTTGACGGCAGTTGCGGGACTGTTCGCCGCATTGCCGTCGTGCTGGGGGCACGTAGACCGTAGGATAGTCTTATTGACGGCCTGTCAACTCGTCTGGGAGGCACCGTGACAGAAACGTTTGATATCGCGATTGTGGGCGCGGGCATTACCGGGTGCACCATCGCGCGGCAGCTCGCGCGCTATGACCTATCCATTTGCGTGGTCGAGGCGACAAACGATATTGCGCTGGGCGCGTCGAAGGCCAACGGCGGCCTGGTGCACGCCGGTTACGATCCGGCACCGGGCACGGTTAAGGCGCAGGTCAACGCCCGTGGCTGCGAGTTGTACGGTACGTGGGCGCAGGAGCTGGGATTTTTGTTTTGCCGCACCGGATCCATGGTGTTGGGCTTTAACGACGAGGACCGCGCGCACCTGGAGCAGCTGCGGAGCAATGGCCTTACCAACGGTGTGCCCGAGCTGTCAATCGTCGGACCCGACCGCATCCACGAATTAGAGCCGCGCGCCAGTGCCGATGCAACGTGCGCGTTGTGGTGCCCCTCGACTGGGTTTGTCGACCCGTTTGAGGTTGCCATCGCCTCGCTGGAAAACGCCGTGGCCAACGGGGTGACGTTTATGCGGTCCGCTCCGGTGGAAGCGATTGAAGTCGCGGGCTCGGGCGACGACGCGCGCTTTACGCTGGCAACCCCCACTGGCAACGTGCGCTGCCGCTACCTGATCAACGCCGCAGGCAACGGAGCCGCGGACATCTCGCACATGGCCGGCGCCGAGGAGTTCCAGATGGTCTGGCGTCAGGGCAACATCGTGGTGCTGGACAAGGAGCCGCGCACGCTCATGCCGCTCTACCCCGTGCCGACGCCGGTGTCGAAGGGTGTTATCGTCACGGGCACCGTGCACGGCAACACCGTGATCACCGCGACGGCCGCCGTGCGCGAGCCGGGCGACACGCAGACCTATGCGAGCGATGTAAACGCGCTGCTGACCGGTGCACGCAAGCTGGTGCCCGATCTGGATACGCGCCGCGTGGTGCGCGCATTTGCCGGCGGGCGTCCGGTCATTCAAGGAACGAACGACTTCTTTATTGGACAGTCGGCCGTGGTGCCGGGGCTGTTCCAGGCGGCGGGCATTCAGTCGCCGGGTGTGGCGAGCGCGCCGGCCATTGCCGAGCGTATGGAGCTTGTGATGCGTGAGGCGGGCGTGGTGTTGCGCGAGCGGGCGGACTGGAACCCAATTCGCCGCGCGCCGGACGACTTTGACCGTGCACCGCTGGCGCGCAAGGAGGAGCTGATCGAGTCCGATCCCGCGTGGGGGCAGATCGTCTGCCGTTGCGAGACGGTGCCCGAGGCCGAGATTGTGGCCGCGATCAGACGCCGCCCGGGCGTGGTTTCGGTCGAGGGCGTCAAGCGCCGCTGCCGTGCCGGCATGGGTCGGTGCCAGAGCGGTTTTTGCCAGAGCCGCGTGGTTGCCATCCTGGCGCGCGAGCTGGGCTGCGACCCCAGCGAGGTGCTGTTGGAGGATGTCGGATCTTGGCTGGTCGAGGGACCGCTGAAGGGGGTGCGCTAGGATGGCGGAATTCGAATCGCGCACGATTGGTAGCGACGCCGTTGAGGCCGTGGAAATGCAGGCCTTCGACGTGGTCGTTATCGGAGGCGGCCCCGCCGGCATGGCGGCCGCGCTTGCCGCGCAAAAGGCCGGCGCGCACGTGGCCATCGTGGAGCGTGAGCGGCATCTGGGAGGAATCCTCCGTCAGTGCATTCACCCGGGTTTTGGCCTGTCGCACTTTAAGCAGGAACTCACCGGTCCCGAGTACGCACAGCGCTTTATCGACCAGGTGTGCGAGACCGACATCGTGCTGTTCTTGGACAGCATGGTGCTTGGGATCGATTCGGGCGAGCCTACGGAAGACAACGCGGTCCATACCGTCACGCTCATGAGTCGCAACGGCATGTTACAGCTCACCGGACGCGCGATCGTCCTTGCCATGGGGTGCCGCGAGCGCACGCGCAGCGAGATCAAGATCCCCGGCAGCCGACCCGCCGGCGTGTTTACGGCCGGCCTGGCGCAGCGATACATCAATATCGAAAATCTCAAGCCCGGCTCGCGTGCCGTCATTTTGGGCTCGGGCGATATCGGGCTGATCATGGCACGCCGCTGCACGCTCGAGGGGATTTCCGTCGAGGGCGTGTACGAGCTCATGCCGTACGCCAACGGTCTGCGCCGCAACGTCAAGAACTGCCTGGACGATTTTGGAATTCCGCTGCACCTGTCCACCACCGTGACGCGTGTGATCGGGCACAATCGCGTGGAAGCCGTCGAGGTGAGTCAGGTCGACGAGCACCTGGCGCCCATTCCGGGGACCGAGCGCATTGTTCCGTGTGACACACTGCTGCTTTCGGTAGGATTGATTCCCGAGAACGAGCTTTCGGTTGCCGCAGGCGTGGAGCTTGACCCGCGCACGCGCGGCGCCGTAGTGGATCAGAGTCTGCAGACGGGCGTGCCGGGCATCTTTGCCTGCGGCAATGTGCTGCATGTGCACGACCTAGCCGACAACGTGACGACCGAGTCCGAGAGGGCTGGCGCAGCTGCAGCGACGTACGCGCTGGGTGGCGGAGCCGAGACGGACGCGGTCGCGGGTACGGGCTGCGAGCTCACGGTCTCCCCTACCGGTATCGCGGGATACGCGCTGCCGGGACGCATTACGACTGTGGCACCAACCAAACTCAACTTCCGCGTGCGCCGGCCAGTCGATGCCGCCCGCGTGAGGATTTTGGCCGACGGCGAAGAACTGCTCGCCGGTAAGGTCCGCGCGTTTAAGCCAAGCGTTATGGAAAGCTTCCCGCTGCCGGCAAAGGCAATCCAGCGCGCACTCGACCTGGGTGCCAGCAAAATCGTCCTGTCCGTCGATCCCGTTGAGGAGGCGTAAGGCCATGAACACGAATGTGACCGAGACATTGCAGTTCAACTGCACCACCTGCCCATCCGAGTGCCTCCTGACCGTGGAGGTGGAGCGCGACGCAGACGGCGCCGTGGCAGAGGTACGCTCCGTGACCGGCAACAGCTGCCCGCGCGGTGATAAATTCGCGCATCAGGAGCTTACCTGCCCCATGCGCGTGCTCACCACCACCGTGGCCGTATCCGGCAGCGATGAGGCGCTGCTGCCCGTGCGCACGGCCGAAGCCATCCCGCTGGCACTCCACGCCCAAGCCATGGACCTCATCCGCGGCCTAGTCGTCAACGCCCCCATCCGCATGGGCGACGTCGTGCTGGAAGACCTTCTCAACACGGGCATCGACCTCATCGCCAGCATGGACATCGACCGAGCCCAAGTAGCTAATTAGGGACGGGGCTCTTTTAGCTACCCCACCATCCACCCGGTCCTCCTCCGCAGTTGCGGTGAAATAGTTCCTGTTTTCCCCCAACCCCGGCATCCAGGAACTATTCCACCGCAACTTTCTTTGAGAATCGTGCATTTTGCTACTACTCGGTTAGTGCTATTTCAAAACTACCCCGGTTTACGGGGCTAAATCGATAACCACCAACCACACCGACCATTTTCGATTTTCGCCAAGCCATCTACCTGCGGTTTTATTTTTGCAATTTCAGTCATGGTCAGCCAAGAGCAATCCAGCGCCGTAATCCGGCATAGTTTTGAAAACATGCTAATTCGGCACAAGGCTTTTTGACTACTTTCGCTGCTACGTCCATTCCCCCACCTGAGTTGCGGTGAAATACGGACTGTTAACCGGCTGGAGTCGCTCAACAGTCCGTATTTCACCGCAACTCATGAGGGTACGTATGGGCTACCATGGTGGCAGCCTAGCGAAAGGACGATGTATGGCACATGTCGATGACCAACGTGTGGAGCGCGTGCTCGATGCGCTCGAGGCTCAGCACCCCGGCGCACAGCTGCTCGTAAACGACCCGTGGTCGATTTATTACCTGACCGGCTTTTATGCCGATATGTTCGAGCGTTTTTGCGGCGTGCTGCTCGCGCGTGGTGCCGAGCCGGTGATCTTGGTTAACGCGCTGCATCAGCTGCCCGAGTACGACAATGCCCGCGTTGCTTACCACACCGATACCGATATCGTGGCCGACGCCATCGCTCGCGAGGTCGATCCGACCAAGCCGCTCGGCATCGACACCGTCATGCGCTCAGGCTTTTTGATGCCGCTCATGGAACGTCATGCCGCCAGCGAGTTTTTCCTAGGCGATTTTGCCGTCACCGCCGCGCGCACCCACAAGGATGCCGCCGAGCAGGAGCTCATGCGCGCGTCCTCGGCCGCTAACGACGCCGTGATGGCCGACGCCATCAAGCTCGTCCACGAAGGCGTGACGGAGCGCGAGATTGCCGACCAGATGCTCGGCCTGTATCGCAAGCATGACTGCGAGGGATTTAGCTTTCCGCCCATCGTAAGCTTTGGCGCAAACGCCGGCGACCCTCACCACGAGCCCGACGATACGGTACCCAAGCGTGGCGACGTGGTGCTGTTCGACATTGGCGGACGCCACCGCAACTACTGCTCGGACATGACGCGCACATTCTTTTGGGGCGAGCCGGACGAGGAGACGGCGCGCATCTACGACATCGTGCGCCGAGCCAACGAGGCCGCCGAGGCGCTCATCGCACCGGGCGTGCACATGTGCGACCTGGACCGTGCTGCGCGCGACGTGATTGAGGACGCTGGCTACGGCAAGTACTTTACGCATCGCCTGGGTCACTCGATCGGTCTGCAGGACCATGAACCGGGCGACGTATCGCCGGTCAACGAGCAAGTCGTGGAGCCGGGCATGACGTTCTCCATCGAACCGGGCATCTACCTCCCCGGCCGCACCGGCGTCCGCATCGAGGACCTGGCCCTGGTGACCGAGAACGGCGTCGAGATTCTCAACGCCTACCCCCACGATCCAGTCCGCCTAGACTAGGCAATGTGTCAAAGGGACAGCCCCTTTGACACATTCCGCTAACGCCGCGCCACGAAAATGGGCCATCTACTACGTTTAACCCGCATTGGTCGACCATGCTGGTCTTTTTTAAAAACCAGCAAGCCGTCTACCTGCGGTTTTAATTTCGCAATGTTTTGTGTGGTCGAGGGTAGTCGGTAAAACGTAGTAGATAGCCCCATTTCGTGGCAAGCGAGTCAACTCGGGGCACAGGGCAGCCAAAAAAGCCCCATCCCAAATTGACTGCTTTTGAGTTGCGGTGATATACGGACTGTTTGAGGCTTCTGGCTTGTAAAACAGTCCGTATTTCACCGCAACTGATGAGGGGATGGGTTAGCGAAGCAGACCGGCTACTTCGCCGGCTAGGGTGATAGTGCCGGCTGCTACGAAGGGCTCGCCCGCGGCCTTGAAAGCCGCGAGGGCCTCGGGCACGCTCGGGTACACACCGGCAAACTTATCGGCGTCCACCAGGGCAGCGAGCTCCTCTGCCGGCAGGGCGCGGTCGGAATCGGTCTGGGTCACGACTACGCGGGGGAACGCCGGAACCAAAACGTCAACGATACCCGCCACGTCCTTATCGGCCAGCGCGGCACATAGCAGCGTGGGGCGATTCTCCACGCACGGATCGATCTCGTCCAACGCGCTCACAAAGTTCTCGCAGCTCTGAGGGTTATGGCAAGCGTCGATCAGCTTGAGCGGATCAGTTCCCAGCACATCAAATCGGCCCGGCGTGGGGCAGCCCATAAGCGACGCATCGAGCTTGTCATGATCGAGTTCGCGACCCAGATACCCCTCGCAGAGCATAATCGCGCACGCAGCATTCTGCGGCTGATAGGCCGGCTTGACCATGCTCGACGTATAAATCGCGCGTGGCGTGGTACAGCTAAACTCCACGGTATCGCCCACGTGCTCCGGCACCTTGGTCGTGGCATGGTTCACCACCAGCGGCACTATGCCGCACTCGCGGCAACGGGCATCCATCACGCGCTGAACGCTCGCCTCGTGCGTACCCTCGCCCAAAACAACCAAGCGCCCGGGTTTGATAACCGCAGCCTTCTCCCCAGCAATGGCCTCGAGCGTATCGCCCAGAATGCGTGTGTGATCGAGCCCAATACCCGTAATGGCAACGGCAACGGGATCGGTCGCACTCGTGGCGTCCCAACGACCGCCCATGCCAACCTCGAGCACGGCAACATCCACCGCGGCCTCGGCAAACACTACAAGTGCGGCAGCCGTCAGCAGGTCAAACGGCGTGATGGAATAGGCGCGCTCCCCCGCCGCCACACGGCGCGCATTCACGCGATGTCCCGCCTCGACGGCGGCAGAAACGCCACGAGCAAAGGCCTCGTCGCTCACAACGCGCCCGTCAACCTCCATGCGCTCGGGATAGCGCACCAGCTGCGGCGACGTATACAGCGCGGTCTTGAGCCCCTCACCACGAAGAATGGCAGCCGAAAAACGCGTCGTAGAAGTCTTGCCATTGGTACCGGCAACCTGAATGCAATCAAAATACTCATCCGGACGCCCCAGATCATCGAGCATATCGACAACCGTCTCGAGCAGAGGACCAGCATCCCCAGAAATCCGCCCTGTATCAGCAGCAAGTCCCACAGCCTCATCAAACGTAAGCAGCTCAAACGAGAAAGGAACGACATACGACCCAGAACGCTTAGCCATAACCCAAAGTCCCCTCAACATAAAAAGAGGCCCGAATCAACAACGAGCCCCTCCCATTCAAAATATCAGCCAAACACCGCTTTGCAGCGACCTCAAGGCCACAACCCAGTGGCCCTAACATGCCGGTCGCAGACAACCACGTAAACGAACTGGGAGCGGTTTGGGGCTTTGCTCGATACAAGTTCCGCACGAGCCGAAGGCCACTTAATGTGGCCTTCGTGCGAGCAGGACTGTCCGCAGTAGCGAGCAATGCCCCAAACCGCGTCCCCCAGTAACGATTACGAGAAGTCAGCAACCTGCGAGTTCAGCGCCGTCAGGATCTCCTTGAGCTCAGCTGCACGGTCCCTCTTCTTCTGGACCACCGCGGGCGCGGCCTTGGCCACAAAGCCTTCGTTGGCCAGTGTCTTTTCGCAGCCAGCGAGCTCCTTCTGGGCCGCGGCAATCTCCTTCTCCAGGCGTGCCTTCTCGGCCGAAAGATCAACCTTGCCCTCAAGCACCACAAAGACCTCGACGCCGCTGTCGACCACGGCGATGCTCGCAGCCGGCTTCTCAACGTCGGTACCCATGACCAGCGAAGCCGTGTTGGCCAGCGGCTCAATCGTGGAGCGCAGGCTCTCGAGCTTCTCGATATCCTCGGCACCGGCGCGCACGACCACGTCGAGCTCGGCCTTGGGGCTCAAGCGATAACGCGAACGGGTGGCGCGGGCGGCAGACACGACGGTGCGGCACAGCTCAAACGCGCGCTCGGCGTCCTCGTCGACGTACTTGGTGTAGTCGGCGGGCTCGGGCCACTTGGCAATCATGAGCGCCTCGGCGCGGTTCACGTTGCCCTCGGCATCCAGGTCGAGCACGCTCGCCGGCATGTTGTCCCAGATCTCCTCGGTGACAAACGGCATAAGCGGGTGCATCAGGCGAATGGAGGTGTCAAGCACAAAAATCAGATTGCGCTGCGCCTGCAGACGGCCCTCGCCCTTCAGGCGGGCCTTGGTGACCTCGACGTACCAGTCGCAGACCTCGTTCCAGAAGAACTGCTGCACGCCGCGGGCCATGTCGCCAAAGGTGTAGTTCTCAATGCCCTCGGTGACCATCTTCACGGCCTTGGCCAGGCGGCTGAACATCCAGGCGTCGGCCGGCGTCTCCACGACGGGCTCGCCGGGCGTGTAGCCCTCCATATTCATGAGTAGGAAGCGGCTGGCGTTCCAGATCTTGGTCACAAAGCTCTTGGCCTGGTCGGTACGCGGGCTGTCGATGAGCTTCTTGGTCTTCTTGTCGATGTTCGCGTCGAACTTAACATCCTGGTTGTTGGTGCACAGCGTCAGCAGGTTGAAGCGCATGGCGTCGGCGCCGTACATACCGATGAGGTCCATGGGGTCAACGCCGTTGCCCTTGGACTTGGACATGCGGCTGCCGTCTTTGGCCAGGATCGTCGGATAGATGACGACGTCCTTAAACGGCACCTCGTCCAAGAAGTACAGCGAGCTCATGACCATGCGGGCGACCCACAGCGCGATGATGTCGCGCGCGGTGACGAGCGCCGTCGTGGGGTGATGGCCCTCGAGCAGCTCCGGCTTTTGCGGCCAGCCCTGCGTGGCAAAGGTCCACAGCTGCGAGCTGAACCAGGTGTCCAGCACGTTCTCGTCCTGATGCACGTGATGGCCGCCGCACTTGGGACACACGTCGGTGTCCTCGGTAAGGGCGTCCTCCCAGCCGCAGTCCTCGCAGTAGAACACGGGGATGCGGTGGCCCCACCACAGCTGGCGGCTGATGCACCAGTCCTTGAGGTTCTCCATCCAGGTGGTGTAGGTCTGCGTCCAGCGCGCGGGGTGGAAGGTGACCTTGCCGGAGTTGACGGCGTCGAGCGCCGGCCCCTTGAGCTTGTCGACGGCGACGAACCACTGCTCGGACAGCCACGGCTCCAGTGCGGAGTCGCAACGGTAGCAATGCATGACGGAGTGGTCGAGGTCCTCGACGTGGTCGAGCAGGTCGTGCTCCTCGAACCACTTGATGACGGCCTCGCGGCACTCGTCGCGGTTCATGCCGGTGAACTCGCCGTAGCCCTCGACGACCACCGCGTGCTCGTCGAAGATGTTGATCTGCGGCAGGTCGTGAGCCTGACCCATGGCGTAGTCGTTGGGGTCGTGGGCCGGGGTAACCTTAACGAAGCCGGAACCAAAGTTGGCGTCGACGTGCCAATCCTCAAAGATAGGAATCTCGCGGTCGACGATGGGGAGCTTGACGGTCTTGCCCACAAAGGCGGCCTTCTCGGGGTCCTTCGGGGAGACGGCGATGCCCGTGTCGCCGAGCATGGTCTCGGGGCGCGTGGTGGCGACGACGATGTAGTCCTGGCCGTTGACCGGCTCAGTCAGCGGGTAGCGCAGGTGCCACAGATGGCCCTTCTCGTCCTTGTACTCGGCCTCGTCGTCCGAGATGGCGGTGGTGCAGTTGGGGCACCAGTTGACGATGCGCTTGCCGCGATAGATCAGGCCGTCGTGGTACCAGTCGCAGAAGACCTTACGCACGGCCTGGGCATAGTCCTCGTCCATGGTGAAGCGCTCGTTGTCGAAGTCGACGGAGCAGCCCATGCGCTTGATCTGCTCGACGATGATGCCGCCGTACTCGTGGGTCCAATCCCAGCAGGCGTCGACAAACTTGTCGCGACCAATCTCCAGGCGGCTAATGCCCTCACTCTTGAGCTTCTTGTCGACCTTGGTCTGCGTGGCGATACCGGCGTGGTCGGTGCCGAGCACCCAGCGTGTGGACTTGCCGCGCATGCGGGCCATACGGATGATGGCGTCCTGGATGGAGTCGTCGGTGGCGTGACCCATGTGGAGCTTGCCGGTCACATTGGGAGGCGGAATGGTGACGGTGCAGTCGCCCACGCCCTCACGGCGCTTGTAGTAGCCGCCGTCAAGCCACTTTTGCAGGATCGCCGGCTCGTTGGTCGACGGATCGTAGTTCTTGGGCATTTCTTCCATATATCTCTCCCTTGCCCATCGGGGAGGAATGTAGGCCCGATTTTCGCTCGGTCAGGTCCTGGCTCGCACGAAGACCACATTAAGTGGTCTTCGACTCGTGCGGAATCTACGAAAATCGGGCCTACATTCCTCCCCTTAGGTATCGATTACTTCAGTCTGATATGACTTCGCTGAGGCTTAAACAAACACACAGAATAACACAGGTAGTTGGGGTTATTGCGCATATATAAAATAGCCTCCGACCGCGGGTGGTCGGAGGCTATTTGCAAACACGTTTTAGACAGGTCTAGCCGTAGATGCGCTGGGGCTGTTCTTCGCCCTTTACGGAGGCTTCGGTTACGACGACCTTGGAAACGCCCTCCTCGCTGGGGAGGTCGAACATCGTCTGCTGCAGCACATCCTCGCAGATGGACCGCAGGCCGCGGGCGCCGGTCTTGCGGGCAAGCGCCATACGGGCGATCTCGTGCAGGGCGGCGTCCTCAAACTCAAGCTCAACGTCCTCGAGCTGGAACATCTTGCGGTACTGGCGCACCACGGCGTTCTTGGGCTCGGTCAGGATCGACACCAGGTCGTCCTCGTCGAGCGCCTGCGTCTGGGTGACGACGGGCGTACGTCCCACAAACTCGGGGATCATGCCAAAGGCGTTGAGGTCCTGCGGGAGCACCTGACGCAGCAGGTCGTTCTCGTCGACCGAGGTGGGACCGGCGATCTCGGAGTTAAAGCCCACGCCCTTATTGCCCACGCGATCGGCAATGATCTTATCCAGACCCACAAAGGCACCGCCGCAGATGAACAGGATGTTCGTCGTGTCGATCTGCAGCAGCTCCTGCTGGGGATGCTTGCGGCCGCCGGTGGGCGGAACGCTGGCCACCGTGCCCTCAAGAATCTTAAGCAGTGCCTGCTGAACGCCCTCGCCCGAAACATCACGGGTGATGGAGAGGTTCTCGGCCTTGCGGGCGATCTTGTCGATCTCGTCCACGTAGATGATGCCCACCTGCGCGCGCTCAATGTCGCCATCGGCAGCGTTGATGAGTTTGAGCAGGATGTTCTCCACGTCCTCGCCAACGTAGCCAGCCTCGGTGAGCGCGGTGGCGTCGGCGATGGCAAACGGCACCTCGAGGATGCGCGCGAGCGTCTGGGCCAGCAGCGTCTTACCGGTACCGGTGGGGCCAAGCAGCAAGATGTTGGACTTGGCGAGCTCCACCTCATCCATATCGTCATCGAACTGGCCGCCCATGCCCGACGCCTCGTCAAAGGCGGACACGGCGGCACCGCCCTCGATCACGCGACGGTAGTGGTTGTACACGGCCACCGACATGGCGCGCTTGGCGTCCTCCTGGCCCATGACATAGGCCGAAAGCTCGTCATAGATCTCGTGCGGGGTCGGCACGTGCGTGATGACCTGACGGTCGTCCTCGAGCTCAAAGCCCTCGGTCTCGGGGTCCACGGCGGGCTGCCCAGCAGCTTGGCCGTGGTCGTTGAGGAAGCCCGGCAGCTTGCCGTTGCGGGCGGCGTCCATAAAGTCCGAGGCCAGCGACTCCTCCAAGATCTCGGAGCAGGCGGCGACGCACTCGTCACAGATAAAGATGTTGGTCGGGCCCTTTACGAGGCGACGAACCTGGCCCTGCTCTTTTCCGCAAAAAGAGCAGCGGATGGGGTTGCCGTTCTCGTCAAAGTTGTCCTGCATGTTACCTGCCATCCTAGGCGTCCTTCGCGGCGAGATCGCGCGAGGTGACGATACGGTCGATCAGACCGTAGTCGAGGGCCTCGGCAGCGGTCAGGTAGTTGTCGCGCTCGGTGTCGGCCTGGACCTTCTCGATGGGCTGGCCCGAGGCGTCGGACAAGATCTGGTTGAGCTCGCGGCGAGTCTTCTTGATCTCCTCGGCCACGATCTCGATCTCGGTCTGCTGACCCTGGGCACCGCCGCTGGGCTGGTGAATCATGACCTTGGAGTGCGGCAGGCAGAAGCGCTTGCCCTTGGCGCCGGCCGAAAGCAGCACGGCGGCCATGGACGCGGCCATACCGACGCAAATGGTGGAGACCTGCGGCTTGATAAAGTTCATGGTGTCCAGAATCGCCAGGCCGGAGTAGACCTCGCCACCGGGCGAATTGATGTAGAGCGAGATATCCTTCTCGGCATCCTGGCTCTCAAGATGCAGCAGCTGGGCAACGACCAGGTTGGCGCTGACGGAGTTGATCTCCTCGCCCAAGAAGATGATGCGGTCGTTGAGCAGGCGCGAATAGATATCGTAGCTGCGCTCGCCGCGCGGCGTCTGCTCGATAACGTATGGCACGAGGGCGGAATCGAACTTAGCGATCATACGCATCTCCATTTCTCTCTTGCGGACCAAATTGGTTCTAGATAAACGTACGGTGCCCGCATGCTATGCATTGGCTGGCACCGTACGAAGCTGCCGGATAACCGGTGTATAACTTTACCCCATCACGGGCACACGCATGCGCTCGCGGGCAAGGTGGCGAGAATTACTCGGCGTCCTTGGCGGTCTCGTCGACCTCGGTCACCTTGGCGTTCTCGACCAGGTGGTCGACGGCCTTGGAGCGACGGATGGACTCACGGACGGCAGGCATGCGGCCATCGGCGATGAACTCGGCCTTAGAAGCCTCGACGTCCTTGACGCCGGCCTTCTCGAACTCGGCGTTGATGTCGTCCTCGGTGACCTCAATCTTGAGCTCACGGGCGAGGGCGTCAAGAGCCAGGGACTCACGGGCAACGTCGTTGGCCTGCTTGTGCAGGTCGCCGATGAACTGCTCCATGGTCAGACCGGAAGCGGGCAGCCAGGTGTCGAGGGTCATGCCGCGGGCAGCGAGGTTGGACAGGAAGTTCTGGCCAAGCTCCTCAAAGACGGACTGCTCGTAGTCGGCGTCCATCTCCTCGAGCTGCAGACGCTCGGCGAGAGCGGACACGCAACGGTTCTCCTTCTCGGCCGGCAGGCGGGAAGCCTTGTCCTGCTCGATCTCAATCTTGATGGCGTCGCGCATGGCGTCGATGCTGTCGAAGCCGAAGTCGGACTTGACAAGCTCGTCGGTGAGCTCGGGAGTGTTGCGGACCTTGATGCCCTTGACGGTGACCTCGACGGTATGGGTCTCGGCCTCCTCGCCCTCCTCGACCTCGTCGGTCCAGGTGACGGTCTTGACATCGTCAACGTTAGCGCCGATCAGGGCCTCGTTGAACTCCTTGGGGTTGCTGTCGCTACCGGCGATGAGCATGCGGCCCTCGGCGGCGAAGTTGTCGGCGTTCTCGACGGCCTTGAGGTCGACGGTCACATAGTCGTCAGCCTCGACGGCGCGACCCTCGACGTCCTCGAAGGTGGCACGGTAGTTGAGGAGCATCTCAACCTGGTTGTTAATCTCGGACTCGGTGACCTCCGCGGGAGGCATCTCGATCTCGACGGCGTCGAAGGAGGAGAGCTCAGCAGCAGGACGCAGGGAGAACTCGACGGTGTAGGTGTAGTCCTCGTGATCCTTGGCGAGGTCGAGCTCCTTGTAGTCACCGTTCTTGGTGGGGACGATGTCCAGCTCGTTGAGGACGGCGGGCTCGTTGGCGGCGATCAGGTCGTTGGTGGCCTGAGCGAGGGTAGCCTCGGCACCAAGAGCGGAGTCGATGACCGGACGGGGAGCCTTACCGGAACGGAAGCCCGGGAAGCGGTACTTCTTGGCGGTGTCCTTGTAGGCCTTCTTGATCGCGGCGTCGACGTCGGCGGCCGGGATGGTGACCGTAGCGGTGAGCTTGGCGTCCTTGACGTCAGAAGCGGTGATGTTCAACACGTTCCTCCTCATACTGCCCAGCTTATCTGAGGTGCTGGTACCTTTATGCAACAAAGTGTCGCGACGGCCAAGGCCGACGCAGGTGCGATGGTGCGGGCGAAAGGACTCGAACCTTCACGGGAATCCCACCAGAACCTAAATCTGGCGCGTCTACCAATTCCGCCACGCCCGCATAAAGACGCACAGCCTAAGCATGATAGCAGATAGCACGCCACTTTGGTGAGCAAAGCTTCAGCGAACGTAGGCAACACGAGGGATACACGATATGGGGGTCGATTACTCCCCTGCGCGGATGTCCAGATGGCGCTTTTGCAGCGCCTCGCGCGCGAGCCGTTGGCCCTCGATAGACTGGTCGAGCTGACGCTGATAGTACGTAAGCCCCGCATCGATCAGATGATAGTAGCCCACCTCTGCCTGCACGTAGAGGCCGAGCGCGCGCTCGGGATCGAGCCCCATCACGCCATCGACACCGCGCATGAGGTAATCGGCCATATGATGCGCCGCGCGGGCGGCAAGGGGGCTCTTGCCGGCAAGCTCGTAAGCCTTTGAATAGAGCTGCCAGGCAATGCGATCGCTCTTGCGCACGCCCTTACCCGAGGCGTAGAGGTCGCCGAGCTTCCAATAGGCCTCGGGGTTGGTGTCGGTGAGCGCCGCGCGAGCATAGCACTCGTAGGCACGTGCGTAATCCCTCTCGCACCCACGGCCGTAGTAATAGATGTAGCCCAGGTTGATCATGCTTTGCGTGTCGCCGCGATCGGAGCCCAGCTCGTAGAGCTCAACCGCATGGGCGTAATCCTCTGCACTCCCCCGCCCGCTCGTATTGTGATAGAGATTTGCCAGGTTGCAGC
>CAJMAZ010000005.1:0-62680 GCA_905211535.1 uncultured Collinsella sp. | reverse complement strand
AGCGCTCGATTATTAGCTTCGATAAGTGCTATATCGAGGTCAACGAGTATCCGCGCGCCGATCACGCGACTATCGTGTGGACTGCGGACGGCCACCGCGAGGAGGTCCACGCCGGCACCGAGGCTTACGCCCTTTGCTATGAGATGGCCGATCTTGAGAAGGCCGTTGCCGGCGACGACTCTAAGCGTGAGCTTCTGGGCTATGCTTCTGATGTTATGGAGCTGATGACCAAGCTCCGCGCCGATTGGGGAGTCGTGTACCCCGAGGAGGAGTAAGCGATGCTAGCGGAAGATAGGCTCAACGCGATCGTGGCGATGGTACAGCAGGCCGGCTCGGTTACCGTACCAGAGCTTGCTGAGGCCCTGGGCGTGACGGCGTCTACCATTCGGCGCGACCTGCAGACGCTCGACCGAGCGCATCGCATCGCCAAGGTCCACGGTGGGGCGACGAGTCTTGAGCGCGCGCACGTGACGCGCGATCTAACGCTTAATGAGCGCAGCGACCTCCATAACGATGACAAGGAGCGTATCTGCGCCCGTGCGGCGGCGCTTGTGGAGCCCGAGAGCTTTGTATACATCGACTCGGGCTCAACGACGCTCAGGCTCATCGAGCATCTTTCACACCTTGAAGATGTCACCTATGTGACCGATTCCGTGCTCAATGCTCAGCACCTTGCTTTGCGCGGCATGCGTACCGTGGTGCTGGGCGGCGAGCTCAAACCCGAGACCGAGGCGCTCGTTGGCCCCGATGCCTTGGCAACCTTAGACCGCTACAACTTCAACTGTGGCTTTTGGGGCTCTAACGGCATTGCCGCCGAGCAGGGCTTCACGACGCCAGATATCGAGGAGGCGCAAGTAAAGCGTATCTCGATGCGCCATACGGCCAAGCGCTTCGTAATCTCGGACGCCAGTAAATTTGGCATGGTGGCGCCCGTCAAGTTCGCGGACTTCCGCGACGCAACGATTATTACCGCAGGCGAGGTCCCCGCCAAGTATCGGGCAATGGACAACGTCATCACGGTCTAACAGCAGGGGACGGGCTAAGGCCAAAACCACCGCGAAGGTGCCTGTCCCCATTGTGGTGGTTAGTAACGAAAACCGAGTAGTTTTCTTAATAGAAAAGCGGCAACGTCCATCACGGGCGTTGCCGCTTTCGTTGTCTACCGGTTTTGTCTAAGTCTGTAACAACTGGACCGTTAAAAGTGGGCTAGGTGTTACAGATTGAGATACTTCCGAGTCGCGCCGCCCCTTTGTCTAAGTCTGTAACATCTGGGACCGATTTTGCCGAGTTATTGTTACAGATTGAGATTTTTCCTTGAGAGGGATTCGAATGTCTCGATCTATAACAAATAGACCGGAAAATGGGTTCTAACTGTTACAGATCGAGACGTTTTGGGACCGCGGCTGAGCCATTGCGGCAAAACTACCACAAAGGTGCCTGTCCCCATTGTGGTGGTTTAGGGCTCCCAGGGGCAGGGAGCTTCGATGTGGATGCGCTCGCCGGTAACGGGATGCGTAAAGGACACGCTGTGGGCATGGAGCATCAATCCGCAGGGGCGCGGCGTTCCGTACAGGTCGTCGCCAACCAGGGGATGACGCTCGCTCGCCAGGTGCACGCGAATCTGATGCTTGCGGCCGGTGAGCAGCTCGACATCGATATACGAACGCGTGGGCAGGCCACGGCGGCTCTTAAGACGCTTGAGTACCTTGACGCGCGTCTGAGACGGCTTGCCGCTGGCGCCAACGCGCATCTTGCGGCTATCGTGGCGGTCGCGGGCGATCGGCTTGTCGATGAGCTTCTCGTTCCAGTCGATTTTGCCCTCGGCGAGCGCCAGATAGTGCTTTTCGAATGCGTGGTCGATGATCATCTGGTCAAAAGCGGGTTGCGTTTGCTTGTCGAGCGAGAACAACACCACGCCGGTGGTGTCGCGGTCCAGGCGGTTGAGCGGCTGCATGTCGGTCGCGGCAAAGCCGTCGCCCATCGCCAGCAAAAGGTCGCTGGCGTAGTCGGTAAGTGTGCGCTCACCGGTGCCATCGCCGTGGACGATCATGCCGGCGGGCTTATCGATGGCCATGAGCCAGGCGTCGCAGTAGAGGACTTGAGGTTCTTCGTTCACGTGTAAGCCTTTCGGTTAGCTAATTCCCACAAACATGCAGCCCGAGGTCGCCCCGCGCAGGCGGGCAGCGGGCTTGCGACCTGCCTGCGCTGCCTCAATGGCGCGGCGGACACGAGCGACGGCACGGCCAATCTCATCGGCCTCGAGCAGGGTTCCGTCGACCATGAGACGGCGCACGCCGGCATCGAGCAGCTGTGGTACCTGCGGTGTGAGGTCGATGGGATAGGCATCGTACAGGCGTGAGCGGCCATGGATGTCGGTACGCACGGGCATGACCTTGCCATCGATATTCTTGAGCGACAGCTTGCGGGCGCGCAGGCGGCAGTTGGCGCAATCGTGGATGCAGCCATTGGCCACCTGCAGGATGCAGTGCTCGCTCGTCATAACGCGCGGGCGGCCGAACACAGTGATGCCCAGGGCTGCGGGCGCGGAGGTGCCAAGCGAGATAATCTCGTCGAGTGTGATCTCGGGCGAGAGCCAAAACGCACCGGCTCCGCGCTCGGCAAGTGCCTCCATGCAAGGCGTGTTGTGCACGGGCAGGCAAGAGCGAATCTCGGCCGTGGCGCCAACCTGGGCGGCCAGGGCAAGCTCGGAGATATTGCCAATAGCGACCGTGGCGCCGGCAACAACCCACGGGTCAACGCGGACGTGGTCAACGGCGCGGCAGACCTCATCGAGCACGGGTACGATGCCCTGCTCAAACGCATCGGCGGGGGAGAGCTCGGCTGCATCGAGCGCGTCGGTGGTCATGTAGATGCGCGTTGCACCCTCCGCGCGCGCTGCTTCGGCGGCCTCGAGCGAGGTGGCGGTGACACAGATCTGTGGCTCATCGCGGTAGTGCTCGAGCGCGGGGCGGGAATCACTGGTTACAATCGCCGGCAGCTCGAGCGTTTTCGCGCGCTCCTCGTACGGTGCCAGAATGGCCTCTTCCAGCGCCTTACAAGCGGCGGCGCGCACCTTGTGCACGGCGGAAAAGCCCATACCGCAGCCGGCGTCGAGCGAAACGTCAAAGCTTGCGGCCTCAAAGGGAGAGGAGCCCATGCGCCCGACGTGCTCAACCAGATCGGATGCCTCGACGGCGCGGGTCTTGGCAGCCTCGACGGTAAAGCCCGTGGCCGTGGCCGTAAGCGAAGGATCGTCGCAACAGGTGAGCGTAACGGCAAACGGCTCGCCCAGACGCGCCACAACGGACACGTCTACGGCGCGGCGGCGCAGCACATCGCGCTTGAGCGCGGCGCCGGCGGCGTCAATGGCGCGCTGGCTTCGAATCACGCGCACGCGGCAGCCCTCGGGCATGCTACGGGGCACGCGACACTCGATGACATCGCCGGCAGCGGCATCATCGGCGGCAATGGTGGTCAGGAACTGGTCGAACTCATCGTCGTGGCGAAGCTCCAGCAGGTCGCCCTTGCCCACGGGCTCAAACAGCTCAATGCGGGCGATGGCGGCGCGACGACGGCGGTCGTCGGGCTTGAGCCCGCGCACATCGCGGTTGGCCAGGCGACTGCCGAGCACCGTGCCCACGATCTGGCCGCGGTTGTTGGAGCGCTCGTAGCTCATCATCTCGTCGCCCGAGGTGCCGTCCTGATAGGCGTGCGTAAAGTCGCGGTTAAAGCAGCGCTTGAGCTGGCGCTGGCGGGCGGCCTCTTCATCCTTAGAGGTCGAAACATCGGCCAGCATGTCATCAATCTGATGGCGATACACGTCGACGATGGAGTACACGTAATCGGGTGCCTTCATGCGGCCCTCGAGCTTGAGCGATGCGGCGCCGGCGTCATACAGACGGCGAACAAGCTGCGACGTGTTGGTGTCGCGCGGGCATAGCGCGCGCTCGCGACCGGCAGGGGAGAGCGAGTGGCCGTTCTCGTCAATCAGCTCGTAAGGCAGGCGACAGGGTTGAGCGCACATGCCACGGTTGGCCGAGCGGCCCGCCATGGCAAAGCTCGAGAGCAGGCACAGGCCCGAATAGCAAAAGCAGATGGCGCCGTGGCTAAAGACCTCCAGGTCAACGTCGGGCGCGGCATTGTGAATGGCGGCGATCTCGTCGATGGAGAGCTCGCGCGAGAGGGTCACGCGGTCGGCGCCCTGCTCGCGGCACCAGATAGTCCCGCGGTCATCGTGGATGTTCGCCTGGGTCGAGATATGCGTCTCGATGCCGGGCAGGGTGCGCTTGACCTCAAAGAACAGGCCCCAGTCTTGGATGATAAAGGCATCGGCGCCCAGCGTGGAGCAGCGATGGATGAGTTGCAGCGCATCGCCCATCTCGGACTGCTTGATGACGATGTTGACCGTGACGTAGACGCGCGACCCGGCTAGATGCGCGGCGCGGCAGGCTTGCTCAAAGGCCTCGTCGGTAAAGTTGGTGGCCTTGCGGCGGGCGTTGAAGCTGCCCATGCCGCAGTAGATGGCGTCTGCCCCGGCGGCGAGTGCGGCGGCAAAGGGCTCGGGACCTCCGGCGGGCGCCAAAAGCTCGGGTCTGCGGTTGGTGGTTCGACTGGCGGTTGCGGTCATATCCTGCCTTTCAAAATGCTCAGATACTCAAAAGTATAGTGGCGCCGTCGCGATGGACGATGTCCGCAGCCTAAGCAGGACAAAGTCTTCAGCAGCTTGGACTGGCTGACCCGCATGAGAACCGTTCAGCGGTTCGGGGAAACCGTTGGGCGATAAAATATTCTCGCAGGCTGATAATATTCTTGCATCAAACAGAAACCTTGAGTACTATCCCAATCAAGCGCGGTGTTCAGACCGAACTGTGCCTCCCGGTGCGAACGCCGCGCTCACGCTCTCTATTTGATTGTAAGGAGAAAAACATGAGCAAGACCGTCGTGTCTTCCGATAACGCACCCGCAGCCATCGGCCCGTATTCCCCCGGTATCCAGGCCGGCAACATGGTGTTCCTGTCCGGCCAGCTGGGCATCGATCCCGCAACCGGCAAGATGCCCGAGGGCGTCGAGGCCCAGGCCAAGCAGTCCCTCGCCAACGTCGAGGCCCTGCTGACCGCTGCCGGCGCCACCTTTGCCGATGTCGTCAAGACCACGGTCTACCTGGCCGACATCGCCGACTTCGCCGCCGTGAACGAGATCTACGCCTCCAAGTTCGAGGCCCCGTTCCCCGCGCGCAGCGCCTTCCAGGTTGCCGCCCTTCCGGCTGGCGGTCTGGTCGAGATCGAAGTCGTCGCCGCTCTCTAAGGCGTTGGCCACAACTAAACATGACATGCAAAAAGACCCTGCAGCGCGTGCGAGCTGCAGGGTCTTTTGTCAAGTGACGGATCGCTTGTGGAGCCGCGCTCCATTTTGCTCGTTAGCCCTCCTTGCGAACTTTTTGCAGGTAGCGGTAGACGCTGGGCTCCGAGATGCCCAGCGCGGTGGCGGCACAGGCCACGGCGCCCTTGAGCATGAACACCCCGTTGCCGTTGAGGTGGCGAATGACGTCCACGCGGTCGCTCTGACCAAGCGACGCTACATCCAGCCCGCGCGCGCTCAGCAACTCGGCAATGCTGCGGTCGATGAGCTCCTGTGTGGACTCCGAAAGGCTTTCGACCTCGATAGGGGCGGGCTCCGTGCGCGTCGGCGCCGCGTCGAAGCACGCCATGAGCTGCTGCGCCATGGCGTTGATGGAGCGCACGGTCGAGAGATCGGTGTTGACGCAGAGCATACCGACGATCTCGTCATTTTCGCGGATAAAGTACGTCGCTGACTCCAACGTCTTGCCGCCGGCACCGCGGCCCTCGTAGCCCGTAATAAACGGCAGGTCGCGATACTTGGGGTCGTGCATGATCTTGAGCGCCAGATCGGTGGCGGGACCGCCGACCTTGCGGCCGCTCACGATGCCGTTGCGAATATCGACGATGGCGTGGTCGGGATCCGAGAAATCGTGCAGCACGATTTCGCTGTTTTTGCCGAGTATCTGCTCCAGAAAATCGACCATCGGCAAAAAGCGACGTACGGTCTCGTTCACGGGCAACTCCTTTGGGTAAAATCGGAAATGTTCATAACAATTTTTTCTCATGGTAACACGCTGCCCATCATCTCGTATATCCGCAGGTACATTGCGTAATGCAGACGAATGGTAGGAATTTAGCGGTAAACGGTCGACCAAAAGAAAAGTTAGATGTTATTTTGACCAGACACTTTCCTGACCTGCGGAAATGCGTTATTTCAGCTGAAGAATAGTCTGATAACAAAAAATTAATATTGAGAATGAGAATCATCTTTAATACGATATGCAATGAAGGCACAACCTCAACCCCGCACTGCGTCACAATAGAGCGTTAGATGCGAAAACAACTACTTCGAGGATTGGTGGTCAAATGACCCAGGAGACGGTTACGAACGGCACTGAAGCCCTGTTCACTCGCGAAGGCATGCCTCCCGTTAAGGAAATGATCCCGTGTGCCCTTCAGCACGTACTGGCATCGTTTGCCGGCATCATTACCCCGGCGGTCATCATGGCCGGCGTCTACGGCTTTAATAGCCAGCAGAGCACCGACATCATCCAGGTCGCGCTCATTCTTTCGGCGATCGACACGGCCCTTCAGGCCTTCGCTCCCTTCCGTCGCATCGGCGGCGGCCTGCCCATCGTCATGGGCGTTTCGTTCGCGTTCCTGCCGGCCCTGCAGGCCATGGGCGCCTCGGGCTTTAGCTTTGGTGCGCTGCTGGGCGGCGAGATCGTCGGCGGCGCCGTCGCGGTCCTCTTTGGTCTGGCTTACAGCAAAATCAAGTGGCTGTTCCCGCCCGTCGTGACCGGTACGGTCATCTTCTCCATCGGCGTTTCGCTCTATCCCACGGCCGTCAAGTATATGGCCGGCGGTATGGGTACGCCGCTGTGGGGCACTCCGCAGGCCTGGTGCGTCGCTCTTATCACCTTCGCCGTGGTCTTTGCGCTCGCCAACTTTGGCAAGGGCACGCTCAAGCTGGGATCCGTGTTCTTTGGCATGATCGTTGGCATGATTGTCTCCATCCCCTTTGGCATGATCGACTTCTCCAGCGTCGCAACCGCTCAGGTCTTCGCCCTTCCCAAGCTCATGCCCTACGCGCTCGAGTTTGATCCCGAGGTCTGCATTACCCTCGCCGTCGTGTTCCCCATGGTTGCCATCCAGGTTATCGGTGACGTCTCCGCCGCCTGCCTGGGCTCCATCGACCGTATGCCCACCGAGCGTGAGCTCTCCGGCGCTATCATGTCCCAGGGCCTCACTTCTATGGTCGGCGGCCTGCTGGGCGGTCTTCCCACCAGCGCCCTTGGCCAGAACGTGGGCATCATCTGCTCCAACAAGGTCGTCAACAAGTGGGTCTTTGTGATCATTGCGGCCGTCTTTGCCATCGCCGGTCTGTTCCCGCAGCTCTCTGCCGTCCTTTCCGCTATCCCGCAGCCCGTTATCGGCGGCGCGACCGTTGGCGTCTTTGGCACCATCACCATGAACGGCGTGCGCATGTTCACTCGCGAGGGCCTCACGCAGCGCACTACCACCATCGTCGGTACCTCCGTCGTCTTTGGCCTGGGTATCTGGATGGCCAGCGGTTGCCTTGCCGGCGAGGGTATGCCCGCCTGGGTGTCCACCGTCATCGGCTCCAATGCCGTAACCCCCACTGCCATCATGGCCATTGTCCTTAACCTGATCCTTCCGCAGACGCCGGTCGTGGCTCAGCACATCGATGCTGCCAAGGACGCTGCCGTGGATCTGGTCTTGCCCGAGAGCAAGAAGTAACCAATTCGGTGCTATTCGTCGGCGGACGCATCGCCTCGTCCGCCGACGCCATGCGGCGCCAAGCCGCACTTCAAAGGGTTTGCCCCTTTGGTGAAGCGTTGACGGGAGAGGGCCCGTTTCCGGTGTAGGCCGGCGCTTCGCACTCCGCCATGTCAGAGGTGTCAAACCCCGCCCCTGATGTTGAAGGGAGCATCCATGCTTCTGGTCGCTAACGGTTCCGTCTTTACCCGCAACGCTCAGACCCCGTTCATTCCAAACGGTGCGGTCGCCATTGACGGAGATACGATCGTCGAAGTGGGCCCCGAGTGCGAGCTCAAGGCCAAGTACCCGGATGCCGAGTACGTCGATGCCCGGGGCAACCTCATCATGCCTGGACTCATCAACTGCCACACCCACATCTACTCGGGTCTGGCCCGCGGCCTTGCCATTAAGGGCTGCAACCCTACCAACTTCCTGGAGAATCTTGAGCAGCAGTGGTGGAAGATCGATGACAACCTGACGCTCGACGGCACCAAGGCCAGCGCCTACGCCACGATTCTTGACTCCATCCGCGATGGCGTCACCACGATCTTCGATCACCATGCGAGCTTCTGCGAGATCCCGGGAAGCCTCTTCACCATTAAGGACGCAGCTCAGGAGCTGGGCATGCGTTCGTGCCTGTGCTACGAGGTCTCTGATCGCCGCGGCCAGGAAAAATGCGACCAGGCCATTGCCGAGAACGCCGAGTTTGCCCAGTGGGCCGCCAAGGAGCGTCGCGATAACGATAACCACATGATCGCCGCCATGTTTGGCGGTCACGCCACCTTTACGCTGTCGGACGAGACCATGGACAAGATGGCCGAGGCCAACAACGGCCTGACCGGCTTCCACATCCATGTGTGCGAGGGCATGAACGACGTGTGGGATTCCCGCCTCAACCGCGGTGGCATCAGCCCGGTCGAGCGCCTGCTGCAGCACAACCTGCTGGGTCCCGACACCATGCTGGGCCACTGCATCCACGTGACGCCTGCCGAGATGGATATCGTCAAGGAGTCCGGCACCTGGCTCGTCAACAACCCCGAATCCAATATGGGCAACGCCGTGGGCTGCGCCCCCGTGCTCGAGTTCTTCCGCCGCGGCATCCCCGTGTGCATGGGCACCGACGCCTACACCCACGATATGCTCGAGAGCCTTAAGGTCTTCCTGATCATTCAGCGCCACAACGCCGCCATGCCCAACGTGGGCTGGTGCGAGGCCATGACCATGCTGTTCGAGAATAACGCGAAGATGGCCAGCAAGTACTTCGATCGCAAGCTCGGTGTGCTCGAGGCCGGCGCTGCCGCCGACGTCATCGTCATGGACTACAAGCCCTTTACGCCGCTGAGCGAGGAGAACATCGACGGCCACATGCTCTTTGGCATGATGGGCAAAAACTGCCGCACCACCATCATCAACGGCCGCGTCCTGTACAAGGATCGCGAGTTCGTTGGGATTGATGAGGACAAGATCAACGCGTGGACCATGGCTGAGTCCAAGAAGCTCTGGAGCACGCTCAACGATCGCACCTACTAATTCACAAGTAGATTTACGCGTGTCGGGTGTTTCGCCGCATTCGAGGCGCGTATAGGCGACCTCCGCGGGGTCGCCGGCGCTGTGCTAGCGCTACACCGTATTTGCGCCCGCCGCGCGGTCTCGCCGGGCGTTACAGAGAGGAGCTCACTATGAGCGACATCATGAGGCCGATCCCGTTTTCGCAGCTGATGAACTGGATCATCGAGGAGCATAAGACCCAGGACGCCATCTTTGGCGTGCGTAAGATGGTCACGACCAACCAGGAGGGTGCGCTTCCCATTTTTGACGAGCGCATCGAGACTCCGTTTGGCCCGGCCGCCGGCCCCAATACGCAGCTGGCCCAGAACATCGTGGCATCCTACGTGGCCGGTTCTCGTTTCTTTGAGCTCAAGACCGTTCAGGTTATGGATGGCGAGGAGCTCTCCAAGTGTGTGAACAAACCCTGTATCGTGGCGCAGGACGAGTGCTACAACTGCGAGTGGTCGACCGAGCTCGAGGTTCCGCAGGCCTTTGCCGAGTACGTGAAGGCATGGTTTGCCTGCCACCTGATCGCTCGCGAGTACGGCCTGGGCAGCCCGGACGGCTTTGTCTTTAACATGTCCGTGGGCTATGACCTGGAGGGCATTAAGAGCCCCAAGGTCGATGCGTACATTGAGGGTATGAAGGACGCCAGCGGCTCCGACGTCTGGAGCGAGTGCCGCGCATGGGCGCTCGCCAACCTGGACAAGTTTGAGCATGTCGACGCCGCGTTTGTCGAGTCCATCCCGGCGCGCGTCTCCAACTCCATTACCGAGTCCACGCTGCATGGCTGCCCGCCGGCGGAGATCGAGCGCATCGCGACCTATCTGATCACCGAGAAGGGCCTCAACACCTACATCAAGTGCAACCCCACGCTGCTGGGCTATGAGTTTGCCCGCCAGCGTCTGAACGAGCTGGGCTTTGACTACATCGTCTTCGATGACACGCACTTCCGCGAGGACCTGCAGTGGGCCGATGCCGTGCCCATGTTCGAGCGCCTGATTGCCCTGTGCGCCGAGCGCGGCTTGGAGTTTGGCGTCAAGCTGACCAACACGTTCCCCGTCGACGTGACGAGGGACGAGCTGCCCTCCACCGAGATGTACATGTCCGGCCGTTCGCTGTTCTCGCTGACCATCGAGGCCGCCCGCCGCATTACCGAGCAGTTCGATGGCAAGCTGCGCATCAGTTACTCCGGCGGCGCCACGGTCTACAACATCCGCGCCCTGTACGATGCCGGCATTTGGCCCGTCACCCTGGCGACCGACGTGCTCAAGCCCGGTGGCTACGAGCGCTTTAGCCAGATGGCCGGCGAGTTTGCCGACCTCGATGGCAAGCCGTTCGCGGGCGTCTCTCTCGACGCCGTGACCGCGATCCAGACCGACTCGCTCACCAACCCGCTCTACAAGAAGCCGCTGCGCCCGCTGCCCGACCGCAAGGTCGCCGGCAAGAGCCCGCTTTCCGATTGCTTTACCACGCCGTGCCGCACGAGCTGCCCCATCCAGCAGGATATTCCCGCCTATCTGGCGGCTGTTGACGAGGGCCGCTACGAGGACGCGCTCAACATCATCATCGAGCGCAACGCCCTGCCGTTCATTACCGGCACCATTTGCCCGCATCCCTGCGGCCGCGCTTGCGAGCGTGCATTTTACGAGCCCGAGGGCGCCCAGATTCGCGCCAGCAAGCTCAAGGCCGCCCGCGAGGCCATGACGGCCGTGCTGCCCAAGCTGCGCGCCCAGGCCATCGCCAACGACGGCGAGCGCAACGTTGCCGTTATCGGCGGCGGCCCGGCCGGCCTGGCGACGGCGTTCTTCCTGACGCGCGCCGGCGTGCCCGTCACCATCTTTGAGGCCCGCGATTCGCTCGGTGGCGTGGTCCGTCACGTGATTCCCGAGTTCCGCATTGCGAGCGACGATATCTCCCACGACGCCGAGCTCTGCCTGGCCTTTGGCGCCAAGGTGCAGCTCAATGCCCGTGTGGAGTCCATCGACGAGCTCAAGGCCCAGGGTTTTACCGAGGTGGTCGTGGCCACCGGTGCCTGGATGCCCGGCTCTGCGGGCTTGGGCGAGGGTGCCGAGCTCGACGTGCTGGAGTTCCTCGAGGCCGCCAAGAAGGGCGAGAAGCTCGAGCTGGGCGAGGATGTCGTGGTCATCGGCGCCGGCAATACCGCCATGGACGCGGCTCGCGTGGCCAAGCGCCTGGCCGGCGTGAAGAACGTGCGCCTGGTGTATCGCCGCACCAAGAAGCAGATGCCCGCCGACGAGGAAGAGCTCGATCTTGCTCTTGCCGACGGCGTTGAGTTCTGTGAGCTGCTGGCGCCCAAGGCACTCAACGGCTCCGTGCTGACCTGCGACGTTATGGAGCTTGGCGAGCCGGATGCAAGCGGCCGTCGCAGCCCCGTCGCCACGGGCGAGACTGTCGAGCTTTCTGCCACCACGGTGATCTGCGCCGTGGGCGAGGGCATCGATGCCAGCCTGTACGATGCCGCGGGCGTCGAGCACGACCGTCGCGGCCGCCTTGCCGCCACCTCCACCGGCGTCGAGGGCGTCTGGGCTGCGGGCGACTGCCGCCGCGGTCCTGCCACCGTGGTCGAGGCTATTGCCGACGCCGCCGAGGTTGCCCGTGCCATCGCCGGCGTGGACTTTAACAAGTACGCCGACTGCAACGAGCAAACCGGTCGCGAGGACACCTGCTACGAGCGCAAGGGGTCGCTGTGCCGCGACAAGCGCAACTGCACCAAGACCCGCTGCCTGGGCTGCGGCTCGGTGTGCGAGGTCTGCTGCGACGTCTGCCCCAACCGCGCCAACGTTGCCATTAAGGTGCCGGGCCTGGCCAAGCATCAGGTCGTCCACGTCGATGGCATGTGCAACGAGTGCGGCAACTGCGCCGTGTTCTGCCCCTACCAGGAGGGTCGTCCCTACAAGGACAAGCTCACCCTGTTCTGGAGCGAGCAGGACATGGAGAACTCCGAGAACGAGGGCTTCCTGGCCGTGGACGAGGATCACTTTAAGGTCCGCGTCGCCGGCACGGTCCGCACCGTCTCGGTCGATGCCGTCAACACCGGTCTGCCCGAGGCCGTCCGCCTGACCATCAGGGCCGTGCGCGACAACTATTCGTATCTTCTTAAGAAATAGGCGAGTCTCTTATGGCCAAATCCATTCAACATAACGTGGCCTACGTTGCCTGCGGAAGCGGTTGCGCCTCCGCAGGCGGCGACGCCCGCTGCAGCGAAGGCTGCATTGGCTGTGGCGCCTGCGTCACGGCCTGTCCCCACGGCGCCATTGCGCTGGTCGATGGCGTCGCCCGCGTGGACCGCTCCAAATGCACCGGCTGTGGCCTGTGCGGCATGGCGTGCCCGCAGCGCGTGATTGCCTTTGTTCCCGGCTACCAGAACATCCTGGTGCGCTGCAACAACACCGATAAGGGCGCCATTGCCCGCAAGATCTGCGACACGAGCTGCATCGGTTGCGGCATGTGCGCCAAAAGGTGCCCCGCCGGCGCTATCCGCATCGAGGACAACTGCGCCCATATCGATGGCGCGGATTGCTTGTCGTGCGGCATGTGCGCCGTCGTCTGCCCGCATGGCGCCATCCACGACCGCACCGGCATCGCCGCCGGCGTGTAGAAGGGAATCGCCATGGCACAGGAATTCACTTTTACCGTTAACGGCGTGGAGCGCACGACGACGCAGAATAAGCCACTGCTGCGCTACCTGCGCGACGACCTGCATATCCATTCCGCCAAGGACGGCTGCTCCGAGGGCGCCTGCGGCACCTGCACCATCCACGTGGACGGTGCGGCCGTCAAGGCGTGCGTGCTGACCACCGCCCTTGCCGCCGGCCGCAACATCGTGACCGTCGAGGGCCTGCCCGAGGACGTGCGCGAGGCCTTTGTGTACGCCTTTGGCGCCGTGGGCGCCGTACAGTGCGGCTTTTGCATTCCCGGCATGGTCATGGCGGGTGCGGCGCTCATCGCCGAGGATCCCGAGCCCACCGAGGAGCAGATCAAGTACGCCATTCGCGGCAATGTCTGCCGCTGCACCGGCTACAAAAAGATTATCGAGGGCATCTCGCTGGCCGCTGCGGTGCTCCGCGGCGAAAAGCAGATCGACGAGGATCTGGAGCGCGGCGATGACTACGGCGTGGGCAAGCGCGCCTTCCGTATTGACGTGCGCAAGAAGGTGCTCGGCGAGGGCAAGTATCCCGACGACATCGACGAGCTCGATCAGCCGGGTCTGACCTACGCCAGCGCCGTGCGCTCCAAGTATCCGCGCGCCCGTGTGCTTTCCATCGATACCTCCAAAGCCGAGGCCCTGCCCGGTGTGGTGGGTATTCTGCGCGCCGAGGACGTGCCGGTCAACCAGGTCGGCCACCTTATCCAGGACTGGGACGTCATGATCGCCCAGGGCGATATCACCCGCTGCGTGGGTGACGCCATCGTGCTGGTGGTTGCCGAGGACGAGGCGACGCTCGAGAAGGCCAAGAAGCTCGTCAAGATTGATTACGAGCCGCTGGAGCCCGTGCGCAACATCGCCGAGGCCAGGGCTGCCGACGCCCCACGCCTGCACGACGGCTTCTTTGCCTTTGGCAACACGGTGGAGCTCAAGGACAACGTGTGCCAGAGCCGCCATGTGACGCGCGGCGACGCCGCCAAGGCGCTGGCGGAGAGCGCGTTCACCGTGACGCAGCGCTTTACCACGCCCTTTACCGAGCATGCCTTCTTGGAGCCCGAGTGCGCCGTCGCCTTCCCGTACAAGAACGGCGTCAAGGTGCAGTCGACCGACCAGGGCGCCTACGATACGCGCAAAGAGTGCGCCCACATGTTTGGCTGGGATAGCGAACCCGAGCGCGTGGTCGTCGAGACCATGCTTGTGGGCGGCGGCTTTGGCGGTAAGGAGGACGTGTCCATTCAGCATCTGGCCGCGCTCGCCGCATATAAGTTCCAGCGTCCTGTGAAGTGCAAGCTCACGCGTGCCGAGTCGCTCGCGTTCCATCCCAAGCGCCATGCCATGGACGGCACCTTTACGCTGGGTTGCGACGCCGAGGGCAACTTTACCGGCCTGGATTGCGAGATCAATTTTGATACCGGCGCTTACGCATCGCTGTGCGGCCCGGTGCTCGAGCGCGCCTGCACGCATGCCGTCGGCCCCTACAAGTACCAGAACACCGACATTCGCGGCTTTGGCTACTACACCAACAACCCGCCTGCCGGCGCGTACCGCGGCTTTGGCGTTTGTCAGTCCGAGTTTGCACTCGAGAGCCTGATCGACTTGCTGGCAGAGAAGGTCGGCCTGGATCCGTGGGAGATCCGCTACCGAAACGCTATCGAGCCGGGCGAGGTTTTACCCAACGGCCAGATCGCCGATTGCTCCACGGCGCTGAAGGAGACGCTGCTCGAGGTCAAGGATGCCTACTATGCGCATCCCGGACACGCCGGTATCGCCTGCGCCATGAAGAACGCCGGCGTGGGCGTGGGCCTGCCCGATGCCGGTCGCTGCAAGATTCGCGTCGAGGGTGGTCGCGCCGTGGTCTACGCCGCCACGTCCGACATCGGCCAGGGCTGTAACACCGTCTTTTTGCAAGACGTTGCCGAGGCTTGCGGTCTGCCGCTGAGTTGCATTGCCAACGGCGAGTGCTCCACCGAGAACGCTCCCGACTCCGGCACCACGTCTGGCTCGCGTCAGACGGTCGTGACCGGCGAGGCCGTGCGCGGTGCCGCCTTCCTGCTGCGCGATGCCATGCTTGGCATCGAGGCCGGAAAGCCTGCACCCGATACCCCCGTGAGCGCGCATGGTGACGGCGTCAAGATCGAGTATGACGACGGCCGCGCCTATCAGCTGCGCACTCAGGAGCTCGTCGCCGGCCAGGGTATGCATCCTCAAGATCCCGCGGCCGCCATCAAGGCGCTCGAGGGATGCGAGTTTGGCTATGTGTACCTGGAGCCGACCGACAAACTGGGCGCGGACGTTCCCAACCCCAAGAGCCACATCTGCTACGGCTTTGCCACGCATGTGGTCATTCTGGATGATGACGGCCGCGTGAGCGAGGTCTATGCCGCGCACGATTCCGGCAAGGTGGTCAATCCCATCTCCATCCAGGGTCAGATCGAAGGCGGCGTGCTCATGGGTATGGGCTATGCGCTTACCGAGGACTGGCCGCTCAAGGACTGCGTACCCCAGGCAAGGTACGGCACGCTCGGGCTGTTCCGTGCGCCCGAGATTCCGGATATCCATGCCATCTACGTGGAGAAGGATGAGCTGCTGCCCGTGGCATACGGCGGCAAGGGCATCGGCGAGATCGCAACGATCCCCACGGCGCCCGCCGTACAGAATGCCTACCGCGCGTTTGACGGCAAGCTGCGTCCGGATCTGCCTATGGTGGATACGCCTTACAGCCGCGCTCGTCACCGCGGGTAGGGTAGGGCGCGGACGACCATTGCCGACGGCCGTCTGCGCTCACCATCAACTGCATATGCTGCGCCTTTAGCCCCGGCTCCATCGCGAGCCGGGGCCTTTTGTTTGGAGCGGAAACTGTGTCCCGGAATCGTGCCTCAGAATGGGATGTGTTTTCCGCTGGCCGGCCGTTTGGAAAATGCATCCCAGTTTGAGCGTTTATTCCGGGATGCGGTTTCCGCTGAAGGACTCAACCGGAAAGCGCATCCCGTTCCGAGACCTGATTCCGGGACACGCTTTCCGCTAGGCCCGCCATCCGGAAAGTGCGTCCCGTTTTGAGCGTCCAGGCTGGGACGCGCTTTCCGTTGGCGTGGCCGTTGGGAAAACGCGGCCCAGATAGGGGGATGCGATTCGGCGATGCGTGGCCTAGCGGCTCCTACAGGTCCACCTCGTTGAGCCATGT
Source organism: uncultured Collinsella sp. (assembly GCA_905211535.1). Classification (GTDB taxonomy): domain Bacteria; phylum Actinomycetota; class Coriobacteriia; order Coriobacteriales; family Coriobacteriaceae; genus Collinsella. Next base: position 46,440 of record CAJMAZ010000005.1, on the reverse strand, counting down.
CGGTAGAGCGGTCTGCCGGATGCCTGCCGTCTGTAGCTTTTTGGCGAGCATTCCTGCCGAGCGGACCTCGTTCATGGTAAAGCGGATGAGCGGATGGCCGTAGAGCGATAGATGCGCCTCGCGCTGGCGTTCGGCAACGAGCGTCTCGGCCGTAGTGCGTCCCGCAAGCATGGCCTGGTCGGTATATTTGACGAACCCGTCGAGTTCGCCCAGCATTAGCTCCCGCGCCTGGCGTTCCCAGGCAAAGTCCGTTCGTATGGGCTTGGTCGAATCGAAGGGGTCCGTCAACTCGTATTGAAGCCAGTCGGGTGCAAAGCCCGTCTCGATCAAGACGGCTCGGGCGACTGATTCCCCGCCGCTCTCGGCGCGGGCGTCGGCATATCGAAGTGTCGTGAGGGCGGTGCGAATCGTGCGACCATTGCGGGCGGTCGCTCGTTGCTCGACGGCCTCCATCAGCTGTTCCCGCGCAAGGCCGAGCTTTAAGATCGTCGAATCGGCAATGGGCATGCCGTCGGCAAAACCGGTCTGCAACAGGCAATCTGTGACCGTTTGGATGGGCGGCGTTACCGATATGCCGGCTCTGCGTATTGCTCCGGCCGGCTCAATCTGGTGCCGCTGGATATGTGCGCCCGGGCGAGCCGACGGCTTTGTCGAGCTGCAGACATGCACGACATTCAGGTGTCGCCACGAGACCTCGAGCCCCAGCAGACAGGCGGCCGAAAACGAGCAGAACGTCCAATCGGGGTGGATGATCGCAAGGGCGCGGAGGATTTCGCAATGGCGTTGCGCTCGGTTGAGTTCATCCCAGCGCGTTTTTCGCGCAAACAACCCCGGCATGGGCGAGACAACCGTGCCGCCGGTGCGCCGAAGGAGCGCTTTTCGGATCGCCGTGCTCGGGGGAATCAGACAGCGCCCCTCTTGTTCGGCTTGGTTCAACAGCTGGTCGATGAGTTGGTCATTGCAATGGGTCATGAGCTATCGCCTCCTTTTGGGTAGCAAAAACGTATCAACTGGAACTTGCCACTCAGCTGACCAAAAGCTGACCAAAATCTAACCATGCAGGTAGATGACCTGTTTTCGGCGACATTTTTACATCCGAATCGGTGGGCGGTAATCGGCGACCTTGAACGGTAGCTAGATATGAAGTCTTGGTAAGTTTCCGGACGTGTACTTTTTAGAAAAAGAGCATTCTATCTGCTGTTTTGTGTTTCTGGATCGCATATTTGAAGGCATGTGATAAGGGCGGCGTACTGTCGCCTTGTATCTGCGGAAACTGTGACCCGGAATTGTCACTCGGAATGGGATTCGTTTTCCGGAACGCCCCTCAACCGGAAATTGCGTCCCAGATTTCGGCCTCAGAGTGGGATGCCGTTTCCAGATCGGGCCTCAAGCGGAAATTGCATCCCGGAATCGAGCCTCGGGGTGGGACGCACTTTCTGGATGGCATGTTTGGCGGAAACTACGGCCCAGTTTTTGGCTCCAGAACGGGATACATTTTCCGGAACGGTCCACGTGCGGGGGTGTACCGCCCCTTTTCGTGCTCCGCTTGTCGAATTGCGTTATAGCTAGCCATATTATAGGAAGGTATAATATGGCTAGCTATAACGTGAAGGAAGGATGGCCCTATGTTTATCGGAAGAACAGCGGAAATGTCCGAGCTCAATCGACTGTATGGCACGGGCTCCTTTGAGATGCCTGTGATTTACGGCCGTCGTCGTGTGGGTAAAACGCGTCTTATCACAGAGTTCATCCAAGGTAAGAAGGCTATTTACTTTCAAGCTCGTCGTACCAATGCAGAGGCAAACCTGCACGGCTTTAGCCAGGCGATACTTGCGGGTTCGGTTGGTGCTGCAGGCGTGTCGTTTCGTAGTTTTGACGAGGCGTTCGATGCATTGGCTACCATTGCTCGCACGGAACGTTTGATTGTCGTGATTGACGAGTATCCCTATCTCGCCCAATCGAATCCCGAGATCAGTTCGTTGCTGCAAGACAAGATTGATCACTTGTACAAAGAGACCAGGCTCATGCTGATTCTATGCGGTTCGTCTCTTTCGTTTATGGAGGAACAGGTGTTGGGCTACGAGAGCCCACTATACGGTAGGCTTACGGCCCAGTTTAAGATCATGCCGCTCGATTTTACGACGACCCTCGGCCTGTGGCAGAGCATGAGTCGCGAAGACGCTGCAGTTTGCTATGGCATGACGGGCGGCATTCCTGCATATATCGAGAAAGTCGATCCTGCCGTATCGCTCAAGGACAACATCAAACGTCTTTTTCTTACTCCTACGGGCTATCTCTTTGAGGAGCCGAGTAACCTGCTAATGCAAGAGTGCCGCAATCCCGAGCAATATGATGCGATTGTGCAAGCAATTGCTCAGGGGCGCTCGAAGATCTCGGAGATTGCGAGCTCTACGGGAATCCCTGCGAGCAACGTAAAGAGCTATGTGGATAAGCTGGCGTCGCTTGGGATTGTCGAGCGCGAGCTGCCCCTAAACGAGACGAGCAATAAGCGAGCCGTGTATCTGCTGAGCGACCAGATGTTTAGGTTCTGGTACAAGTTTGTTCCGCAGAACATTGGGCTGATTCAAAACGATATGGCCGAGATGGCGTATAAGCGCATTGAGCCGCACGTATTGGATTACATGGGTACTGTCTTTGAGCTTATATGCAGACAATACGTGTACGAACTCGCGCGCGCAGGCCGGCTCGATGTGGTTCCGGCGAGCGTCGGGCGCTGGTGGGGGACGGATAATCGCACGCATACGCAGGAAGAAATCGACTTGATCGTTGACGATGGCGAGGGCACTGCGCTGTTTGCGGAGTGCAAATGGCGCAGTGAACCGACGGGTGAAGACGTGCTGCAAAAGCTCGTGCATCGAAGCGAGCTCTTTAGGCGTCAGCATAAAAGCTACGTGATCTTCTCGAAGCGTGGCTTTACGCAAGAATGTCAGGAAGCTGCGGCGAGCAGGGGAGATACCAAGCTGATTTCGTTTGCCGAGATGTGCGAGCGGAGATAACCAAGCACGCTCTGATGTGATGCTCGGAATGGGTCGCGCTAAGGATGCCAAGCGTAAAACCTTCAATGAAAATGGCGTAAAAACTACATCTATCATGGCGTAAAAACTACATTGAAAGTAGCGTAAAATCAGCATTGAGAATGGCGTAATTTCGCATATCGCGTGATAGAGAGGGACGGCCGTCTATGGATGCACCAAAGAGATTGACCCAAAAGGGATATAGGCCCCGGCTCATAGAGGAGCGCCTCGACACCCTTATGCGGGCGTTTGGCTGTGTGGAGATCAACGGCCCCAAATGGTGCGGCAAGACCTGGACGGCGCTCTCTCGCTCGGCGAGCGTCTCTAGGCTCGATGAGCCTGCGCAGCGTGCGGCGGCAGAGGTCGACCCAAGCCTGGCGCTCATCGGCGATGCGCCACACCTGGTCGATGAATGGCAGGAGGTGCCCGAGGTTTGGGATGCCGCCCGGCGTTTCGTGGACGCGAGCGGCAACGAACGGGGGACACTTTTGCTCACGGGCTCGACCGCGCTCAAAAGCGAGGAGCGCAGCCATGTTCGTCATTCCGGCACGGGTAGGATCGCCCGTCTGTCAATGCGCCCCATGGCCCTGTGTGAGTCGGGCGACGGCGAGCCGCTCGTGTCACTGGCAAGCCTCTTTAAGGGCGAGGATTTTGCCCCTCAGCGTCGCGAGAGCACGGTGGATGACGTCGCCCGCTGGTGCTGCAGGGGCGGTTGGCCTGCAAATCTTGGGCTTTCGGAAGATCTTGCGCGAGAGACGGCAAGCCAGTACGTGCACTCGGTGCTCGACGTCAACGTGCTGGACGAGGGCATGTCGCCCGAGCTTGCACACGGCCTTTTGCGAGCTCTTGCCATGAACGAGAGCCAGGCTGTCACGTACAAGACGCTCGTAAAGGACGCCTCGTACGGTGAGGCGGGCCCCGACGAGAGGACCATCGCTGCGTACTTGGATCTCTTCAACAGGCTCAAGCTGACCGAGGACCTGTGCGGATGGGAGCCGCCCATGCGCTCGAAGGCCCGCGTTCGCGTGCGCCCCAAGCGCTACTTCTGTGACCCGTCACTTGCGGCGGCGTTGCTGGGGGCTACCCCTGAGCGGCTGCTTGGCGATATGCAAACGCTGGGGATGCTCTTTGAGAATCTCGTCCTGCGCGACGTGCGCGTGTTCCTTTCCACCTACGGCGGTGTCGACAACAGTGTCCATTATTTCCGAGATGAGAAGGGCCTTGAGGTCGATCTGATCGTTGAGCACGACGGGCGCTGGGGAGCCATCGAGGTCAAGCTGAGTGATGCGAAAGCAGACGATGGAGCGAGAAATCTCAAGGCGCTGGAGAGGAAAGTGCTCTCCAATCCTGCCGCCCAGAATGCCGCGCCGGCGTTTTTGGCGGTCGTGGTTGGAAAGGGGAGCATTGCCTACACACGCGACGACGGCGTGGCGGTGATTCCCATGGCGGCACTTGGGGCGTAGTGGTTTTGCGGGCGTGCCGTGCTTCCTTTACCGAAAATCCATTTGGTAAACCAGATGCTCGCGGATAGAATAAAGTTGACGGCAGCCCAAGGGTGATAGCTGGGCAGCGCCGTTGCTTGGTCAAGAGGTCAGTGCCTTAATGGCAGCGACTTGTTATGCTTCGAATGCTGCTTGAGTGCCTCGGAAAGTTCGATAAGCGCCGTGAAGAGCGAGACCAAAGCAACCAAGAGCTCTACGAGCTCTGATGGGCCCGGGATGACCGCTGATTCAAGTCACCGGGCCTAAATCTTTTTCATGCATTTGAATAGAGCGGGCGATTCTCTTGGGGCCGTCTGCATGGCGTGCGACCAGCGCATGGTATTGCGCCCCGCTTTCATGTCCGCACGAGCGCCTATCCTTACAGCAATGTAGCCGCCTATGTAGCAAGCGGCGGTTGACGGAGAAAGGCCCTAACCGTGTCAGCTGAAAAGACGCCGTGTATCTCGGCTATCGATACGACGAAGTTTGCGCGCCAGATCGTGCTGGACTTTGGGTTTGCACCGGTGCCAAAGCAGCGCCAGCGCCGTGGGCTGCGCAATGAGATTATCGAGGTCGGCGCCGTCAAGCTCGATTACCACGGCAACGTTATGGGCGAGTTCTCGCAGTTTGTGCAGACGGAATTTACCGAAGGCGTTGCATTTCCCGTCCGCGAGCTTACGGGGATATCAGCCGTGGACACCGCGATGGCCGATCCGCTCTATGTGGTGATTAAAAGGCTCAGCGATTGGATTGGTCACTACTCCGCCCAAGTGGTTTGCTGGAGCGGGGCGGACCGGCGACAGCTTTTGACCGAGTGCCAGGCAAAACATATCGATCCTGCCGCATTTCCTACGGACTGGGCCGACCTGCAGGCGTTTTACACCTCGATTATGGATGTAGGCAGCCACGGGTGTGTCTCTTTGAGTGACGCAGCGACGTGGTTTGGCATCGAGTTCGACGAGTCGACGGGTCACGCCCACAGTGCCCTGGCCGATGCGCGCGTGACCGCCAAGTTGCTCAAGCAGGTGATGGACGGGGACTATCGAGTGAGCCCGCGTGCCCAGGAGATCCGCCAGCGATGGGGGATGGGCGAACGAGCCCAGACGCGCCTCTCCAGCAAATGCCCCGAGCTGGGCGATCTGCTGTTGAAGCTGAAGGCGGAGGGGAGGTAGGGGGCTCATTTGGCGACAAGCGGACGGAATGGTTGCGCGAAGGATTCCGGAATCAGCATCAGAGGGCTGTACTTGAGATGCTATTCAAGGACACGCTGACACCTGCCGAGACCAAGCAGGTCAAGAGTATGGACATCGAGATGGCATCCATTGTCGAAGAGCGGCTTGCTAACATGATTCGCTGGACGGATAGGCAGAGACCCGTGACGCTGTGTGCGTTATCGTGCACAATGAGGTGTATAGGCTGCCAGTGGCGAACTATCCCGACGAGGTTCTGAGCAACTGCATCACCGAGATTTTCGAATACTTCTACGAAGAGGGATTTGGCGGCGTAGAGCAATCTGATTTTACGCGTTTGCAGGAGGAAGCCGGTATGGCAGACGAACTTGTTTTTAGTGGTGGCGAGATAGTCTACACCATGCCCCAACTGCCCAAAGTTACATCTGCACCGCTGAACGGTAGCGCCGTGCTGGTTTGTTTTAAGGACGCTCCCGATGGGGAGGAGGTCCTCTTTGATTTTGACCCTCGGGCTGAAAAGGCTACGAAGTTCGACTATGAACTTGCAGCCGTTAGCGGGCTCCTCACGGGCGCGTTGAATATCCTTTGGCAGAAAGACTTCAACCTAGAGGGTGCCAAAGAGTGGGGCGACGAGAAGGTTGGCAAATTCGTTCTTACGATTGCCGAGTCTGCGGGTATGACAAAGACGGATGCAACTCTAGAAGACGCTATTCGCTTTCTAGAGAAAGAGTTTCCTCTTGCCGCGGACAAGCTGACCGCCGAGTTTGGCGGCGGGCTCCAACATCATCTGCGGGATTTCTCGCACCACCCGAGCTTGGTTGGCCTTGCGTGTTCGATCCTCTCGCAATTCACGTGCAAAGGCTATGGCACCGATACGGCCGGCCGGTTTGTCGCCTTTGACCTGCCTGCCGCCGCCTTCGATCCTGACCGCCCTCTTATAGGCAGGAACGTTCCAGAGAAGATCGCGTTTGGCACTCTGTTCTGGGCAATGCATCTCGTGAGCGACATGGCGGGGTCTAGTTCAAACCCCGGTAAGGGGACGGGTATTCCCGGCGTTGTGCTGTCCCTGCTAAAGGAGCTCTCCTCCCTGCCTGTTTTTCAAGACATGCAGATTGCCTATAAGGGCAAGGATATTCGCATTCAGCAATGGATCTCAAAGCTGTTTAACGGAACGGCGTTCAAAACCGAGGACGGCAAGCCCATTCGCTTCGACCTTCGGACGGAAGTCGGTCTCTTCGATCAAGCTTTAAGCCAGGTGCCAGCAGTCGTGGCCAACGAGGTTATCGTTCGTTGTCTCTACATGCTTTCAAGGCTCAAGGCCGAGCTAGAACGTTGCGAAGTGAGTGATGTCTCCGGCTTGCGCAAGCTCAAGGCTTCGCATTTCATGCCCTACAACAGCAGGGCCCTCACTCGCATGGTCACGGTTTCGAGTACTTCGTTCGTTCTGGCGAATCTGGCGACGGCGGCGGTCAGGGCGGGTATCGAATGCGAGGGGAACAAGGTCGTGTTCGCCCAGAAGTTCTTCTTGCGAATAAACTACGTTGGAGTTGGACGCCTTGCGTTTGCCCTCCATGCCGACTGGGGCTATATGGCGGAGGAAATGTCCGAGGCTTGGACTGAGCGTGCCAGGCGCCGCCAGGATATTTTCGATGGATTCCACTTTTATAGCCTAGATAGAGAAACGACGAGGATTGCCTTCTCGCTGAAGCTTGCCGCCATCAACTACGACTGCGGGAACGAGAAGAACGAAGTGCGCAAAGGGCAAAAGAGGAGCTGGGCCCGCGCGTGGCAGGATTCGGTCACGGATGGCCTAGGCATTGATGCAGACGGCTATTTTTTGAGCGAGGAAGATGCGTACGGAGCCCTTGAGGCTATTTCGCGGCAGCGAGGCGGCAAGGTGCGCGCTTTGCTGATCGCTCAGGAGCTGGTTGAGTTTTGCCCCTATTTCCAGATAGGAGATGAAGAGAAGAAGGAATACAAAGGTTTGAAGGGGAGCGGGGCTTGGGTTAAAGATGAATTTCCCAGGAGACAAGACGCGGTTGATTCGGATGCCATACGTTCCCTCGAGAAGCATCGCGGGACGCGCGCTCGTGAGCTTTCAGATACATTACCAAGGCTCTTGGTGGGCGGTGCCATTGCTGCGGCGGCGTTCGTAGGCGCAGGAGGGGTGGCTGCGGCATTCGCTTCGGATATCGCTGTCGGCATCTTCGGAGGCTCGTTTGTCGGCCTCCACGGAGCAGCGCTTGTCAATGCGAGCCTTGCCGCGGCTGGCGGCGGAGCCTTGGCCACCGGTGGCATGGGAATGGCCGGCGGGACTGCTTTGATTACGGGGAGCGGCGCCGCGCTTGGTCTTTTGGGATCGGGCGGCGTTGCTTTGGCGGCATCGATGGGGGAGAACTATGCGCAGTTCGTGCTCGTTGAATGCTCAAGGCTTCTCGCATTTCTTGATGTGGCAACTGACCGCTGCCCGCATGAGGGAGCCATTTTGGTGCAGAAGGCGGCCGAGGCCGTGCAGCGCAGCATCGCTGGTGTTGAGGAGGATGTCGAGAAGGAGAATGGAAAGGGGGACCGCAGGAATGGCAGGTTGCTTAAGCAGTTGAAGAAGGGTCTTGGGTATTTGACTTCGACCCTTAAGCAGATCGAGAAGATGCAGAAGCGCCTTGGTGCCGCCGGTGAGAGCGAGCCGCTCAACAGCTTGCCGGCATCGGGTGGCGAATAGGTCGGGGCGATTCGGCTGCAATTCCGTGTCATCATCGCCACCGCTTAAGATGGTCCCGTGTTTGCCCGTCTTTTTGCGAGGCGCGATGAGCATGTCGGCGACTTGCTCGATGTCTGATTTGCCCTTCGATCAGTTCTTGTCGAGCTCCTTTGGGCGGGAGAGGCAGCGATCTAGATATCCGCTCTTGGCATATGAGACAAGAAGCCCGTAAGACTGTGACAATGTCAAAAGGCATACACAAGTGTCAGTCTTTTGACATCGTATGATTTTGGGGAGTGGCGTGCAGCGATCGCGCGCCACCATGACGGCGTAAGTGTTTGCTTTCGTTGTAGAATCTGACGATATGAGCATCCCGGTTGCTCCGGCGCTTCGATGCTCTGGTCTTTAGCACCTTTCGTTCAGTGGGGGACTGACCGCAAGCGGCGTAAACAAGAAAGAGGACAAGCGTAAATGAAAGCAACCGAGGCGAATCTGCTCGACCTTATGGGCGTGGCGAAGATGCAGTTCGTCATTCCCGTGTACCAGCGAGTTTACTCGTGGAGTGTGAAAGAGTGCGAGGTGCTTTGGGATGACGTTATGCGAGCGGGTCGCGATAGTGTATCGCACTTCGTGGGGTCGATGCTCTATATTCCCGAGTCCGAGAGCTCTGCCACGAGTATTTCGCGCGTGCTTCTGATTGACGGACAGCAGCGCATGACGACGTTTTCGTTGATGATCGCTGCCTTGGCTGACTATCTGGAGAACAATCCCGACAAGGCCGGCTTCCTTGGCGATCTAAAGATTTCGGCGTTGCGGAAGAACTATCTCTTTAACGATGACGACTACAACGGTCTGGCGCGCTATAAGCTGGTGCTCTCGCAGGACGATAAAGAGACGCTGTTCTCCATCGTGTCTGGGGCTCCCGTGCCAGATGAAAAATCGGATCGCATTGTCGAGAACCATGCGTTCTTCCGTGAAAAGATGCACGGGAAATCATTCGACCCTGCAAGGCTTTGGGCGGGGCTAAACCGCGTGCAGGTCATCGACACTAAGCTCACCGCTGGCGTTGATAATGCACAGCTCATATTTGAGTCCATGAACTCCAAGGGCAAGCCGCTCACGCCCATTGACCTCATCCGTAACTACGTTCTAATGTCGCTTCCCAACGACGAACAGACCAAGCTTTATGAGGGTTATTGGCATCCACTCGAGTGCTTGTTCGGAAAAGGCGGCGAGGACGAGTTCAATGCATTTATCTGGTACTGGCTGTGGCTTAAAGTTCCCAATAGGATGCCGAAGGAGAACGAGGCCTACTACGAGTTTAAGCGCTATTTCGCCGACGACTACGATGGTGACACCGAGGGCCTGCTTAAGGAGCTGCGTGGGTATGCACATAGATACACCAGTCTGTTCCTTGGTAAGGAGAAGGACGACGGACTACGCCGAGTGTTCGGCAGAATCGTAAGCCTCGACGTGAAGCAGATAAGGCCCCTCTTAATGTTGCTTTACTCGGTTTACGAGGGGAATGGGCTAGACCGCAATGCGTTTCTCCGTATCTGCGAGACCATCGAGTCGTTCCTGTTCAGGCGGGCGGTTTGCGGCAGACTTACCACGGGTCTAAATAATTTCTTTGCCGGCATGTATCGCAATCTCGAGCAGCAGGACGATATAGAGGAGTACGTTACGGCGATGCTCCTTATCCACAGCAGCGGTATGACTGCGTACTTCCCGACAGACGAGCATTTTGTCGAGGAGTTTAAGACGCGTGACTGCTACAACCGTTTCTCCAAAAAGCGCTATTACCTGGAGCGCATGGAGAACTGGCACCACCCGAAGGAGCCCATTTCGGCCGGCGATTACCAGATCGAGCACATCATGCCCCAGACGATCGATGATGAGCACGGCTGGAAGGAATTGCTTGGCGAGAACTGGGAAGACATCCACGACAGGCTGTGCAACAACTTGGGAAATCTTACGCTGACGGGCTACAACCAGGAGTACTCAAACCGGTCGTTCTCGGACAAGCTCAATCTTCCTGACGTGGGGCTTAAGTGCAGTCCGCTCTACCTGAACAAGTCGATCGCCTCGCATGAAAAATGGGGTGAGGAAGAGATTGGGCAGCGCGCGGACGAGCTGGCGAAAGAGGCGTGTGAGATATGGAAATATCCCGACCTACCGGCAGATGTCGTCGACAAGTATCGCCCCTCTCGCGGTGAGTCTGACGAGGCTCCTGTCTGGACTCTGCAGGAGAACCACCCCACCTTTGCCGAAGGCGGACTCAACCAGAAGCTTTTCGATGAGGTGTGCGAGTCCGTTCTGAGTGGCAACTCTTCGTGGGAGTCCTATATAGCCAAGTACTACGTAGGCTTCAGGTCGGGCAAGCGAAAACTGCATGCCGTGTTAGAAGGCAGGACCAGCAACGGTGGTTGGATTGCCGTCGGCCTCGCAAAGAGTGTGGATGATCTGACGGATCCAGAGGGCATGTGTCAGGACAAACGTACGCAGGGTGGATTTGGTCCGGGCCTGCCAACCTATGTTGCACTCCGGAATGCCGATGACATTCCCGCGGTGCTCGATCTTATAAAGCAGTGCTAGGTGAAGGCCGGGAATCTAGTTCCCGACCCTTGCCAGCTCAAAATCGTCGATGGCCCATTCGCCCGTCTACGCCCCCATAATCCCGCGAGTCGCTTGATTTGGTTTACGGCCCTCAGTTTTCGGCATCTGTTACTCGTCGTCTCCGTCGTTGGGGTCGCCCTTGAGGGTGTTGATGTCCAGGTACTGGTTATCGTCCTCTTTTTGCTGGGTCTCCGACTCCGCTTGGGTGGGGCCGCGGAACAGCTGGAATCCCTCAAACGCAATGACACCGAGCAGGGCAATGACAATGGCGATAAAGGCAACCTTGACTGCCTGCGGAAATTCCGAGAAACGCAGCGCCTTTTCCTTGGCGTAATAATCGGCGAAGCGCTCTTCGCCCGTGCTTTTGGTATACGCCGGTGCGGACGCGGCCTCCGGGTCATATTCCGGTGCAGGCGTGGCAGCGTACGGATCGTTGAGATAATCGCTCGATGCGGTGCCATAATCCTCGGTCTCGATGCGACCGGTGCCAGCATAGCCATCGGAATAATCGGAATATGCCGCACCGCCCTCATGGTCCGCGGCGCTCGTGTTGGCGGCAAAAAGCGGGTTAACTGGAACATCGAGCGCCGGCATGCCGGTAGAGGTCTCATCCAGATCGGCTGCAGCCCAGGAATCGTAGGCAACCTGATGGGCAACGGACTCATCGAGCCTTGCGACCGGAGGCTTGCGTGCCGCAGGAACAGGCAACTGCTGGGCGCTGTACATAACGGTGCTGTCGGCCGATTTGCCCTGCGTCGCTGCAGCGAGAAATGCCGCCGTCTCGGACGGGTCGCTTGCGGGACGGGGAGCGGGTGTGGGCGCCGAAGTGGGTGCGGGCGTAGGCGCGGGCGTCGAAACAGGCGACTGCGCAGGAGTCGGCGCAGGTGCGGACTTAGGCGCAAGTGCGGGATTGGGGCTTGACGGGCGAGCCCCGCCGCCGCCCATGAGTTCGTCGGCGGTCCACGGGCGATCGTCCATCACGTCGTCAAGGCTCAGCGAAAACAGGTCGTCTTCACCCTCATCGAACATGCGGTGCACATGTCCACCAATTGCCGGAATCAATCCGCGACCGGTGCATGATGCCTTGCTCAACGCCATTCTGTTCCATCCTTTCGAAATACTAATGACATCGATTATATGGAACTTCCCAAGCGGCTCGGTCTTGGATTCGCGCTTTCCAGAACTCGCGCCCAAAAGGGGAGGGGCAATCTAGGCGAGTGCCTACTTGTCGCCGGCGGCAGCCTTTGCCTCGTTGAGGTAGCTATAGAAGCTGTACTTGGAGATGCCAAAGAACTCGCAGGCACGCTCGCTCGACTTGGAAATGAGGAAGGCGCCGCGACGGTCGAGGTAGCCAATGGCGCGAATGCGCTCATCTTTGGTCATAAGGGCTGCGGGCTTGCCCACGTATTGCTCGCACTCGCGCAGCAGATCTTCGAGCAGGTCGCCGATGTTTTTGGTAATGGGCTCGGGCTCGGTGTAGCCCGTGGCGCCGGTGCCGGTAAAGGCATCGAGCGAGCGCTCAAAAGCTTTCATGAGCGTAATGTCAAAGTTAATGCCCAAAATGCCGACGGGCTTGCCCTCGTCGTTGCGGATAAAGATGGTCGAGGACTTGAGCAGCTTGCCATCGGTGGTTTTGGTGAGGTATGGCTCGCGGTCGTGCACGTCGGTGATGCCCTCGTGCATGGACTCAAACACAATATGGCTGGGGCCGTCACCCAGTTTGCGCCCGCTGACGTGGCCGTTTTCGATCACTACGATGGAGTGGTCCACGTCCTCGGTCTCCAGGTCGTGGACGACGACTTCGCAGTTGGGGCCAAATTGGAGCGCCAGGCCGTGTGCAAGGCGCTTGTAGAACTCAATCTGTGCGGGGGTCATAGGTGCCTTCCTAAAAATTAGTTTGGGCACACTTTGCCATAATCCACACCTGTTCGCAAATAACGAAAGCGGCGCTGCGTTATGTAACCGTTCGGCGGCGAAAAAGTACCGATTACGGCAACAAACAATTCGTTAGGTATGCCAATCAAAAAGTGTGATAGAACATTACTAACAAACTTTTTGTTTGGCATCCACATAAAAGTTCAGTCGTATGAATGGGAATGGGCTGAAACGCGTATGCGGGGGCCGGCAAGAGAGGACTTAAGGAGTTCACCGTATGGCCGATAAGATCCAGTGGGCGGGCAACACGATGCCCAAGAGCGATGACAAGCACTTGGGAATCATGAGCCTCGACCACGTGAAGAAGGCCCGTGCCTTCCACCAGTCGTTCCCTCAATATACCGTCACTCCGCTTGCTCGCCTGGACGGTCAGGCCGCTCGCCTGGGCCTGTCTAACCTGTGCGTTAAGGACGAGAGCTATCGCTTTGGCCTCAACGCCTTTAAGGTTCTGGGCGGTTCGTTTGCCATGGCCAACTACATCGCCGACGAGACCGGCAAGGACGTTGCCGACTGCACCTTCGACTACCTGACCTCCGATCAGCTTGCCAAGGACTTTGGCCAGGCTACCTTCTTTACCGCTACCGACGGCAACCATGGTCGCGGCGTGGCGTGGGCTGCCAACAAGCTGGGCCAGAAGGCCGTCGTTCACATGCCCAAGGGTTCCACCAAGCCCCGCTTCGATAACATCGCCGCCGAGGGTGCCACGGTGACCATCGAAGAGGTCAACTACGACGAGTGCGTGCGCATGGCCGCCGCCGAGGCCGACGCCTGCGAGCGCGGCGTTATCGTTCAGGACACCGCCTGGGAGGGCTATGAGAAGATCCCGTCCTGGATCATGGAGGGTTACGGCACCATGGCCTCCGAGGCTGCCGAGCAGCTGCGCGAGATGGCCATCAACCGCCCGACGCACGTCTTTGTCCAGGCTGGCGTGGGTTCGCTCGCCGGCGCCGTGGTGGGCTACTTCACCAACCTTTATCCCGATAACCCGCCCACCTTCGTCGTGGTTGAGTGCGCTCCGGCCGCCTGCCTGTACAAGGGCGCTGCCGCCGGCGACGGCGACCCGCGCATCGTGGACGGTGACATGCCCTCCATCATGGCCGGTCTGTGCTGCGGCGAGCCCAACATTCTGGGCTGGGATATTCTGCGCAACCACACCACCGCCTTCGTGTCCTGCCCCGACTGGGTCACCGCTCGCGGCATGCGCACCCTGGGCGCTCCCGAGAAGGGCGACCCGCGCGTCATCTCTGGCGAGTCCGGCGCTGTGACCACCGGCCTGGTCGAGACTCTCATGCTCGATCCCGAGTACGCCGAGCTCAAGGAGCTCATCGGCCTGGACAAGACGAGCTCCGTACTCTGCTTCTCCACGGAAGGTGACACGGATCCCGACCAGTACCGTCGCATCGTCTGGGAAGGCGAATACCCCACTTGCTAATACTGGGCGGAGTAAATAGGTATCGCTCCGCCACCCCACAGGTAGATTCCTTCGTTTGAAAGGTTATGAACAATGGCTAAAGAACTCGATTTCGACGCTATCAAGGCTGCTGCTGAGTCCCACCGTGCTGATATGTCGCGTTTTCTTCGCGCAATGATTAGCCACCCCTCTGAGTCCTGCGAGGAGGGTGAGGTTGTCGCTTGCATCAAGGCCGAGATGGAGAGCCTTGGCTATGACGAGGTCAAGGTCGACGGCCTGGGCAACGTTATGGGCTTTATGGGCGAGGGCGACAAGATCATCGCCATCGACTCCCACATCGACACCGTCGGCATCGGCAACATCGAGAACTGGGATGCCGATCCCTATGAGGGTTACGAGACCGACGAGATCATCTACGGCCGCGGCGGCTCCGACCAGGAGGGCGGTATGGCTTCTGCTACCTACGCTGCCAAGATGATGAAGGACATGGGCCTCATCCCCGAGGGCTACAAGATCATGGTTGTCGGCACCGTCCAAGAAGAGGACTGCGACGGCATGTGCTGGCAGTACATCTACAACAAGGACGGCATTAAGCCTGAGTTCGTCATTTCCACCGAGCCCACCGACGGCGGCATCTATCGCGGTCACCGCGGCCGCATGGAGATCCGCGTCGACGTTCACGGCACCTCTTGCCACGGCTCCGCTCCCGACCGCGGCGACAACGCTATCTACAAGATGGCCGATATCATCGCCGACGTCCGCGCCCTCAACAACAACGGCTGCGACGAGTCGACCGATATCAAGGGTCTCGTCAAGATGCTCGACCCCAAGTACAACCCCGAGCACTTCGAGGATGCCCGCTTCCTGGGCCGCGGCACCTGCACCGTCAGCCAGATCTTCTACACCAGCCCCAGCCGCTGCGCCGTGGCCGATTCCTGCGCCATCTCCATCGACCGTCGCATGACCGCCGGTGAGACCTGGGAGTCCTGCCTGGACGAGATCCGCAACCTGCCGGCCGCCAAGAAGTACGGCGACGACGTGAAGGTCTCCATGTACATGTACGACCGTCCGTCCTGGACCGGCGAGGTCTACGAGACCGAGGCTTACTTCCCCACGTGGATCAACAAGGAGACCGCTCCGCACGTCAAGGCCCTCGTCGACGCTCACAAGGCCATGTTCGGTGACGAGCGCATCGGCTGCGAGCCCAGCATGGACAAGCGCACCGGTCGCCCGCTGTGCGACAAGTGGACCTTCTCCACGAACTGCGTCTCCATCCAGGGCCGCTACGGCATCCCCTGCGTGGGCTTTGGCCCGGGTGCCGAGTCTCAGGCTCACGCTCCCAACGAGGTCACCTACAAGGACGACCTGGTCACCGCTGCCGCCATGTATGTGGCTGCCCTGAACCTCTACGATCCGAGCCAGGCCGATGGCGACGCCACCGTGTTCCGCGCCGGTCTGACCAACAACAAGATCGATTAGTCCCATTCCTCGATTTTGTTGAGCCGGGGGCCGCTCGTGTCTCCGGCGCCTCCTGTTGACTTGGGGCCCGCGGTCGTTATCTCCCATGCTTCCTCAACGGTAGCGGGTCCTCGTCATAGTGCTCTGCATGTTCTAGCCACACGCGCATGCCGGAGCACATCTACTCATTGCGATCGTTTCACCTTTAGAAAGGATATTTACATGGACGCCAAGTTTACCGAGCTCGTCGAGCAGCTGAACGGCCTCGATTTTAAGGGTATGTACGGCAGCGACTTCCTGCACACCTGGGATAAGACCACCGATGAGCTCAAGGCTCTCTACATCGTCGCCGACGCCCTGCGCGAGCTGCGCGAGAACAACGTTTCGTCCAAGATCTTCGACTCGGGCCTGGCCGTCTCCCTGTTCCGCGACAACTCCACCCGTACGCGCTTCTCCTTCTCTAAGGCCGCCAACCTGCTCGGCCTTGAGCTGCAGGACCTGGACGAGAAGAAGTCCCAGATCGCCCACGGCGAGACCGTCCGCGAGACCGCTACCATGATCTCCTTCATGGCCGACGTCATCGGCATCCGCGATGACATGTACATCGGCAAGGGCGACGCCTACATGACCGAGGTCTCCGAGTCCGTGCAGCAGGCCTACGAGGACGGCGTTCTGGATCACCGTCCCACGCTCATCTCCCTGCAGTCCGATTCCGACCACCCCACGCAGTCCTCTGCCGACATGCTCTACCTCATCAACGAGTTTGGTGGCCTCGAGAACCTCAAGGGCAAGAAGGTTGCCGTCACCTGGGCCTATTCGCCCTCTTACGGCAAGCCGCTGTCCTGCCCGCAGTCGCTGATCAGCCTGCTGCCCCGCTTTGGCATGGACGTCACCCTGGCCCACCCCGAGGGCTACGACCTCATGCCCGAGGTCGTCGAGCGCGCCAAGGGCTATGCCGCCGAGTCCGGCACCACCTTTAAGCAGGTCAACACCATGGCCGAGGCCTTCGAGGGCGCCGACATCGTGATCCCCAAGAGCTGGGCTCCGTTTGCCGCCATGGAGAAGCGTACCAACCTGTACGCCGAGGGCGACGACGCCGGCATCGCAGCGCTCGAGAAGGAGCTGCTCGCCCAGAACGCTACCCATCAGGACTGGTGCTCCACGACCGAGCTCATGGAGAAGACTGCCAACGGCCAGGACACCATCTTTATGCACCCGCTGCCCGCCGACATCTCCGGTGTCTCCTGCGAGCACGGCGAGGTTAACGCCGACGTCTTCGACATGCACCGCGTGGGTATGTACAAGGAGGCTAGCTACAAGCCGTATGCCATCGCAGCCATGATGTTCCTGCAGAAGGTTGCCGATCCCACCGCTACCCTCAAGGCCCTCGACGAGCGCAACACCGCCCGTTGGCTCCAGGCCTAAAGCCGGGCTGAGGTAAGCCATGTAAAGGGGGCGCTCTGCCAACTGGCGGGGTGCCCCCTTTTTGCATCGTGGGCGTGCGGGATAAGCGCTTTCGATGTGGATGCCCGCGGCGCGAGTTATGGGTACGATGGTTTCAGGGGAGGTATCACCATGAAACTTGGATGCGTCATTATGGCATCGGGCGAGGGCAAGCGGTTTGGCTCTAACAAGATGCTTGCCGATATCTATGGCGAGCCGCTGATTGCCCGGACCATCGATTCGGTTCCCCGGGGCTTTGACGTCGTGGTTTCGACGCGTTGGCCCGAGGTCGCTCAGATTTGCGAGGACAAGTATTGTCCGTGCGTGCTGCACGATGGCGAGCTGCGCAGCGAAAGCGTCCGTGCGGGCCTTTCGTGGGGCGTCGAACGCAACTGGAAAGGTTGCCTCTTTTTGCCGGGCGACCAGCCGCTTGTGAGCGCGGATTCTTTTGAGGCTATGGTTCGTGCATTTGACGAGCGTGGCCGCAAGCATCCGGTGCGTCTTGCGTGCAACGGTGAGCCTTCGAGCCCGGTGCTCTTTCCGGCGGAACTGTTCGATGCACTTATGTGTCTTGAGGGCAAGGACGGCGGGGGCTCGATTCTCAAAGGTCGCGTCGACGTTGCGCTGGTCGAAGCGCGCGCCTATGAGCTGTGGGATGTCGATACCGCAGAGGGACAGCGACGCATAACGGAGCATATCGCGGCCTGCTCGTATTTTGATCGCGTGGCCAACTGTATTAACCAATAAGGAGCAACATGATCATCATCAAAAACGGCGCGCTTGTGACACCCCAGGGGCTTCGCCGCGCCGATCTTGCCATGGAGGGCGATAAGATTGTGCGGATTGCCGCGGCAATCGAGCCGGGCGAGGGCGATACCGTCCAGGACGCCACCGACTGTTGGGTGTTCCCCGGCTTTATCGACGGCCACACGCACATGCAGTGCTGGACTGGTATGGATTGGACGGCCGATAGCTTTGAGACCGGCACGCGCGCGGCTGCCTGCGGCGGCACGACGACCATTGTGGACTACGCGACGGCCGATCGCGGCGTGACCATGCCCGATGCCTTGGCCGAGTGGCATCGCCGCGCCGACGGAACCTGCACGGCCAACTACGCCTTTCATATGGCACTTGCCGAGTGGAACGAGCGCAACCGCGCCGATCTTTCGGCCATGCGCGAGGCGGGCGTATCGTCGTTCAAGACCTACTTTGCCTACGATCATCTGCGCCTGGACGACGCCGAGACGCTCGAGGTACTGGAGGAGCTCAAACGCCTGGGCGGTATCCTGTGCGTGCATTGCGAGAACGGCACGTTGGTGAATGAACTGCAGAAGCGCGTGTACGAGCAGGGGATTCATGGGCCCGAGGGGCATGCGCTCAGCCGTCCGGACGTGTGCGAGGCCGAGGCCGTGAGCCGTCTGTTGTATCTGGCGCACTTGGCCGGGGACGCTCCGGTCAACGTGGTGCACCTTTCGACCAAGCTGGGGCTCGAGGCCATCCGTGCCGCCAAGGCGCGCGGGCAGAAGAATATCTATGTCGAGACCTGCCCTCAATATCTGATGCTCGACGACACCTGCTATCTGGAGCAGGGGGAGGACGGCTTTGCCGGCGCCAAGTATGTGATGAGTCCGCCGCTGCGCCATGCCGGTGACCGTGCCGCGTTGCGCGAGGCGCTTGTGACCGGCGAGATCGATACTATTGCAACCGATCATTGCAGCTTTAACCTGCACGGGCAAAAGGACCGCGGGCGCGACGACTTCCGCGCGATTCCCAACGGCGGGCCCGGTGTGGAGCATCGCCCCGTCGCGATTGCCACGAGCTTTGAGGGCCAGCTGGGCCCCGAGGACCTTTGCCGCTTGATGAGCGAGAACCCGGCGCGCGTCTTTGGCATGTATCCGCGCAAGGGCTGTCTTGCCGAGGGCACCGATGCCGACGTGTGCGTGTGGGATCCCCAGGCGCGCTGGACGATCAGTGCCGCGACGCAGCATCAGGCCGTGGACTACACGCCGCTCGAGGGCTTTGAAGCGCATGGTCGCGCCAAGGCTGTGTTTGTGAACGGCGTGCTGGCGGCACGCGACGGCGAGCCCACCGGAGCCCAACCTGGCCGCTACGTGCCCCGCTAACAGGAAGGATGCCGGGGTAGCTAATTTGGGACAGGGCTCTTTTAGCTACCCTGGGGGCTAGACCAGCGGGTCTACTTGAGACTGGTGGCGATGATGGGGCGGCTGAGGGCTACCTGGAAGCGATCTGCCATCGTTGAGTCGGCAAGCGTGTCGACTTGGTTGAGCATGACGCGTGCGGTGCTGAGTCCCAGCGCCTGCATCTCGGAATTGAGCACCTGGGCGACGCGCTCGGGCGTGGCGATGTCGGCGAGCTCGCAGCCGCAACGCTCGCAAAAGAGCTCGGGGCGGTGGACGGCTTCGTTGATGGGCTTGCCGAGCCCCGAGGCGCCGACGAGCCAGATGACGTTGGCCGTGCCGGCGGGAACGACCGGCTCCCACGGGGCGTGGGCCTTGAGCGGGAGCCGCTTGCTGCCGTCCGCCTCGGCCAGGACGTAGTCAAAGCGCTGCGCCAGCTGGTCGAGCGGCTCGGCAGGGGAGGAGAGCTTGCCTGTCTCCGGGTCCAAGACGCCTGCCTGGCAGATGCTTCCGCGCGCAAGGCCAGCGCAGGCCTCGCAGGTGCAACCGGGGACATGCGAGGCGCCCGGCTTCCAAGGCGCGGCGTCCAGGCGACGATTCGACCCGTCCCACGGCACGCCGGCGACGGGGAACATATGCGTGGTGGTGCAGAGGAGCGCGCGGCCGCCAGCGCGCATAAGCTCAAGGCCGAGCGTCTTTAGCAAGGTCGACTTGCCACCGCTGCCGATAATCGCGGTAATGCCCGGCTCGATCCTGAGCGCCGAGGCAAGATTGCCGCTAACCGTTTCCATCTGTTCACCGCCGTATAATACTGTGATAATAAATAATCATCAGAGTAGCGGTCGAACCGCTTTTGCTCTGCTCAAACCGTAGCACAGGGAGGTGCCCCGGGAATGCTCGTTTATGTTCGCGGCGCCGGCGATATCGCCACGGGTGTCGCTGCCCGTCTGGTACGTGCTGGCGTGTCGGTTGTCATGGCCGATATCGCGGTCCCCACGTGCATCCGTCGCACAATCAGTTTTTGCGAGGCCATTCGCTTGGGCGAGGTCGAGGTTGAGGGCATTCGCGCCCGCTTGGCGCAGACGTCGGCCGAGGCGCTCGAGATTACCCAAGCGGGGGATGTTGCCGTCGTGGTGGACCCTCAGGCCAAGATGCTCGATGAGCTTAAACCCGCTGCCGTGGTCGACGCGATTCTGGCTAAGCGCAACCTGGGTACCACGCGCGACATGGCGCCTGCCGTCATCGCCGTGGGGCCGGGCTTTACCGCGCCGGTTGACTGCGACGCCGTGGTCGAAACCATGCGCGGGCATTTCCTGGGCCGTGTCATTACCCAGGGTTCGCCCCAACCCAACACGGGCGTGCCGGGCATTATCGCTGGCTATGGCAGAGAGCGCGTTATCCACAGCCCCGCCGCCGGCGTGTTTCGGTCCGACCGCGCGATCGGCGACATCGTGAGCGCCGGAGACGTGATTGGCTACGCGGGCGATTCGCCCATGTGCACGCAGATCGATGGCTGTCTGCGCGGGCTTTTGGCGAACGGCGTGCAGGTGACTGAGGGCTTTAAATGCGCCGATGTCGATCCGCGCGGCGATGCCAGCTATATCAACTACATTTCGGACAAGGCGACGTCGGTCGGCGGCGGTGTGCTCGAGGCACTCGCCATGCTCACCGGTGTATTCCAGGGATAGGAAATTGCAATGGAAAAGCTCGATGTGGTGAATGCTGCGCTTGTCGCCCTGCGTGCTGGCGAGACGTGCGAGCTCGTGGTCGTGGCCGGCACGGCGGGGTCGTCGCCGCGCGGCGTGGGCGCCTGGATGGCCGTCTTTGCCGACGGTGGCCAGGCGGGCACTATCGGCGGCGGCAAGATTGAGCTCTTTGCGCTGGATGAGGCGCGCGAACTCCTGAGCGCGGGACAGTCGCGTCTGGTCCGCTACACCATGGGCGGCGAGAACTCCGATACCGGCATGATCTGCGGCGGAGCCATCTGCCTGTGCTATCTGCACCTGGACGCGACCAAGGTACCGTTGCTCCAGTCGGTTGCCGACGTCTTGGCCTATCGGCGCATCGGCGACTTCGTCATTGACTTTAAGCCGTTTATCGCAAGCGCGCTCGAGGGCGATGTGGCCGAGTACCATGGCGAGGAATCGCGCCGCACCATTGCGGGCTGCCCCGGGCTTTCGCTGGTGGAGGAGGGGAGTAAGGTCACCTACACCAACGCGGCCTCTGAGATTCCCGCGGCGCACATCGAGACGCTCTGCCCCGAGGGCCTGACCTATATCTTTGGCTGCGGCCACGTGGGCGCCGCGACGGCGCGGGTGCTTACGGCGGCGGGCTTTGCCGTCGTGGCGTGCGACGACCGCCCCGGCACGCTGACCCCCGATTGGGTGCCCGGTGTCTACGACCGTCGTCTGGTCGACTACAAGAGCCTGAGCAAGCAGTGCCCCATCGGCCCGCGCGACCTGGTGGTCGTCGCCACGGCGGGTCACAAGTCCGATATCGACGTGGTGATTCAGGCCATGCGTGCCAAACCCGCCTATCTGGGCTGCTTGGGCTCGCGTCGCAAGACGGCCTTTGTGCGTGCCCGCCTGGAGCAGGAGGGCTTTACGCAGGACCAGATCGACGAGCTGCACCTGCCGATCGGCGTTGCCATCGAGGCCGAGGATCCCGAGGAGATCGCTATCTCCATTGCCGCCGAGATGATCCACCTGCGCCGCACCAAGCTCGTCCCCCGCAAGCGCTAATCGCATCCCCACCAATAAGTTGCGGTGAAATACGGATTGTTTAAGCCTGTTAGGCCGCCCAACAGTCCCTATTTCACCGCAACTGCTTTTTGGGACCCATTTGTGCGGGGGAGTTGTGGAGTTGTGCAGGCAGACGAGGTTTTTCTGGAAATACGCTCCCGATGCGCGTATAGTACCGATTGTTTTGTCGGCTCCTGCTGCGTCGAGTCCAAACCGCAAAATGCCATGAGCGGCGCGGATGCAGTCAGGAGGCACGAGGACAACCCACCGTGGCCACGCCCCGTGCTTAAAACCCCAAGAAGGAGTGAACAATGGCAGAAGAGAAGTATGTGCCGCGTCTGAAGACCAAGTACAACAACGAGGTCAAGCAGCAGCTTCAGGACAAGTTCCAGTACGAGAACGTCATGATGATCCCCAAGTTTGAGAAGATCGTCGTGAACATGGGTGTCGGCGAGGCCGCTACCGATTCCAAGGCCATCGACGGTGCCGTGCGCGACCTGCGCGCCATCACCGGCCAGCAGCCGATGATCACCCGTGCCCGCAAGTCCATCGCTACCTTCCGCCTGCGCGCTGGTATGCCGATCGGCTGCAAGGTTACCCTGCGTGGCGACCGTATGTGGGAGTTCTTCGATCGTCTGACCTCCGTCGCGATCCCCCGTATCCGCGACTTCCGCGGTATCTCCGCCAAGAGCTTCGACGGCCGTGGTAACTTCTCCATGGGCGTCACCGAGCAGCTCATCTTCCCCGAGATCGACTTCGACTCCGTCGATCACCAGCGTGGTATGGACATCACTTTCGTGACCACCGCCAACACCGATGAGGAGGCCAAGGCCCTTCTGGACGCCTTCGGTTTCCCGTTCAAGAAATAGGTTCACCTGCCCTATAAGCGCCGTTCCCACAAGGGGGCGGCGTTTGGGGCGAACAATACTCTATGTGAGGAGGATATAAGTGGCTAAGACATCGATGATCGTCAAGTGCAATCGCAAGCAGAAGTTCTCTACTCGTGAGTACACGCGCTGCCAGCGCTGCGGCCGTCCGCACTCTGTGTACCGCAAGTTCGGCCTGTGCCGTGTCTGCTTCCGCGAGCTTGCACTCAAGGGCGAGCTTCCCGGCGTTAAGAAGGCCAGCTGGTAAGTCACTACCAGCGTTTCAAGCATCAGTTTGGAACAGGGAAAACGCGCTAAAAAGGCTTTGCCGTTAAGGGCGGCGAAGAACCAAGAGCACGTGTTCATCAAGAACGAAGGAGAATCTGTATGAACCTTACAGACCCGATCGCAGATATGCTTACGCGCATCCGTAACGCTAACTCTGTGAACAAGGCCACGGTCTCCATGCCGAGCAGCAAGAAGCTCGTCGAGATCGCTCGTGTTCTGCACGAGGAGGGCTACATCGAGGGCTACGATGTCGAGGACACCGTTCCCCAGAAGACTCTGCACATCACGCTTAAGTATGGTCCTAAGAAGGCTAAGGTCATCAACGGCATCCGCCGCATTTCCAAGCCGGGCCTGCGTAAGTACACCGGCGTTGCCGACATGCCCCGCGTCCGCGGTGGCCTTGGTACCGCCATTATTTCCACCAGCCATGGCGTCATGACCGACCGCGATGCTCGCAAGCACAACGTCGGCGGCGAGATCATCGCTTACGTCTGGTAATTCGCTCGGTAGGTAGAAGGAAAGGAGATCACCGTGTCTCGTATCGGTAATAAGCCTGTCCAGATTCCCGCCGGAGTCGAAGTGGCAGTCAACGGCAACAACGTTGTCGTCAAGGGCCCCAAGGGCCAGCTCGAGCTCGATGTCTTTGAGAAGCTCGCTATCAACGTCGAGGACAACGTCCTCACCGTTTCCCGTCCCGACGACGAGCGTGAGACCCGTGCCCGCCACGGCCTCACCCGCGCCCTCATCCACAACATGGTTGTTGGCGTTTCCGAGGGCTTCGAGAAGAAGCTCGAGCTCGCCGGCGTCGGTTACCGCGTGCAGCAGAAGGGCAAGAACCTCGAGTTCTCCCTGGGCTTCTCGCACCCCGTGATCGTCGAGGCTCCCGAGGGCATCACCTTCGAGGTTCCCGACAACACCCACGTGAACGTCAAGGGTATCAACAAGCAGCAGGTCGGTCAGATCGCCGCTGAGATCCGCGGCCATCGTCCTCCCGAGCCTTACAAGGGCAAGGGTATCCACTACGTTGGCGAGCACATCCGCCGCAAGCTGGGTAAGGCCGCCAAGTAGTCGTAACCGACTCACTCACATAAGACCAGCACCCCGTCAGGTGCTGGCAAGATCAACCTTTTTAGGAGTTTACGTATGAACAAGCATAAGGCGAAGCTGGAAGGCCTCAAGCGTCGTCAGCGTCGTGTTCGCGGCAAGGTCTCGGGTACCGCCGAGCGTCCGCGTCTTCGCGTGACCCGTACTAACGCCAACATCTATGCCCAGGTCATCGACGACAGCAAGGGCTCCAGCCTGACGCTCGTCTCTGCCTCGACCCTCGAGGCCGAGTTCAAGGGCACCCACACCTCGAACAAGGAGGCTGCGGAGAAGGTCGGTCAGCTCGTTGGCAAGCGCGCCATCGAGGCCGGCATCACCAAGGTCGCCTTCGATCGCGGTGGCCGTATCTACCATGGCCGCGTCAAGGCCCTCGCCGACGGTGCTCGTGCCGCCGGTCTCGAGTTCTAGGAGGTATGTAGCACATGGCTCGTAATCAGAAGCAGCAGCGCGAGGCCTCCGAGTTCGAGGAGCGCGTCGTTTACATCAACCGCGTGTCGAAGACCGTCAAGGGCGGTCGTCGCATGAGCCTCGTCGCTCTCGTCGTCGTTGGCGACGGCAAGGGCAACGTCGGCGTTGGCATGGGCAAGTCCGCTGAGGTGCCCATGGCCATCTCCAAGGCGTCTCTCGATGCCAAGAAGAACATGTTCCACGTGCCGGTGACCGATCAGGGCACCATTCCGCACGAGGTTCTCGGTCACTTTGGTGCCGGCCGCATCATCATCAAGCCCGCTGTCGAGGGTACCGGCGTTATCGCCGGCGGCGCTGTGCGTCCCCTCTTCGAGCTTGCTGGCATCAAGAACGTCCTGTCCAAGTCCCTCGGTACCGACAACGGCCTCAACATCATCAAGGCTGCCGTCGAGGGCCTCAAGGAGCTCTCCAGCCCTGAGGACGTCGCGGCTCGCCGTGGCCTGACGGTCTCCGAGATGTTCGTCGGTAAGGAGAACTAAGCATGGCTGACACCATCAAGATCAAGCAGGTCCGCAGCACCAACGGTTGCAAGCAGGACCAGGTCCGTACTGTCCGTGCCCTCGGTCTCCACAGGATCCGCGAGGTTCGCGAGATTGCTGACAACGAGTCCGTCCGCGGCATGATCTTCAAGGTCAAGCACCTTGTCGAGATTGTAGAGGAGTAGCAAATGCAGCTTCACGATCTTACTCCCGCGCCCAGTTCCACCAAGAACCGCAAGCGCGTCGGCCGTGGCAATTCTTCGGGTCACGGCACCACTTCTGGCCGCGGTCAGAAGGGCCAGGGTTCCCGCTCTGGCGGCACCAAGGGTGCCGGCTTCGAGGGTGGCCAGACTCCGCTGGCTATGCGCCTGCCCAAGCTTCCGGGCTTCCGCAACCCCCGTCGTATCGAGTACACCGCTGTTAACGTTGAGCGTCTCGAGCGCAAGTTCGAGGACGGCGCTGTGATCGACGGTGCCGCTCTTAAGGCCGCTCGCATCACCAAGAGCGAGTTCGAGCCCGTCAAGGTGCTCGGCAATGGTGAGCTCACCAAGAAGTTCACGGTCAAGGTCGACAAGGTCAGCGCTTCTGCGCAGGCCAAGATCGAGGCCGCCGGCGGAAAGGTCGAGCTGCCGTGCTAAATGGTCTTAAGAATGCTTTCCGCATCAAAGAATTGCGCGAAAAGATTCTTTTTACCATAGCTATGCTCGTGGTGTACCGCATTGGTGCGCACGTTCCTGTGCCCGGCATTCCCTTCCAGGGGATGCTGGGCCTTTTCTCGACCGATAACAATTCGGTCGCCGCAGGTGCTATGGCCCTCCTGAATCTTTTCTCTGGCGGCGCTTTGAGCTATGTGTCGGTGTTTTCGCTGGGCATCATGCCTTACATCACCAGCTCGATCATCCTCCAGATGCTCCAGGCCGTCGTGCCTTCCCTGCATGAGCTTGCCCGCGAGGGCGAGGTCGGTCAGACCAAGATTACGCAGTATTCGCGTTACCTCACCCTGGCTCTGGCAATCCTCAACTCCGTGGGTTACCTCTTCCTCTTTAAGAGCTTCGGCATCAGCTTTAATGGCGCCGGCGCTCCCGAGATCATCTTCGACCTCATGATCGTCGGTACGCTCACCGCGGGCGCCATGCTGATCATGTGGATTGGTGAGCTCATCACCCAGCGCGGTATCGGCAATGGCATGTCGCTGATCATCTTTGCGAACATCATGGCCGGTCTGCCTCAGGCTATCTTCTCCAGCACCGAGGGCAATGCCGGTGGCATCATCACCATGGTGATCATCTGCGCCATCATCCTGCTGGTTATCCCGCTGATTGTTTTCCTTGAGCGCGGCCAGCGCCGCATCCCGGTCTCCTACGCTAAGCGCGTCGTGGGCCGTCGCATGATGGGTGGCCAGACCACCTACCTGCCCATCAAGGTCAACACCGCGGGTGTCGTGCCGATCATCTTCGCTTCGGCGCTGCTGTACTTCCCGGCTCAGATTGCCGTGTTCTTCCCCGGCATCGGCTGGATCCAGGCAGTTGCCTCTGCGCTTTCGCGCGGTTGGCTCAACTGGGTGCTTAACGTTGTCCTCATCGTGTTTTTCGCGTACTTCTACACCTCCATGGTGTTCAACCCCGATGACACGGCCGACAACCTTAAGAAGCAGGGCGGCTTTATTCCGGGCGTGCGTCCGGGTAGGGCTACCGCGGCCTACATCAAGAACGCGCTCAACAAGATTACGCTTCCCAGCGCTGTCTTTTTGGCGCTCATCGCCATCGTGCCTTCGATCATCTTCTCCTTCACGGGTAACCAGCTGATTCAGGCATTTGGCGGCACGTCCATCCTCATCATGGTCGGCGTCGTGCTCGACACGGTCGATAAGCTCGAAGGCCAGATCAAGATGTATGATTACGATGGATTCTTTAAATAGGCTAGAGGAGGATTGCTCATGAACCTCGTATTGCTCGGAGCTCCGGGTGCCGGTAAGGGCACCGTCGCACAGGAGCTCGTCGCCGAGTTTGGCGTCGCTCACATTTCCACGGGCGACCTGCTGCGTGCTGCCGTCAAGGGTGGCACCGAGCTTGGTATTCAGGCTAAGAAGTACATGGACGCTGGCGAGCTCGTTCCCGACCAGCTCGTGATCGACCTTGTCAAGGAGCGCCTTGCCGCCGATGACGCCCAGCAGGGCTTCATCCTCGACGGCTTCCCGCGCAACACCGCCCAGGCTGTGACGCTCGATTCCGAGCTCTCCGCCATGGGTCGCGAGATCGACTGCGCCCTTCTGGTCGACGTGGCCCCCGAGGTCATCATCGATCGTCTGTCTTCGCGTCGCACCTGCCGCGCCTGCGGTTACACCGGCACCGCTGCCGATGCTACCTGCCCCAAGTGCGCCGGCGAGATGTATCAGCGCGACGACGACAAGCCCGAGACCATCAAGAATCGTCTCGACGTCTACGAGAAGTCCACGAGTCCGCTCGTCGACTACTATCGTGGCCAGGGTCTGCTCAAGTCGGTCAACGGTGACCAGGCTCGCGAGACCGTGTACGGGGATGTCAAAGAGGCTCTCGGTCTATGATCAAGATTAAGTCTGCAACGCAAATCGAGCAGATGAAGAAGGCAGGAGCGCTATCTAAGATGGCGCTCCGCCACGTTGGAGCCATGGTTCGTCCCGGCGTTTCGACCTTTGAGCTCGATCAGCTTGCGGAGCAGATTATCCGCATGCATGGCGGCACCCCGGCCTTTAAGGGTTACGGCGGGTTCCCGGGGACCATTTGCGCATCGATCAACGATGCCGTGGTCCACGGTATTCCCAACCCCGACATGATCCTGCGCGATGGCGATATCATCTCCATCGATACGGGAGCCGTTGTCGACGGTTGGGTTGGCGATAACGCTTGGACGTTTTTCGTCGGCACCCCCACGCCCGAAGCCAAGGCTTTGTGCGAGGTCACGCGCGATTGCCTTAAGGCTGCCATCGAGCAGGCTGTTCCCGGTAACCATATCGGGGACGTCGGTTATGCCGTTCAGTCCCTCGCCGAGTCTCACGGTTACGGCGTGCTTCGTGATTATGTGGGCCATGGCATTGGTCGCGTGATGCACGAGGACCCCAACGTTCCTAACTATGGAAAGAAGGGGAGGGGCGTTCGCCTCCAGGCCGGCATGGTCATTGCCATCGAGCCGATGGTTACGATGGGTTCCAACCATGTGAGCACGGGCTCCGACGGTTGGATCGTCACGACCAACGACCACCTGCCCGCCGCGCACTACGAGAACACCGTCGCCATCACCAATGACGGTCCGGTGATTCTCACCACGGATGCGCAAGGTGCTTGGTGTTCGCTCCAAGGCGGAGAAATGTAACAAGTTCCACTTAGTTGTGGAGCCATTACGAAGTTATTACGATGCGTGCATACGTGTTGTAGAATACTCAATCGCTGTCGTTTTCTAGAGAAAGATGATTGCTTGTGAAGAAGGAAGACGCAATTGAGCTCGAGGGTACGGTAAAGGAACCGCTGCCCAACGCCATGTTTAAGGTTGAGCTCGAGAACGGTCATTCGGTTCTGTGCAACATTTCTGGCAAGATCCGAATGAATTACATCCGCATTCTCCCCGGTGACAGGGTTGTCGTGGAGCTTTCCCCGTACGACCTGACCCGCGGCCGCATCACCTATCGCTATAAATAGCGGCACGCATACACGCACTCCATTTCCGGCTGCAGGCTTAGCTCAACCTACGGTCGGATTGTGTGTGAAGACCAGCCATAGTTTTAAACGCCTGCGGCTGGGCGAGTAGATAGTAGGGAAGTAGTTTGAGCGCTACCGAAAGGAAGAACGATGAAGGTACGTCCTTCGGTCAAGAAGATGTGCGATAAGTGCAAAATCATTAGGCGCCATGGCAAGGTCCTCGTCATTTGCGAGAACCCCCGTCATAAGCAGCGTCAGGGTTAAGAGAGGAGACTACGTTGGCCCGTATTAATGGTGTCGACCTCCCGCGTGAGAAGCGCGTTGAGATCGGTCTGACCTACATTTACGGCATCGGCCGCACCACTGCGACGAAGATCTGCGTCGAGTGCAACGTTAACGTGGATACGCGCGTTAAGGACCTCACCGAGGATGAGGTTAACGCCATCCGCGATTATATCGATAAGAACCAGATCATGGTTGAGGGCGACCTCCGCCGTGAGCGCAACCAGAACGTCAAGCGCCTTATGGACATCGGCTGCAACCGCGGCCTTCGTCACCGCAAGGGCCTCCCGGTCCGCGGCCAGCGCACCCACACTAACGCTCGTACCCGCAAGGGCCCGAAGCGTCAGATCGGTGCTAAGAAGAAGAAATAAGGAGCGCTAGATAGATGGCTACTGCTAAGAAGAACGTTCGCGCTGCCCGTCTGAAGCGCGCGGACCGTAAGAACATTTCCGTGGGCCAGGCTCACATTCGTTCTACGTTCAACAACACGATCGTTTCGATCACCGATCCCCAGGGCAACGTCATTTCCTGGAAGTCGGCTGGCCAGGTGGGCTTCAAGGGCTCCCGTAAGTCCACGCCGTTCGCTGCCCAGATGGCTGCCGAGGCTGCTGCCAAGCAGGCCATGGAGCACGGTATGAAGAAGGTTTCCGTCTTCGTCAAGGGCCCCGGCTCCGGTCGTGAGACCGCCATCCGCTCCCTCCAGGCTGCTGGCCTCGAGGTCTCGAGCATCCAGGACAAGACCCCCATTCCGCACAACGGCTGCCGCCCCAAGAAGCGTCGCCGCGTGTAACTGAAAGGATCGTATCAATATGGCAATCGACAGGACTCCTGTTCTTAAGCGCTGCCGTCAGCTCGGGATCGATCCCGCTGAGCTCGGTTACAGCAGCAAGAAGGAATCTATCCGTCAGCCCAAGCGCCGTCGCAAGGAATCTGAGTACGGCATGCAGCTGCGCGAGAAGCAGAAGGTCAAGTTCATCTATGGCGTTCTGGAGAAGCAGTTCCACGGCTACTTCAACAAGGCCCGCAAGATGAACGGCGTCACCGGTGAGAACCTCATGATCATCCTTGAGTCTCGCCTCGACAACGTCGTCTTCCGTCTTGGCTTCGCCCGCACCCGCAAAGAGGCTCGTCAGTCCGTCCGTCATGGTCACTTCACCGTGAACGGCAAGCGCGTGGACATCCCGTCCTACCGCGTCAAGGCCGGCGATGTCGTCGCTGTCGGCGAGAAGTTCCGTGACCTCCTCCCCATCAAGGAGGCCCTGATTTCCTCCGAGCGCTTTGAGGTCCCTGGCTGGCTCGAGGTCGATATCGAGAAGCTGTCTGGTAACGTGCTCGCTCTGCCGACGCGTGAGCAGATCAGCGGTGATATCAACGAGCAGCTCATCGTCGAGCTCTACTCTAAGTAGTCCATCCGGGCTGCTGAGGCTGGAGGTAATACATGTCAGAATTCATTAGGCCTCAGGTTCAGGTCGAAGAGATCAACGAGACGTCTGCTCGTGTCTCCGTCGAGCCGCTCGAGCGTGGCTACGGCGATACGCTGGGTAACTCCCTTCGTCGCGTTCTTCTGTCCTCGCTCGAGGGTGCCGCCGTCGAGGCTATTCAGATCGATGGTGCGCAGCACGAGTTCATGACCATCCCTAACATGGTCGAGGATGTCACCGACATCGTCCTGAATGTCAAGGGTCTTGTCTTCAGGGCTCTCGGCACGACCGACGAGGCGACCGCCACCATCTCGGTTGACGGCCCCTGCGAGGTCACCGGTGCGGACTTCTTTATTCCGTCCGAGTTTGAGCTGGTCAACCCCGAGCAGCACATCGCTACGCTCACCGAGGGTGGCCATCTCACCATGAGCATGCGCATCGGCTATGGCCGCGGCTATGTTTCTGGCGAGGCCAACAAGCGCGATAACGATCCCATCGGTGTGATCCACGTCGACTCGCTGTACTCGCCGGTGTCCCGTTGCGCCAAGCTCGTTGAGGCTTGCCGTGTCGGTCAGCACACCGACTACGACCGCCTTGTCCTCGAGATCGAGACCAACGGCTCCATCGCTCCGCGCGACGCCGTGGTCCAGGCTGCCAATATCATCAACCAGCATATGGCTGCCTTTATGAACCTTGCCGAGACCCCCGAGGTCGAGGAGGAGGCTTCGATCTTCGCTCCCGAGGTCACCAACGACAACGCCGAGCTGGACAAGCAGATTGAGGATCTGGACCTTTCCGTCCGTTCCTACAACTGCCTTAAGCGCGCCAGCATTCACTCGGTCCGTCAGCTCGTTGAGTTCTCGGAGAACGATCTGCTCAACATCCGTAACTTCGGTGTTAAGTCGATCGAGGAAGTGAAGGACAAGCTTGAGTCCATGGGCCTGAGCCTGAAGGCTTAATGCTTCGCATATTTGAGGAGAAACTAGACCATGCGTCACAACGTTAAGAAGGGCCTGAAGCTCGGCACCGATGCGAGCCACACCAAGGCCATGAAGAAGAGCCTTGCTAAGGCCCTCTTCGAGAACGACCGCATCAAGACCACCGAGACCCGCGCTAAGGCGCTGCGTTCGGTCGTCGATCCGATCATCACCTGGGCCAAGAAGGGCGACCTGCACTCTCGTCGTCTGGCTATCGCCAAGCTCGGTGATAAGCAGCTCGTTGCCGAGATCTTCGACAAGGCTGCTCAGGGTATGTGGCAGGACCGCAACGGCGGTTACACCCGCATCATGAAGCTCGGCAACCGCAAGGGCGACAACGCTCCCATCGTTATCATGGAGCTCGTCACCGAGCCTTGCACGCCTAAGGCCAAGAAGGCTGCTCCGGCCCCCAAGAAGGCCGCTGCTCCCAAGAAGGTCGAGGCTGTCGAGGAGACTGCTGCCGAGGAGACCGCTGAGTAGACATTCCGTCTGCATAGGCTATATTCGAGGGGTACGTTCGCGTACCCCTCTTTTTTTGTCGCGATACCGTTGATTGCTTGTTGGGAGCGCCCATGACTGCGCCGTCTGATTTCAATTCGATTCCTGAGCTCGATGCAACGCTCGTTTTCCGCGTGGCCTACGATGGTTCGTCCTATAGCGGCTTTGCCGAGCAGCCTGGACAGACGACGGTTGCGGGCGAGCTGCGCCGCGCTATTGAGACGCTCCTTCGCCGTCCGATCGACCTGACGTGTGCGGGGCGTACCGATGCCGGCGTACATGCCGTGGCTCAGTTCATCAGCGTGCCCGTAACGGACGCTGAGTTGGCTTTGACGCGCCGTAGGTGGCTGAGGGCTATGGATGCCCTCCTGCCCAAAGATATCGCCATAAACGAGGTCTACAAGGCCCGTAAAGGCTTTTCTGCACGCTTTGATGCGCGTTCCCGTACGTATACGTACCGTATTGCCGATCGCGACGCGCGCCCTGTGCTTTCGCGCGGTGCGGTGTGGTGGCATCGCTACCCATTGGATGTTGAGGCGATGTCTGCGGCCTGTCCCGCGCTGCTGGGCGAGCAGGACTTCAAGAGCTTTTGCAAGGTGGCGTCTGCCGTGGGCAAGCCCACGCACCGCTGCGTGATGCGTGCCGAGTTTGGCCATGAGGTTGCGTTTGGCGAGGACATCCTGACGTTTACCATCGAGGGCAATGCGTTTCTGCATTCGATGGTCCGCACGATCGTGGGCACGCTTGTCGAGATTGGCATGCATCGCCGTGAACCCG
This sequence comes from uncultured Collinsella sp., assembly GCA_905211535.1. Classification (GTDB taxonomy): domain Bacteria; phylum Actinomycetota; class Coriobacteriia; order Coriobacteriales; family Coriobacteriaceae; genus Collinsella. The sequence goes on along the minus strand of CAJMAZ010000005.1, from coordinate 13,463 downwards.
AGTGGATGCGCGAGGTCATCGATGCTTGCGACCGTACCGCTGCGGGCCCCACGGCTCCTGCCTGCGGCCTTACGTTTATGGGCGTGGATTACGATCCCGCCGAGCTTGTCGTGCTCGACTAGGGGAGGGCTCGGCGCGTCGTGCGTTGGCACCTGTCATCTGTGGGCTGCGCGTGTGCAACATCTGTTCTTGGCGTGCAATACAACCGGTGTCTCATTGCTTTTATTGCCGGGGTGTACCATGAACGACAGTTTGATTCACTGCTGTCGAGAGGACGGATAACTTGGTTCGACGTGGCTCGCATCCGCGACTTTCGGTGATCCTTGTGGTAGAAGGTTCGCCCAGCTATGCGATGCGTGCGCTCGAGAGTATCCAGAACCAAGACCTCTATGATTTGCAGATTGTCGTTGTCTGTCGCGATGCTGCGCCCGGTGTGCGCCATTCGCTTCAAGTTGCTGCCGACAGGGACATCCATATTGATTTGATTGACGTCGAGGACGCGAAGCGCGGTGCTTGTCTTCGTGCCGGTTTTGCTGCCTCGCGTGGCTCTCAAATCATCGCTATGAACGCCGATGAGTGGTTTGCTCCGCAGTCCCTTTCCAAGATGGTCGATATCGCGTGCGATTCAGCGGCAGACATAGTGTTCCCCACGGTGTCGCTCGACCGCTATGATGCACATCGAGAGCGCCATTCGCGCGTCTTGGATACTACTCATATTTCCATTGATAGCAAATCTTCGATGGCGGCCGGGCTGCCTCAGTTGATTTTAGGCGGCCTAGTCGTTCAGACCTCTGGCGTGATGTACAGCCGCTCGCTGTTTGAGGCATGCCTTTTGTGCGACAAGGTGTTTCGCACAGTTGGGTTTATGGCATGTGCGCTTTCGCAGGCACGATGCGTGTCCGGCTGCGGCGATGCTTGTTTCCACGCGGCGGCACCTAAGCTTACAGATGCCTTCGATCCCACCATGTATGCCAAGGTATCCGATGACACCCGAGCGCTCGACGAGCTTGCGGACTCACTCTCGGAAGCAGATAGCGGTGGTCGGCTCAAGCTGGCAAGCCAAAAGTTCTACTTTGCCGGACTGGTCGCCTGCATCGAGAATTTGTGTCTGAGCCCGCATGGGGTGTCGTCAATCGAGCGTTCCGCCCGCATGCGTGATATGCTCGAGGCGCCTCGAACCCGTCAGATGGTCGCCGCGCTCAAGGATAACCATCGGGGACTCGGTCTGTTGTTTGGGCCGATCGCCAGCGCCAAGCCCGCGCGCTGCGTGATGTGTACGCATCTGGCAGCTTTTCTTAACCGGACGGGCGCAAAAACTGCCTAAACGGCTCATTTCGAAACAAACTTGCATAGAATTGTTTCGAAATGCGTTCTTATACACAAAAGCCTTCAAATAGCGTTAAACTATTCAATCACTGATTGATTGTCTCCGCCATCTTTTGGAGAGAGGGTTTGTATGGCTAAAAAACGCAATGGGCGCCAGGATGCCATTAGAGATATTGTGCGCAATAAGGACGTCCGTACGCAGCGCGTGCTGGTCGATGAGCTCCGTGCTATGGGCTTTGACTGCACGCAGGCGACTGTCTCTCGCGATATTGCCGACATGGGGCTGCGTAAGCTCCCTGAGGGCATCTATGTTCTGGCAGAGGACCTGCACCTGCAGCGTATGGTTTCCGAGCTCGTAACGGGCGTTCTACGTACCGATAATCTGGTCATGATCAAGGCTCAGCCTGGCACGGCTTCCGGCATCGCTGCCGCCGTTGATGCGGCAGAGTTGCCCGATGTGCTTGGCTCGCTTGCCGGCAACGATACGATTTTGGTTATTGCCCAGACGGCCGAGGACGGCGAGCGTCTTGAGGCGCTGATCAATAAGCTGAGCAATTCTCGCAAGTAGGCGTGCGGGCCGTGCGCTCGGCACTGTGTGCGTGACATGGTGGCTTGTAAGGGGGTATCGACGTTGGTCGGTACCCCCTATATTGTTTGCCGGTATAAAGACCGTCCACCAGGTCGCTTTAAACTAAAAGGCCCCCGAGCAGTTTAATAAGCTGCTCGGGGGCCTTGTTGCTAATGGCCGGATGAATTTCTAGCCAACAGTATCGTCAGGCGTGGGCGAGGGGTCGGGAGTGGGCGTAGGCGTGGGCGTAGGCGTGCCGCCATCGCCGCCGGTCGAACCACCAGTGGAGCCGCCCGTCGAGCCGCCGGTCGTTCCGGTGCCGCCGGTGGTGTCGCCGCCCGTGGTCTCGGTGGTCGTGGTCGTCGTGGTAGTCGTTGTGGTGGTTTCCTCTTCGTCCTCGTTCTCGTCCTTGTCGTCGTTCTCCGTCTTCTTGGTGTTGTAGGTGCCGTAGAACTTCCAGACGCTGTTGTTCTTGTAGGTGGGCGCCGTTCCGGTCGCAAACTCCTCGCGCTCGGTACCGGTCAGAACGGTGTTCATAAACCGCTTAAAGACAGGCAGGTTGGTGCTGTCGCCCAGCAGGTCTGTGCCGTATTTTTGGATGGGAATCTCGCCCGCGGAATAGCCGGTCCACAGGGCGCACGCCAGCTGCGGGGTATAGCCGCAGAACCACAGGTTGGTGGTGTTGTCGGTGGTGCCCGTCTTGCCGGCATAGGGCTGGTTGACGCTCAGGGCGCCGGCAGCACCCGTACCGCCGCCCTTCATGACGCCGGACAGAACATCGGTGACCGCGGCGGCCTCGCCCTCGGTAAGTACCTGTGAGGGATTGTCGGTGTGCTGGTACAGCACCGAACCGGTACGAGAGTCAATCTCAGTGATGGCGATCGGCTGGCGATAGTAGCCGCCGTTGGCAAACGTCGCGTAGGCGGCGGCCATCTCGAGCGGCGAGATCGAGCCGGTGCCGAGGGTCATGACGGGAACGTCCTCGATGTTGTCCTTGGCGGGATCGATGCCGAGCTTTTTGACGAGCGAGATGATCTTGCTGTTGCCGACGGCTTCCGCCACCTGGATGTAGCCGGTGTTGGAGGAGTATGCCGTCGCCTGCTTAAGCGTGATGTTGCCATAGCTATGGTTGGCGTAGTTTTGGACCTCGGTCGTGGTGCCCTTGGCCTTGAGCGGCGAGTTGCAGTTGAGGGTGACGTTGGGGTTCATGCCGTTTTGGATGGCAGTTGCCAGCGTAAAGGCCTTAAAGGTGGAGCCGACGGGACGCTTGGCCGTGGCATGGTTTACGTGGTTCTCGTCGGCGTTGTAGTCATAGCCGCCCACCATGCACTTGATGTAGCCGGTCTTGGGGTCGACGACCACCATGCCCATGTCCAGGCCGTCGAGTGAGAGCGTGTCGAGCTGCTCGCGGACGGCATTCTCTGCCACCTGCTGCATCGTGGGGTCGATGGTGGTCTTGACGGTCAGGCCGCCCTTAAAGAGCACGTCGGTCGAGAACTCCTGCTCCAGCAGCTGCTTAACATAGGCGACAAAGTAGGGCTGCGAGTATACGTCGACGCCGCTGCCCGAAATCTCGGTCACGTTGAGGGTGATGGGCTCGGCCTGTGCGGCATCGTGCTCCTCCTGGGTGATGTGGCCCAGGCGCAGCATGTTGTCGAGGACCTTGTTGCGGCGAGACAGTGCCAGGTCGGGGTTGACCGTGGGGTCGTACTGCGAAGGCGAGTTGGGAAGGCCGATGAGCAGCGCGGCCTCGCTCAGGGTGAGGTCGGCGGCGCTCTTGGACAGGTAGGTCTCGGCTGCGGCCTCGATGCCGTAGGCGCCGTGACCGTAATAGATGGTGTTGAGGTACATCATGAGGATCTCGTCTTTGGAGTACATGTCCTCCATCTTGATGGCGATGTAGGCCTCGCGCACCTTACGCTCGATGGTCGAGTCGAACTGCTCCTCCTGCAGAATGGTGTTGCGCACCAGCTGCTGGGTGATAGTCGAGGCGCCTTCGTGCCCGCCGCCGAGGGTTGCCACCGCAGCACGCGCGATACCCCACAGGTCGATACCGCCGTGCTCGTAGAAGCGCTCGTCCTCGACGTCAACGGTGCCCTGCAGCACGTAGGGGGAGACCTCGTCCTTGGTGATGGACTTGCGGTTTTGCGTGTAGAAGCTCGCGATCTTGTTGCCGTTGCAGTCGACGATCTCGGTGGGCTCGCTCACCAGATACGCGTTGGCGTCGGTGTAGTCGGGCAGATCGGACAGCCAGCGGTTGACGTTGCCGACCATGCCGATGCCAAATGCCACGCCCGCGATAAGCAAAAAGCCCAAAAACGAGAGCAGGATTATGGGCAGGGCATGCGTCTTTGAACGGCTGCGTCCCTGTCGTTGGCGAGGACCCATATATTGACCTCCAGGTATGTCGTGCCGGACGGCGGATGTGCCGTCGGGGCAGGATGGACATAAGTTATTACACGATAAACCAAACGGGGCGCGCGAGGCCTCGTGTATGCTGGAAGGCGGCATTTTTCAGAGTGAATGCATACCTTGGTAAGGAGTTTGTCGATGGCGATTCGGACGATGGGGCCGAGCGGGCAACACAAGACTGGATTGGATGCTGCCGGTGCGGCGCTGCCCGAGCTGCTGGCGCCGGCGGGCGGGCTCGACCAGATGCTTGCGGCCATCGCCGCGGGCGCCGATGCCATCTATGCGGGGTTGGGCGGCTTTAACGCCCGCGTGAGCGCCCATGGCTTTACGGATGACGAGTTTGCGCGCGGTTGTGCCGTGGCGCATGCTCATGGCGTGCGTGTGTACGTGACGCTCAACGTGTTCGTGTTTGACGATGAGCTGTCCGACGCGGTGGCGCTGGGAGCTCATGCACTGGAGCTGGGCGCCGATGCTCTGATTGTGGCCGATGCCGGGTTGGCCTGCGCGCTGCGCGCGGCGATTCCCGGGGTCGAGATTCACCTGTCCACGCAGGCGGGCGCTCATAGCGAGGGTGCCGTGCGGCTTGCCGCCGACGAGCTGGGGGTCGAGCGCGTGACGACGGCACGCGAGCTGACGGTCGACGAGATTGCGGCGCTATGTGCCACGGGCGTGCCCATCGAGGTATTCTGCCACGGTGCGATTTGCATCGGCTATTCGGGGGCGTGCGAGTTCTCGGCCCTGCGGCGTGGGCGCTCGGCGATGCGCGGCGACTGCACACAGCCGTGCCGTCTGGCGTACGACCTAGTGGACGAGGCGGGGCAGAGTGTTGTTGCTGTCGAGGGAGATCGCCTGCTGTGCCCGCGCGACTATCTGGGTATTGCGCATCTGCCCGAGCTTGTAGATGCCGGCGTGGCGTCGCTCAAGATCGAGGGGCGCATGAAGAACCCCGATTACGTATTCAACGTGGTGCGGGTGTGGCGCCGGGCACTCGATATGCTGTGCGACGGCGCGTGGGACCCCGGTGCCGTGGAAGAGCTTGAGCGCGAGCTGGGAAGGTCGTTTAACCGTGGGTTTACCGATGCGTACCTGCGAGGGCGTTCGGGTGCCGAGCTGATGAGCTTTGAGCGCGCAATTAACCAGGGCGTGCGCGTGGGGCGCTTGGTCGCTGTGGGCCACGAAGAGGTGACCGTTGAGCTCGACGCCGCCGTGGCGGCGGGTGACACGCTCGAGATTCGGTTCTATCCGGGTGTCGACGCGCGTCCCGATGTGCCCAAGCGCTGGCCGCAGGTGCCCTGCCCGGTGGATGCCGCAGCGGGGAAGCGCGTCGTCGTGCATTGCAAGCGTAAGGTGGACACGGGCTGCGAGGTGTACCTGATTCGCAGCGCCGGTGTGTTGGAGCAGACGGCGACGGCCCTGGAGCGCATGCATGCCGAGGCCGATGCGGTCGTGCCTGCTGCTCGCGCCGTTGAAGTGCTGCCGTTTGAGGGCTCCGTTGTCGCTGGCGATGTGCCGGCGGCGGGACTGGCGGAGTCGGCGGAGCAGGGGGCTTTGGCTCGTATGTTCTTTGCCTGGGAGCTGATGGATGCCGACCCGTGTGACGAGCTCGACCTGTCCGATGCGACCGTGGTGCTCGATGAGGTCTGTCGCGGGGGCGACGTCGAGCGGACCCGCTCGCTGATGCAGCGTGCCGGGCGTGTGGTCTGCCGCAATTTGGGACAGGCTGCGATGGCGCGTGAGTTGGGCGTGGCGTTTGATGTGGCGGCGCCAGTGTTTTGCGCCAACCGGGCCACGCTTGTCTGGCTGCGTGGGCTTGGTGCGGGCCGTGTGTATGTGCCAGCCGAGTTGCTCGCCAACGACGCTGAGCGCGTTGCCGAGCTTGCCGCTTGCCCCGGTGTCTTGGGGCCTGTCGACGACGGCCATCCCGAGCTCATGGCGTGTGAGCATTGCCTGCTCACCGCCGAGGGGCCTTGCGCCACACAGGCAACGGGCTCGGTCCATTGCCGTGACTGCTCGCGTCGTCGGCAGACGCGCTATTTGGTCGAGCGCGACGGTACGCGTCTGCCGGTCGCTGTCGACGCATGCAGCAGGACGAGGATTTTCCTGTCGTAGGTGTTCGGCCGCGCCGTTTTGTTATCATATGAGAGTTTATGGACTTCCAGCACCGCCGTATCCGGCGAGGGTGCTATAGCAAAAGGAGGATACCCAATGCTGTCTGTCGACGAGCAAATGCGTATCATCACCTCGGGCGCCGCGCAGATCGTCCCCGAGGCCGACCTTCGCAAGAAGCTTGAGAAGGGCGAGCCCCTCAACATCAAGCTCGGCGTCGATCCCACCAGCCCCGACCTGCACTTGGGACATGCCGTGCCCCTGCGCAAGATGCGTCAGTTCCAGGACCTGGGCCACAACGTCACCCTTATCATCGGTAACGGCACCGCGCTGATCGGCGATCCTTCGGGCAAGAACTCCACGCGTCCGCAGCTTTCGCAGGAGCAGATCGAGGCCAACGCCGAGACCTACGTGAGCCAGGCCATGAAGATCCTGGATCCCGAGAAGACCACCATCGTGCACAACGGCGACTGGATCCTTTCGATGGACCTGGCCGGCCTGCTGCAGGTGTGCTCCAAGTTCACCGTCGCCCGCATCCTTGAGCGCGATGACTTTACCAAGCGCTACCAGTCTCAGACGCCGATCGCCCTGCATGAGTTCCTGTATCCCGTGATGCAGGCCTTCGACTCCGTGCAGATCAAGGCCGACGTGGAGATGGGCGGCACCGATCAGCTCTTCAACCTGCTCGCCGGCCGTGAGCTCATGGAGAAGATGGGCATGGAGCCCCAGATCGCGCTCACCATGCCGCTGCTCGAGGGCACCGATGGCGTGCGCAAGATGTCCAAGTCCTACGGCAACTACATCGGCCTGACCGACGCCCCCAAGGATATGTTCGGCAAGACCATGTCCATCCCCGATGAGATGATCGGCAAGTACTATCGTCTGGCCAGCTCGCTCACCCCGGCCGAGGTCGACAAGATCGACGCTGCCCTGGCCGATGGTTCTGCCGACCCCTACGAGCTCAAGCGCGCTCTGGGCCGCGACCTGTGCGACACCTACCACGGCGCCGGTGCCGGTGACGAGGCTCAGGCCGAGTTCGACCGCGTGTTCAAGGAGGGCCAGCTCGCCGACTTCCCCGAGAAGCACGTTGAGCTGACTGTTAACGACGAGGGCCAGATCTACCTCGCCGGCCTGCTCAAGGACTTGGGTCTTTCGGCGAGCGCCGGCCAGGCTCGTCGCGATATCGACGGCGGCGGTGTCAAGATCAACGGCAAGGCCGTGGCTCCCAAGAGCTATAACATCGATCCCAGCGCCCTCAAGCTGGGCGACACCCTCTCCGTAGGCAAGCGCAAGGGCTTCAAGTTGATTTAGTTCCGCCGTTCTACCGAACGGCGGACCGGCCGACGCTGCGCGGGCCGCATTTGGACAATCTGACGTTCAACTTCAAGGGCGCGACCAGAAGGTCAGCGCCCTTTCGTTTCACGTCACCTTGTCTCAAATGCGGCCCGCTCGCTGTCGTTGCCAAAACATCGGCGCTCCCGTTGTTGGCACTTTGGGACACTCCTTGTATTGGTGCTCAGCGGCAGTCCCCATTGCACCAAGTGGCGTGTGCCGTTAAGCGGAGAGGCGTATTGTTGACCCATCGTTTGGGCATACAATGGCTATTGGCTTGCTGCGGTGAAGGTCTGTCCGCCCCGCAGCGTTTTCTACGGTTAAAGGAGTATGTATGTCCGTTGAGGTCATGAGGTCTGTGATCGAGGCCGCCGAGGGCCGCGTGCCCGTCGACAGGCTGTTTACCAATGCGCAGATCGTCGACGTGTATGGCCAGCGTGTGGCGCCCGGTAGCGTTGCCGTCAAGGACGGTGTGATCGTCGGCGTGCTCTACGATGGTCGCGACGATGCCGCTGGCACCTACGAGGCAACTGAGCTCATCGACTGCCAGGGTCGCTATCTCGCTCCCGGTTTTATTGACGGGCATCTGCATATCGAGTCTTCGAACAGCCGTCCCGCCGAGTATGCTCGCATGGCCGCGACGCGCGGTACCACCACCGCAATTGCCGACAGCCACGAGATTGCCAATGTTGCCGGTCTCGACGGCTTGCGCTTTATGATTGAGGATGGCCGCCGCGCACCCATCTCCATCAAGTACATGATGCCTTCGTGCGTGCCCGCGCTGCCCGATGAGCAGGCCGGTGCCGTTATTTCGGCTGCCGATATGCAGGCGTTTTTTGCCGAGCATCCGGGCGATGTCTTTGGTCTGGGCGAGATGATGAACCTGCCGGGCGTCTTTATGGCCGATCCCGAGACCTGCGCTCGTATCGACGCTGCCAACCAGACGCCGTCCAAACAGGTTGACGGTCACGCCCCACTCGTTGCCGGCAAGGACCTCAACGCCTATGCCGCGGCGGGCATTATCGCCGACCATGAGTCGACGATTCCCGAGGAGGCACTCGACAAGCTATCTCGCGGCATGTATGTGATGCTGCGCGAAGGTACGTGCAGCCATGACCTGGCCAACCTGTCTCCGATGTTGCTGGAGAATCCCGCGCGCGCCCGCCGCTGCTGCTTTGCGACTGACGACCGCGCCCCTTCCGATGCGCTTGCAACCGGCATGATCGACAATGCCTGCCGCGCGGCGATTGAGGCCGGTATCGACCCCGTGGTCGCTATCTCTATGGCGTCCCTCTCCACGGCCGAGGCGTTTGGCCTGGATCACGGCTGCCGCGACCCGCATGAGCTCCGCGGTGCGATTGCCCCGGGCAAGCGTGCCGACCTGCTGGTGCTCAATGACCTGACGTTTGCCACGGCTCCGCATCGCGTATATGCCGCCGGTACTCTGGTGGCGCAGGACGGTACCTTTGTGGGCGAGATCGCACCCGAGATGGCCGAGGTTGCGGCCCTTGCCGATGAGCTGCGTGCCTCCGTTAAGCTGCCGAAGCTTTCGCTCGACGTATTCGACTATGCCTTTAAGCCGGGCGAGGCCGTGATTGACGTGGTGCCGGGCAAGGCCATCACGGGCATGGTTCGTCCCGAGACTGACGAGGACTTGCGTCGCATTATGCTGATTGAGCGCCATGGCCGCGGCGTGTCGCTGCAGGCCGAGGGCGCCGACGGCGACGGCCCCGCTGGCCTGGGCCTGGTCGGCAAGCATATCGGTCGCGGCTGGGTGCGCGGTTTCACCATCACGGGTGGCGCCATTGCCTCCACGATCGGCCACGACTCGCACAACGTGTGCGTGGTGGGCGACAACGCCGCCGATATGATGGCCGCCGTTGAGGCCGTGGGCCAAGGTGGTCACGTGCTGGTGCGCAACGGCGAGGTCGTGGCTCGTATTCCTCTGGCGCTCGGCGGCCTGATGAGCGAAGGCACTGCCGAAGACGTTGCCGCGCAGCACGATGACTTTATGGTCAAGGCGCGCGCCATGGGTATTGAGCCGCCGCTCGACCCCATCATGGGCATCATCTTCCTGCCCCTGCCGGTCATCCCGACGCTCCGCATCCGCCCCGAGGGCATGTTCGACGTCACAACCTTCACCTACGCCGACTAGTCATCGGGGACGTTCTTAAACGACTAGTCATCGGGGACACTCTTTGGCGAGCTGCCTGGCGCCGCGACCGTAGGACCTCTGGCATGTGTGAGCTATTTGCCAGGCCCTTGTAACGTTTACGCCCGCGGAGTCTTATTTGAGCTCCCTTTGGGTACGTTGGAATCGGATACACGTTCGATTCCAACAAGCCCGAAGGGAGCTTTTCTATGTTTAAACTGATTGCATCCGATATGGACGGCACACTGCTTGACGAAAACAGCCAGGTGCCTCCCGAGACCTATGAACTGATTCTGGCGCTACACGAGCATGGCGTGCATTTCGCCGCATCGTCAGGTCGTCGCTACGATCGCCTGTGTGAGTTCTTTGCGCCCGTTCGCGACAAGATGGACTTTGTCGCCGCTAACGGCGCCCAGGTCTACGCCGACGGTAAGATGGTAGACCGTGAGGTGTATTCGCACCTGGCGATTCGAAGGCTCGCCCAAGCCGTCAGGACGTTTCCCAATCTGCATCTTGCGCTCTTTGACCGAACCAAGTCCTTCCTGCTCGATGACGAGTGCAAGTTCGTGCGTGAGGTCGATAAGGACCTTCCCAATGCCGAGCGCATTTGGGAGCTGCCCGATCCCAGCGCAAATATCATCAAGGCGAGCATCTTTTGCGATGACGGTGCCGTTATGGACAGTGCGTACGTGCTACAGCGCGAACTTGGTCAGCTCTTTACTTTTGCACCTTCGGGCAACGCGTGGATCGATGCCATGCAGCCTGGTGTGTCGAAGGCCTCGGGTATCGCGCAGCTCGCGGAGCATTACGGCATTGAACGCAACGAGGTCATGGCGTTTGGCGACTCGATGAACGACTACGAGATCATTCGCTTTGTCGGCACGGGCTGCGCGATGGAAAACGCGCGCCCCGCGCTCAAGGCGGTGGCCGATCGCGTGGTGGGTTGTAACCGCGACCACGCCGTCCAGCAGGAGTTTCGTCGCGTGCTGGAGGGCCTCGCTTAATCCGACAGATGGGGACGTTCTTGTTCTGCCGGCAGTGGGGGACAGTTCTTGCAGCTTTTCGCGAAGAGTGTCCCCAACGACTAGTCGTTTAAGAACGTCCAATGACTAGGCGAGGACGGTCATGATGGTGCGGGCGACGCCGTCGTGGTCGTTGTCGAACTCGGTGATGGCGTCGGCGGCCTTGCGGTCCTCGGGCTCGGCGTTGATCATGGCCATGCCGTGGCCCGCCGCCTGCAGCATGGGTATGTCGTTGATGTTGTCGCCGAACGCCCAGGCGTCGGCGAGACGCTCGCCCAGGTGCTCGCACAGCCACGTGAGGGCCGTTCCCTTGGTGGCGCCCTCGCCCATGACCTCGATATTCATGGCGTACGAACGCGTGACCTCAATGCCTCCGAGCGTGTCGAGCTCCGCTGCGATGGCGTCGCGATCGGCCGGGTCGTGCCAGTACATGGCGATGCGTTCGAGCGTCTCGACCTCGTCGATCTTGTTGTCGATATCCATGTCGATCGGCGTTCGTGTGCGCTTGAGCGAAGCCGCGATGTGGGGATCGCCGCCGCAGAATTCGTCCAGGCGCGTATAGAGCGAGCGGGGGAGGAAGCACTGCCCGTCCGCGAAGATATCGAAGGTCACATCGTGGCCGGCGGCGATGCTATGGATGCGGTGGGCGATGGCGCGGTCGAGCGGTCGGCTCAAAATGCGCGTAGCGCGTGAAGTATCGGTGGGCGTACCGTCGTCGAGCTGCCAGACGCTGGCACCGTTGGCGCAGACCGCGTAGTGTACGGCGGGGTGGGCGAGGATGGGCTCAAAGATACCCGACAGCGGGCGCCCCGTGCAAGGCACAAACTCAACACCGCGGCGCGCAAGCTCGTCGAGCATCGCCCAGGTGGCGTCGCTCATCTGCTTATCACTCGTCAGCAGTGTTCCATCCATATCGGAAAACACAATCATTCGTTGCGATCCTTTCTACTGGCATAAAAAGCGTGGCCGAGGGCGGTGATGCCCTGGCCACGCTCGGGTTCTATAACGGTCCGCGTCCTAGCGATCGGCGAGCGGCTTATACTCCAGCGGCTCGATAACCGGGCGATACGCGGGACGGATGATGCGGTGTGCGCAGAAGAGCTCTTCCATGCGGTGCGCCGACCAGCCGGCCATGCGGGCGACGGCGAACAGCGGCGTAAAGAGCGTCTCGGGCACGCCGAGCATCTTGTAGATAAAGCCCGTGTACAGGTCGATGTTGGCGCAGATGGGCTTGGTCATGCCGTGATCGCGCATCACTTGCGGTGCCAGGCGCTCGATGCGCTCGATGAGCGCGAACTCCTCGCCCAGGTCCTTCTTGGCGGCAAGCGTGCGCGCGTAACGACGGCACACCTCGGCACGCGGGTCGCTCAGCGTATAGACGGCGTGGCCCATACCGTAGATGAGACCCGTGCCGTCGAAGGCCTGCTTGTCGAGGATCTTGCCTAGGTAGGCTGCGACCTCGTCCTCGTCCTCCCAGTTGGAGACATGCGCACGGATGTCCTCGTGCATGGACACGACCTTGGCGTTGGCGCCGCCGTGGCGCGGACCCTTGAGCGAGCCGATAGCCGCGGCGTAGGCGGAATACGGGTCGGTGGCCGAGGAGGACAGCACGCGGCAGGCAAACGTGGAATTGTTGCCGCCGCCGTGCTCGGCATGCAGCATAAGCATCACGTCGAGCAGCATGGCCTCGTCGCGGGTGAACGCCATGCCGCCGCGCAACACCTGCAGGATGGTCTCAGCGGTGGAGAGGCCGGGTGTTGGGTGCGGTACATGAACCTCGGAGCCGCGGCGCTTGGCGACCGAGGCCATATGCGCGAAGGCGGCGATGCGGGGGAGACGGGCGAGCATGGAGATAGCGACGTCGATTTCGTGCTCGGGCGTAATGGCGTCGGGCTCGGCGTCGAAGGCGTAGAGCAGCAGCACGGCGCGCTGAAGCACATTCATGATGCTCGACGACACCGTGGTCATGGGGAACTCGCGGACGTATTCGTCGCTCAGATGCCTAAAAGCACCCAGGCGTTCGCAAAAACCGTCGAGTTCCTCTTTGGTGGGCAGCGAGCCCGTGATAAGCAGATAGGCGACCTCTTCGTAGCCGTAGCGATCATCGGCCTGGGCGTTGTTGACCAGGTCCTCGATGCTGTAGCCGCGAAGCGTGAGTTTGCCCTGATCGGGCACGACTTTGCCGTCGACCTTGTTGTAGCCGTGCACATCCGAGATGCGGGTAAGGCCCGCGACCACGCCCGAGCCGTCGGCATTGCGCAGGCCGCGCTTGACGTTGTGCTCTACGAACAAGCCTTCGTCGTACGGGGCGGTCGGCAGGCCGTGGTAGAGGTTTTCGCTTTCGGGCGAAATCTGACGGCTCGCCTCGTAATCCAGAACCAGGCGGCTCAGGTGATCGTCGAAGCGGTAGTAGATTTTCTTGGCGTCGTAGGCCATACGCGCTCCTCTCCGGTCCGCTTGGGGGCCGCGCGCTTGGACGATATGACGTCAAGCTGCCCCGAGCGGCTTGTTCGCTACAGGCGGTACATAAAGTTAAGACGTCCTC